>NZ_LIPU01000007.1:0-119167 GCF_001418245.1 Tepidiphilus thermophilus
GAATTCCCGGCGCGCGGCTTCGCCAGCCTGGACGAAGCCCGCCAGTGGGGACAGCACTTCGTGCACTGGTACAACGTCGAGCACCGCCACAGCGGCCTGCGCTACGTCACCCCCGCCCAACGGCATGCCGGGGAAGACCATGCGATCCTGGCGGCACGGCACCAGACCTATCTTCAAGCCCGCGAACGTCACCCGGCGCGCTGGTCCGGGCAGACACGGGACTGGACACCGATCGGGGCCGTCACGCTCAACCCGGAACGGGACAGCGTCGTTCGGGACTCTACCCAAGCTGAAATAGAAGGCAGGTGATTGCATGAATCAGGCGACAACTATCTTGACTTGTTCCGCAGCGGAATCCGCTGAACGACAACCGACGGCGAGGAGCGGGCGATGAGCGGCGGTGGGGTCGTGACGCAGGCCGTGGCGATTGCCCTGGGGGCGGCGCTGGGGGCTTTGCTGCGCTGGCAGCTGGGCGTGCGGCTCAATGCCTGGTTTCCCGAACTGCCACCGGGCACGCTCGCGGCGAACCTCATCGGCGGATTCGTGATCGGCGCGGCGATCGCGGCGTTTTCGGCCTGTCCGGGGATCCCGGCGGGGTGGCGCCTCTTCCTCACCACGGGGTTTTGCGGCGGCCTGACCACGTTCTCTACCTTCAGCGCCGAAGTCTTCGCCTTGCTGCAGCACGGGCGCCTCGCGCTCGCGCTCGTCGCGCTGGCGCTGCACGTGGGCGGATCGCTCCTGGCGACGGCAGGCGGTTTCGCCATCGTGAGGATGCTGCGGGCGCTGGCGTAAAAAAAATCTGCACGCAGGGAAAAATGTATTGACGCCGGCGTAAAAGGCGCGTATCGTAGCGACAGTGTTCGAAGCGCGCATCGTCTTCACCGCTTGCGGAGATTCGCGATTCCTGCTCGGCACACCGTGGGTCGAATGGCCCGTTTCAATAAAGTAGTAACGAAGGAAGCTTCATCATGGCAACTGGTACTGTCAAGTGGTTCAACGATTCCAAAGGGTTCGGCTTCATCACCCCCGATGACGGCGGTGAGGATCTGTTCGCGCATTTCTCCGCGATCAACATGCCGGGCTTCAAAACCCTGAAGGAAGGCGAGAAAGTCAGCTTCGAAGTCACGCAAGGGCCGAAAGGCAAGCAAGCGTCGAACATTCAGAAGGCCTGACGTCTGCCCCGCCGCGGCGGGACGTTGGACCGCCTGGCAGCAGAGAAGCCACCCGATTGGGTGGCTTCTTTTTTTATGAGTGCGCCCGGCACGGGCGCACTCTTAGAGGTGAAAACACTTCCATGAGTTGATCACGGCGAACGAAGCGAAGCGCAATGGGCCTGCTTTGGTTTCAGTGCGTTTTGTTGCAGCCGCCTTCGAAGCGCCGCAGCTGCTCCAGCGCCTTCGTGCCGGGCCAGCCATCGGCTTCGAGTGCCTGGCCGCCGCATTCCTGCTGGAAACGGCTCAGTGCCTCCCGCGTCTGGGCGCCGGCCACGCCGTCGATGGTGCCCGGATCGTAGCCCAGGGTGGAGAGGCGTTCTTGCAACTCCAGCGTTTCCGAACGGGTGAGCGGCGGGTCGTCGGTGGGCCAGGCTTGCACGAAAGGCTGCTTGGGATCGAAGCGGGCGGCTTTCAGGGGATCTTTCAGCGCATCGTAGAGGAGCCCGATCGCCAGGGCATAGGATTCGGCCGCGTTGTAGCGAAAGATCGCGTCGTAGTTGGGAAAGGCCAGAAGCGCCGGGCCTTGGCGGCCGGCCGGCAAGAGCAGGGCGGCTTTTTCCGGTAGGGTGCGCGGCCAGGGTTTGCCGTCGGCGCGGGAAAGACTCATGGCGAGCCATTCGTTCGTCGGGCGTTTTTTCGTGCGCCCTGCGAGCTGGACATCGAACGAGGGCGGCAGTACGACTTCGATCGCCCAGGGTTCGCCGCGCCGCCAGCCGGCTTGCTTCAGGAAGTTGGCGGTGGAAGCGAAAACGTCGGGCAGGGAATGATAGAGGTCGCGCTTGCCGTCGCCGTCGAAGTCGACGGCGTAGCGCGCGAAGGTGCTGGGCATGAACTGGGTCTGTCCGAAGGCGCCGGCCCAGGAACCCCGCAGGCGCTCGGCGCCGGTTTCTCCACGTTCGAGGATGTCGACCGCCGTGAGGAATTCGGGGCGGAAATAGCTCTGCCGCCGGCCGAAGCACGACAGGGTGGCGAGCGATTGCAGCAGGTCGTCGCGCCCGAGATTCTGTCCGAAATTGCTCTCCACCGCCCAGAAGGCGACGACGAGCTCGGCGTCGACGTCGTAGGTGGCCTCGACGTAGCGCAGCAAGCCTTCATTCTCGTGCAGCTTCTCCTGCGCCGTCTGGATGCGGCGCGTATCGACGAGGTTGGCGAGATACTGCCAGATGGGGATGACGAATTCGGGCTGACGATCCAGCCGGGCGATCACGCTCGGGTCGGGGCTGAGGCTGGCCGTGAGGGCGGAAAAGCGCTCGGCCGGGATGCCGCGCCGCTCGGCTTCGGGGGCGAGGCGCTCGAGGCAGGCGCGGAATTCCTCCGCGGAAAGCGAAGGATAGGATTGCCCGTTGGCGCCGGCCACCGGCAGCGCCAGAAGCAAGGGGACGAGCCAGCGGGGAAAGCGCCGTGGCGCGAAAAAGGGCGGGCGGTTCACGATTCGGATCCGAAGAATCGATGCAGGATTTCGTCGGCGAGCGCGATGCCGGTGCGCCGCGCCTGCTGCAGCACGGCCCAATAATAGCGGTAGGAGGCGCGGTCGTGAAGGTGGCCCGCGTCGCGGATCGGACCCCAGGCGGCGTCTTGGGCTGCGGTGAGGATGCGCACCGCGTCTTCGATCTCTGCCGCGCTGGGTTGCATCGCTTCGAGGATGGGGCGGATCTGGTTGGGATGGATGCTCCACATGCGCAGGAAGGCGAACTCGGTGCGGGCGCGATGTGCGTCGGCATAGACGAGGGAGGCATCCTCTAGCTCGGTGCAGACGTTGTGCGCCGGCACGATGGTCGCGGCGTGCGCGGCGGCGGCGATCTCGGCCTTGGCGCGGCGGATCAGGGGGTGTTCGAACTGCAAGGGCGAGCGCATCGCCTCTGCCCCGATCGCGCCGCGGTGCGAAGAGACGAAATCCATCAGACCGAAATCGAGGCATTCCACGCCCGGTTCATGGGCGATGCGCGCGACTTCGGCGAGCGCCTCCGGCGTTTCGATGAGCACGTGCAGCGGCGGGGGCCGAGTGCCGGGCGGCAACAGCGGGCGCATCGCTTCGCGCACGGTGCGCACGTCGCGCGCCGAGCGCACCTTGGGCACGGTGAGGTAGGCAAGGCGGCCTGCGGCGATCGGCAGGATGGTTTCCAGATCGCGCAGCCAGTGCGGGTGGGTGAGATCGTGGATGCGCACGCCGACGCGGCCGTGGCGGTTTTCGCTCGAGACGGCGAGCTCGGCGCACATCTTTGCGTGTGCCTTTTCATTGCCGGCCGGTGCGCCGTCTTCGCAATCGAGCGTGACGTCGAACACGGGCCCCATCTCGGCCTGCAAGGCCAGCGCCCGGCGCATGAACTTCTCGCTGCCGGCGTAGTGGTCGACGGCGGGGATGTCGGGCAGCTGGCGTTCGCGTTCGAAGAGGACTTGGGCCGGGCGCAGCAACTTGGATTCGGTCATGGCGGCATCGAGACTGCGAAGGACGAGAAAAAGGCACGCGGCCGCAATGCGCGGCGACGTGCCTTCATGATACACGCTTTGTTCGGGGTTTGCCTCAGCCGAGGAGATCCTTGACCCCTTCGCGCTCTTCCATGAGTTCGTTGAGCGTGGCGAGGATGCGCTCGCGGGAGAAGTCGTCGATGGGCAGCCCCTGGACGATGCGGTATTCGCCGTTCTCGCACACACAGGGGAAGCCGAAGACGATCCCTTCGGGGATGCCGTAGGAACCGTCGGAAGGCACACCCATGGTCACCCAGCGGCCGTTCGTGCCCAGCCACCAGTCGCGGATGTGGTCGATGGCGGCGTTGGCAGCGGAGGCGGCCGAAGAGAGGCCGCGCGCCTCGATGATGGCCGCGCCGCGTTTGCCCACGGTGGGAATGAAGACTTCGCGGTACCAGGTTTCGTCGTTGATGAGATCTTTGACCGACTCGCCGTTGGAGGTGCAGAAGCGATAGTCGGGGTACATGGTAGGGGAGTGGTTGCCCCAGACGACGATGTGCTCGAAGCTCGACACCGGCCGGCCGGTCTTGATCGCCAGCTGCGCCAGCGCCCGGTTGTGGTCCAGCCGCAGCATGGCGGTGAAGTTCTTGGAGGGAATGCGGCCGACTTTCTCGGCGGTTTTCATCGCGATGTAGGCGTTGGTATTGCAGGGGTTGCCGACCACGAGCACCTTGCAGTCGGGGTTGGCGTGTTCGGCGATCGCCTTGCCCTGCACGGTGAAGATCTTGGCGTTCTCGGAGAGCAGGTCCTTGCGCTCCATGCCGGGGCCGCGCGGGCGCGCGCCCACGAGCAGGGCGATCTGCGCGTCTTTGAAAGCGACGTTGGGGTCGTCGGTGGCGATCATGCCGGCGAGCAGCGGGAAGGCGCAGTCTTCGAGCTCCATCATCACGCCCTTGACGGCCTTCTGGGCCTGGGGCAGGTCGAGCAGCTGCAGAATGACGGGTTGATCTTTGCCCAGCATTTCTCCGCTGGCGATGCGGAACAGCAGGCTGTAGCCGATCTGACCGGCGGCGCCGGTGACGGCGACGCGAACGGGGGCTTTGCTCATCGGTGCTCTCCGTGGTGGACGATAACTTTGGAATCCTAGTCCGGCGATGGGGGATTGTCAATCCATGTCTTATATCTTATATAAGATAGGAGATGCGGTAGACGTCCTATCTTTTTTGTGCTGAAATAACGAACATGGCCTCGAATGCACCCACCTTCAGTCCGTTGTATCGGCAGATCAAATCGTTGATCGTCCAGGCGCTGGAATCCGGCGAATGGCGACCGGGCGAGGCCATTCCCAGCGAGCAGGAGCTGGCGGCCCGTTTCGGCGTTTCGCAAGGCACCGTGCGCAAGGCCGTCGATGAGCTGGCCGCCGAGAACGTGCTCGTGCGCAAGCAGGGCAAAGGCACTTTTGTGGTCTCGCACCACGATCCGCGCCAGTTCTTCCGTTTTCTGCGGCTCGTGCCCGACGACGGCAGCCTGACCCAGCCGCAGAGCGTGCCGCTCGACTGCTGGCGCGCCAAGGCGGGACAAGAGGCGGCGCGTGTGCTGCAAATTCCCGTGGGCGATCCTATCATCATCCTGCGGCGCGTGCTCAAGTTTTCTGGCAAGCCCGTGGTGCTCGACGAGATCTACCTTCCCGGGGAGGTGTTCGAGGGGCTCACGCTCGACACGCTCAAGGAGTGGAAAGGCTCGCTCTACAGTTTCTTCGAGACGCGCTTCGGGGTGCGCATGCTGCGGGCCGAGGAGCACATCCGCGCCGTGGCCGCCGACCGCATGGCGGCCGAGACGCTGGGCGTGAAGGAGGGAACGCCGCTTCTGTCGGTGGAGCGCGTGACGTATACTTACAACGATCGGCCGGTGGAATGGCGCCGCGGGCGCTATCTCACCACGCAATACCACTACCACAACGAGCTGACCTGAGCACCGGGTCGGCGAGCACCGTTTTTTCGAGGGTGCGTCCGCGACGGCGGACGCGTGTGTGTGACCAAGGGAGCAAGCGCGATGAGCGAAGCAAGCGTGGCACGAAAGGCGCGGCCCAAGTTTCTCGACCTACGGGAAATTCGGCTGCCGTTGCCGGGGATCGTCTCGATTCTGCATCGGATCAGCGGGGCCGGATTGTTCCTGCTGTTGCCGTTCCTGTTGTATCTGTTCGACCTGAGCGTGTCTTCACCCGAGACCTTTGCCACCTATAAGGCGATCGTCGGCCATCCGCTGGTGAAGCTGATCCTCTTCGGCCTGCTGTGGGCCTACCTGCACCACTTCTGCGCCGGCATCCGCTTCCTGCTGCTCGATCTGCACAAGGGCATCGAGCTCGAACCCGCGCGCCAGAGTGCGCGGCTGGTGCTGATCGTCAGCCTCACGCTCACCGTGATCCTGGGAGTCTGGCTATGGTGAAACGTCTCGTCGTCGGCGCCCACTACGGTCTGCGCGACTGGCTCGCCCAGCGTGCCACCGCCACGTACATGGCGCTCTATACCATCGTGTTCGCCTTCGCGGCGCTCACGCTGCCCAAGATGGATTACGAGCATTGGTCGGCGCTCTTCTCGGGCGGGCTGATGCGCTTCCTCACCTTCCTCTTCTTCATGTCGCTTGCCTATCATGCCTGGGTCGGCGTGCGCGACATCTGGATGGACTACGTCAAGCCGCTGGGGCTGCGCCTGGCGCTGCACCTCATCACGCTCTTCCTGCTCGTCGGCTACGCCGGCTGGGCGGCCAAAATCCTGTGGAGACTCTGACCGTGAAAGTCGCGAAGCATACGTTCGATGCCGTGATCGTCGGTGCCGGCGGCGCCGGCCTGCGCGCGGCGCTGCAACTGGCCGAAGCGGGGCTGCGCACGGCGGTACTCACCAAGGTCTTCCCCACGCGCTCGCACACCGTGGCGGCGCAGGGGGGGGTGGCTGCCTCGCTGGGCAACTCCACGCCGGATCACTGGCACTGGCACATGTACGATACCGTCAAGGGTTCCGACTGGCTGGGTGACCAGGATGCGATCGAATTCATGTGCCGCAAGGCCAACGAGGTGGTCATCGAGCTCGAGCACTTCGGCATGCCGTTCGACCGCACCGACGAAGGCAAGATCTATCAGCGTCCCTTCGGCGGGCATTCGATGAACTACGGCGAGGCGCCGGTGATGCGCTCCTGCGCCGCGGCCGACCGCACCGGGCACGCGATGCTGCACGCGCTCTACCAGCGCAACGTGCGTGCGCGCACGCACTTCTTCGTCGAATGGATGGCGCTCGATCTCATCCGCGACAGCCAAGGGCACGTGCTCGGCGTCACGGCGCTCGAGCTCGAGACGGGCGAAGTGGCGATCTTCCACGCCAAGGCCACCATCTTCGCCACCGGCGGGGCGGGGCGCATCTACCACTCTTCGACCAACGCCTTCATCAATACCGGTGACGGCCTGGGAATGGCCGCGCGCGCAGGCATCCCGCTCGAGGACATGGAGTTCTGGCAGTTCCACCCCACGGGCGTTGCCGGCGCCGGCGTGCTCATCACCGAGGGCGTGCGCGGCGAAGGCGGCATCCTGCGCAACTGCAACGGCGAGCGCTTCATGGAGCGCTACGCGCCCAACCTCAAGGATCTGGCCTCGCGCGACGTCGTCGCCCGCGCCATGGTCACCGAGATCAACGAAGGGCGCGGCTGCGGGCCGAACAAGGACTACGTGCTGCTCGACATCACGCACCTCTCGCCCGAGATCATCATGAAGCGGCTGCCGGGCATCCGCGAGATCTCCATCCAGTTCGCCGGGGTCGACCCGATCAAGGAGCCGATTCCGGTCGTGCCCACCTGCCACTACATGATGGGTGGCATTCCGACAAACTACAAGGGCCAGGTGGTGATGCCCCAGGATGGCGACCCGAACGCGCCGGTCCCCGGCTTCTATGCCGCCGGCGAGTGCGCCTGCGCGTCGGTGCACGGTGCCAACCGTCTGGGGACCAACTCGCTGCTCGACCTGCTCGTCTTCGGCAAGGCTTCGGCCGAGACTGCCGTGGCCGACATCAAGAGCGGCAACCTCACGCTGCGTGAGCTGCCCAAGGATGCGGCCGAGCCGAGCCTCGCGCGCCTGGCGCGTCTCGAGAACCAGAAAGAAGGCGAGCCGGTGGCCGACGTGCTGCTCGAGCTGCAGCGCACGATGCAGAAACACGCCGGCGTATTTCGCTTCAAGGACATGCTCGAGGAAGGCGTGCAGAAGATCCTCGAGGTCGAGGAACGCGTACGTCGTACGGCCATCCGCGACCATTCCAAAGTGTGGAATACGGCGCGCATGGAGGCGCTCGAGCTCGAAAATCTCATCGAGGTGGCCAAGGCGACGATGATCTCGGCGGCGGCGCGCAAGGAATCCCGCGGGGCGCACGTGCGCGACGATTGTCCCGACACCCCCGAATTCCCCAACGGGCGCAACGACAAGGAGTGGCTCAAGCATACCCTGTGGTTCCGTGACGGCAACCGGCTCGTGTACAAGCCGGTGAATCTCAAGCCGCTCAACCCCGACACCCAACCCATCGCGCTTGCCAAGCGCACGTACTGACCGGCGGGAGAACCGACCATGACCCGAGTGGTGCAGTTCCGCATCTATCGCTACGATCCCGACAAGGATCAGAAACCCTACATGCAAGACATTTCGGTCGAGCTCGAGCCGACCGACAAAAAGCTGCTGCAGGCGCTGGTGCGCCTCAAGGCCAAGGATGATTCGCTGTCGTTCCGCCGCTCCTGTCGCGAAGGGGTGTGCGGGTCGGATGCGATGAACATCAACGGCAAGAACGGTCTGGCCTGCCTCACCGACATCGACAGCCTGACACAGCCCATCGTGCTGCGGCCGCTGCCGGGCCTGCCGGTGATCCGCGACCTCATCGTCGACATGACGCAGTTCTTCAAGCAGTACCATTCGATCACGCCGTATCTCATCAACGACGATCCTCCACCCGAGCGCGAGCGCCTGCAGACGCCCGAGGAGCGCGAGGAGCTGAACGGCGTCTATGAGTGCATCCTGTGCGCGTGCTGCTCGACTTCCTGTCCGTCCTTCTGGTGGAACCCGGACAAGTTCGTCGGCCCGGCCGGGTTGTTGAACGCCTACCGTTTCATCGCCGATACGCGCGACACGGCCACCAGCCAGCGGCTCGACGATCTCAACGATCCGTATCGGCTCTTCCGCTGCCATACGATCATGAACTGCGTCGACGTCTGTCCCAAGCATCTCAACCCCACCAAGGCCATCGGCAAGATCAAGGAGCTGATGGTCTCGCGTGCGGTATGACGAGCCCCAAGGGACGGATCCGCTGGCACTGCCGGCGGGCCCTGCTCGAACTCGACCTGATCTTCCAGGATTTCCTGGCGGTCGAGTTCGAGCGGCTCGACGACGAGGAACTCGCAATTCTGGAAGAGCTGCTGGCACTGGAAGACCATGAACTCTGGGCCCTCGTCAACGGTACCCGACCCATTCCGTCGCCACGCTGGGTCGGGATGGTCGAGAAACTGCGCGGCGTGAGAAGGCATCGACGCACGCGCCTGATGGGTGAAGAGGGACGGGGATCCCTCGAAAATCAAGGAGAAAACGCATGAGCACGGAACGCAAGGCGACGCTCGTCATCGACGGCAAGGAATATCACTATCCCATCCTCTCGGGCACGCTCGGCAACGACGTGATCGACATCCGCAAGCTCGGGGCCGAGACGGGGCATTTCACCTACGACCCCGGTTTTCTCTCCACCGCGAGCTGCCGCTCTTCCATCACCTACATCGACGGAGACAAAGGGGAGCTCCTCTACCGCGGCTATCCCATCGAGCAGCTGGCCGAGCAGTGCTCCTTCATCGAGGTGGCCTATCTGCTGCGCAACGGCGAGCTTCCCTCCAAGGCCGAACTGGAAGACTTCGACAACCGCGTGCGGCGTCACAACATGCTGCACGACCAGATGAACCGTTTCTTCACCGGCTTTCGCCGCGACGCGCATCCCATGGCGGTGATGGTCGGGGTGGTGGGGGCTCTTTCGGCTTTCTACCACGACGTGCTCGATTTCGGCGACGCCGAGCACCGCACGATCTCCTTCATCCGTCTGGTGGCCAAGATGCCCACCATCGTGGCCATGGCTTACAAGTACAACGTGGGCCAGCCCTTCATGTATCCGCGCAACGACCTCTCGTACGCCGCGAACTTCCTGCACATGATGTTTGGCACGCCCTGCGAGAAGTACGAGCCCAACCCGGTGCTGGTGCGCGCCATGGACGTGATCTTCACGCTGCACGCCGATCACGAGCAGAACGCTTCCACTTCCACCGTGCGCCTGGCCGGTTCCTCCGGCGCGAACCCCTTCGCCTGTATTTCCGCCGGCATCGCCTGCCTGTGGGGGCCGGCGCACGGCGGCGCCAACGAGGCCTGTCTGCGCATGCTCGAGGAGATCGGCGACGTCTCGCGAGTGGGCGAGTACATCAAGCGGGCCAAGGACAAGAACGATCCCTTCAAGCTCATGGGCTTCGGCCATCGCGTCTACAAGAACTACGATCCGCGCGCCAAGCTCATGCGCAAGATCTGCTACGAGGTGCTGCAGGAGCTGGGGCTGGAAAACGACCGGCTCTTCAAGCTGGCCATGGCGCTGGAGAAGATCGCGCTGGAAGACGAATACTTCGTCGAGAAGAAGCTCTACCCCAACGTGGACTTCTACTCCGGCATCGTGCAGCGTGCCATCGGTATCCCGACCTCGATGTTCACCTGCATCTTCGCGCTCGCGCGCACCGTGGGCTGGTTCTCGCAGTGGGAAGAGATGATCACCGATCCCGAATACAAGATCGGCCGTCCGCGTCAGCTCTATGTCGGTGCTCCGCGCCGCGACGTCGTGCCGCTGGAAGCTCGGGGCTGAAGCGCCGTATGATCGGAATACAGGCTCGAGCCTGAAAGAGAGAATCCCCATGTACAAGGAATTCCAGGACACGACCGTCCTCTTCGGGGCCAACGCCCCGTTCGTCGAGGAGCTCTACGAGCACTATCTCGCCGATCCGGATTCGGTCCCCGAAGAGTGGCGGCATTATTTCGACGCTCTGCGCCAGGGGCCAGGGCCAGAGCAGGAGGTGCCGCACGCCCCGATCCGCGCTGCGTTCGAGCAGATGGCCAAGATGGGGCCGGTGCGTTTCGTCAAGGCCGGTACCGACGATGGCCAGCGCCAGGTGGGCGTGCTGCAGCTCATCAACGCGCACCGCTTCCTCGGGCACCGTGTGGCCGACATCGACCCCCTGAAGATGCACGAGAAGCCGCGCGTCGAGGAGCTCGAACCGGCCACGTACGGGCTCACGGAAGCCGACCTCAACCGCGAGTTCAACGTCGGCTCCTTCCGCGGGCTGGAGAAGCAGACGGCCACGTTGCGCGAGATCCTCGAGGCGCTGCGTCAGACGTATTGCCGCACCGTGGGCGTCGAGTACATGTACCTCACCGACACGGCGCAGAAACGCTGGCTGCAGGCGCGCTTCGAGCCGGTGCATGGCAAGGCGAGACTCACGGTCGATCAGCAGAAGCGCATCCTCGAGCGGCTCACCGCGGCCGAAACCCTGGAGCGCTACCTGCACACCCGCTACGTAGGCCAGAAACGCTTCTCGCTCGAAGGGGGCGAGTCGGCCATCGTTGCGCTCGACGAGGCGATCCGCGTGGCCGGCCGGCACGGGGCGCAGGAGGTCGTCATCGGCATGGCGCACCGCGGGCGTCTCAACGTGCTGGTCAATGTCCTTGGCAAGCCGCCGGCCATGCTCTTTGCCGAATTCGAAGGCAAGAAGGCCGAAGAGCTCACCGCCGGCGACGTGAAGTACCACATGGGCTTTTCGAGCGACGTGCTCACCCCGGGCGGGCCGGTGCACCTCTCGCTCATGTTCAACCCCTCGCACCTCGAGATCGTCAACCCCGTCGTGCTCGGCTCGGCCTACGCCCGCCAGCAGCGCCGCGACCCGGCGGAAGCCAAGGATCAGGTCGTGCCGATCATCATCCACGGCGACGCGGCGGTGGCCGGGCAGGGGGTGAACCAGGAGGTGCTCAACTTTGCCCAGACGCGCGGCTATGGCGTGGGCGGCGCGGTGCATATCGTCATCAACAACCAGATCGGCTTTACCACGTCCGATCCGCGCGACCTGCGCTCCTCGACCTACTGCACCGACATCTTCAAGATGGCGGAGGCGCCCATCTTCCACGTCAATGGCGACGATCCCGAGGCGGTGGCCTTCGTGATGCAGCTCGCCATGGAATTCCGCAAGGAGTTCAAGAAAGACGTGGTGGTGGACATCGTGTGCTTCCGCAAGCTCGGGCACAACGAACAGGACGAGCCGGCGGTGACCCAGCCGCTGATGTATCGCCGTGTCCGGCAGCATCCGGGTACGCGCAAACTCTATGCCGATCACCTCGTGCAGAGCGGCGTGATCGCCCCGGACGACCCCGAGCGCTACATCCAGGAATACCGCGAACATCTCGACCGGGGCGAGCTCCTCTACAACCCGGTAGTGGCCAACGTCGTGCGCAAGCACGCCATCGACTGGACCCCGTTCATCCGGCAGGAATACACCGACGAGTGCGACACGTCCATTCCGGCGGCCGAATACCGGCGCCTGGCCGAGCGGCTCACCACGATCCCCGAAGGTTTCGAGCTGCATCCGCGGGTGCAGAAGATCATCGAGGACCGGCGGGCGATGGGGCGTGGCGAGATGCCGGCCGACTGGGGCTTTGGCGAGAATCTCGCTTATGCTTCCTTGGTCGCGCAAGGGTTCGGCGTGCGGCTCTCGGGCGAGGACGTGGGCCGCGGTACCTTCTTCCACCGCCACGCGGTGCTGCACGACCAGAAGCGCGAGCGGCGCGACGAAGGCACCTACGTTCCGCTGCAGAACATCCAGGAAGGGCAGGCGCCGTTCTACGTCTACGATTCCACCCTCTCGGAAGAAGGGACGCTGGGCTTCGACTACGGCTATGCCATCACCGAGCCGAACCAGCTCACCATCTGGGAGGCACAGTTCGGCGATTTCGCCAACGGCGCGCAGGTGGTGATCGACCAGTTCATCGCCTCGGGCGAAGCCAAGTGGGGGCGCTTGTGCGGGCTCACCTTGCTGCTGCCGCACGGCTATGAGGGGCAAGGGCCCGAGCACTCTTCGGCGCGCATCGAGCGTTATCTGCAGCTGTCGGCCGAGCGCAACTGGCAGGTGTGCGTGCCTACCAACGCAGCGCAGATCTTCCATCTGCTGCGCCGCCAGATGCTGCGGCGCGTGCGCAAGCCCCTGGTGGTGTTCACGCCCAAGTCGCTGCTGCGCCTGAAAGAGGCCGCTTCCCCCATGGAGGACTTCCTGCGCGGCGGCTATCGGACCGTGATCGGCGAAGTCGAAGAGCTCGCGCCGAAGAAGGTCAAGCGCGTGCTGCTGTGCCAGGGCAAGATCTATTACGAGCTGCTCGCCTACCGGCGCGAGAAAGGGATCGACGATACGGCCATCATCCGGTTGGAGCAGCTCTATCCCTTCCCGGCCGAGGCGCTCAACGCCGCCCTCAAGCCTTTCGCCCAGGCCAAGGAACTCGTCTGGGTACAGGAAGAGCCGCGCAACCAGGGCGTGTGGTACTGGCTGCTGTCGCGCCAGCACCTGAAGAACGAGCTCGGGCGCGGTCGTCGGCTGTTGCTCGTGTCTCGCCCAGCCAGTTCCTCGCCCGCCGTGGGCTATCTCGCCAAGCACGTGGCACAGCAGAAAGCCGTGATCGAGGGGGCGTTTGGCCCGATCCTGGCCGATTGAGCGCCTACCAGACCGTCAGGAGAATGATATGTTGATCGAAGTGAAAGTGCCGCAGCTGTCCGAATCGGTGGCCGAAGCCTCGCTGGTGGCCTGGCACAAGAAGGAAGGGGAATTCGTCCGTCGCGACGAGAACCTCGTCGATATCGAGACCGACAAAGTGGTGCTCGAGACGCCCGCCCCCGCCGATGGGGTGCTGGTGAAGATCCTCAAGGGGGATGGGGCTCCCGTCACCTCGGGCGAGGTGATCGCCCAGATCGATACCGAGGCCAAACCGTCTGCCGGTGAGCCGGCGGCGGCTGCGGCGCCTGCACCGACGGCCCAGCCCGCGGCCCAAGCCGCAGCGACGGCTGCCGTGGCGAGCCCTGCCGCGCGCAAGATCCTGGAAGAAAAAGGGGTGGCGCCCGAGAGCGTCGCCGGTAGCGGGCGCGGCGGACGCATCACCAAGGAAGACGCGCTCGCGGCTCAGCCGGCGGCTGCCAAGCCGGTCGTGGCCGCTGCGCCCGCCGTGCCGCCCGTCGCCGTGAGCGGGGAGCGTCCCGAGCAGCGCGTGCCCATGACCAAGCTGCGCAAGCGCATCGCCGAACGCCTGCTGCAGTCGAAGAACGAAAACGCCATGCTGACCACCTTCAACGAGGTCAACATGGCCGCGGTCATTGAGCTGCGCAAGAAGTACGGTGAGAAGTTCGAGAAGGAACACGGCGTGCGCCTTGGCTTCATGAGCTTCTTCGTCAAGGCCGCCTGCGCCGCCTTGAAGAAGTTTCCCATCCTCAACGCCTCGGTCGATGGCGACGACATCATCTACCACGGCTACATCGACATCGGCATCGCCGTGGGTTCGCCGCGCGGTCTGGTGGTGCCCATCCTGCGCGACGCCGACCAGCTCTCCATGGCCGAGATCGAGCAGAAGATCGCCGAGTTCGGTGCCAAGGCCAAGGATGGACGTCTGTCGCTCGAAGATCTCACTGGAGGTACCTTCTCCATCTCCAACGGCGGGGTGTTCGGCTCCATGCTCTCCACGCCGATCATCAACCCGCCGCAATCGGCCATCCTCGGCATCCACGCCACCAAAGACCGTCCGGTGGTCGAGAACGGCCAGATCGTGATCCGTCCGATCAACTACCTGGCGCTTTCGTACGACCATCGAATCATCGACGGGCGCGAGGCGGTGCTGGGACTCGTGACGATCAAAGAGGCTCTGGAAGATCCGGCGCGCCTGCTCTTTGGCGTGTGAGTGCCGCGGGGGCGGCGCGGGCCGCCCCTTTTTCGTCACGAGGAGGAAGGATCGATGCAAAGTTTCGACGTACTGGTGATCGGCGGCGGGCCCGGCGGTTACGTCGCGGCCATCCGCGCCGCACAGCTCGGCTTCAAGACTGCTTGTTGTGAATCCAACCCGTATGCCGACCCCAAGGGCGAACCGCGCCTGGGCGGCACCTGCCTCAACGTGGGCTGCATTCCGTCGAAGGCGCTGCTGCACACGTCGCACCTCTATGAAGAGGCGGCGCATACGTTTGCCGGTCAAGGCATTCGTGTCCAGGGGCTCGCGATCGACGTGCCGGCGATGATGCAGCGCAAGGCTGGCATCGTCACCCAGCTCACCCAGGGGATCAAGGGGCTCTTTCGCAAGAACAAGGTGAGCTTGCTGCCGGGCCACGGGCGGTTTCTCGGCCGCGAGGGGGAATCCTGGCAAATCCGCGTGGGCGAGGAGACGGTGCTCGCCAAGCACGTGATCGTGGCCACTGGCTCCAAGGCGCGTCACCTGCCGAACCTGCCGGTAGACAACCGCATCGTGTGCGACAACGTGGGAGCGCTCGAGCTGCAGGTCGTGCCCGAGCGGCTCGTCATCGTCGGTGCGGGCGTGATCGGGCTCGAGATGGGGTCGGTGTGGCGCCGTCTGGGGTCGGAAGTGACCATCCTCGAAGCGCTGCCCGACTTCCTTGCCGCCGCCGACGCGGACGTGGCCAAGGAGGCACTGTCGCTCTTCACCAAGCAGGGCTTGAAGTTCCAGTTCGGCGTCACCATCGAGGGGGCCGAGCTGAAGGGTGACGGGGCGGTTTTGCGCTACCGCGACCAGGAGGGCAAGGAGCAGACGCTGGAGGCCGACCGAGTCATCGTCTCGGTGGGGCGTGTGCCCAATACCGAAGGGCTCGGCGCCGAGGAAGTCGGGTTGCAGGTCAATGAGCGCGGCCAGATCGCGGTCGATGAGCACTGCCGCACCAACCTGCCCAACGTCTGGGCGGTGGGCGACGTGGTGCGCGGTCCCATGCTCGCGCACAAGGCGATGGAAGAAGGGGTGATGGTGGCCGAGCGCATCGCCGGGCAGGCGGGGCACGTGAATTACGACGCCATCCCGTGGGTGATCTACACGGCGCCCGAGATCGCCTGGGTGGGCAAGACCGAAGCCCAGCTCAAGGCCGAGGGCGCGGAGTATCGCGTCGGCAAGATCCCCTTCCTTGCCAACGGTCGGGCGTTGGGCATGGGGGCGCCGCAGGGTTTCATCAAGATGATCGCCTGTGCCAAGACCGACCGTATCCTGGGCGTGCACATCATCGGGGCGAACGCCTCCGAGCTCATCGCCGAGGCGGTGGTAGCGCTGGAGTTCGGCGCCGCTGCCGAGGACATTGCGCGCATCTGCCATGCCCACCCGACGCTGTCCGAGGTGATGCACGAGGCGGCGCTGGCGGTCGATCGCCGGCCTCTGCATTTCTGATGGCCGAGCAGGTTGCGGCTGCGGCGGGCGACATCGTCGCGGCCTATGAGGCGGCGCTCGCCGAGCGGGGCTATCGTCCTGATCCGGCGCAGCGCCGCGCCGTCGAGCGCCTCCAGCGGCTGTGCGAGGACCTGTGCCGCGGCGCAGGGGCCCGGTCGCGCACCGAAGGATCGTCGCGCTCGCCGCTGGGCTTGCTGCGCCGCGTCTTCGCGGCCAAGGAGACGGCGCCGCCCGAGCCGGCGGTGCGCAGCGTCTACCTCTGGGGCGGGGTGGGGCGCGGCAAGAGCTTCGTGATGGACGTGTTCTTTGCCGCTTGTCCCTTTGCCGCCAAGCGCCGGGTGCATTTCCATGCCTTCATGCAGCGCGTGCATGAAGACCTGCGGCGGCACCGCGAAGTGCCCGATCCCTTGGCGAAGGTGGCCGAGGACATCGCCGCCGAGGTGCGGCTGCTGTGTTTCGACGAATTCCACGTCTCGGACATCGCCGATGCCATGATCCTGGGGCGGCTGCTGGAAGCGCTGCTCGCGCGCGGCGTGGCCTTCGTGCTCACCTCGAACTATCCCCCGCACGGGCTCTATCCCAATGGGCTCATGCGGGTGAATTTTCTGCCCACCATCGCGCTCATCGAACGCACCTTCGACGTGCTGGAGGTCGATTCCGGCACCGACTACCGCCTGCGTACCCTGGAGAACGTCGAGCTCTACCTCGTGCCGCCTTCGCCGGAGAACGAGGCGAAATTGCGAGAGGACTTTCGGCGCCTGACGGGCCAAGATCCCGTGCCAGGCATGCTCGAGCTCTTCGAGCGCGAGATTCCCTATCTCGGCCGGCACCAAGACGTGATCTGGTTCACCTTCGCGGCGCTGTGCGACGGGCCGCGCTCGCAGAACGACTACCTGGAAATCGCGCGCGAACACGACACGGTGCTCCTGAGCGGCATTCCCCGCATGGGGCCGGCGCAGTCCTCGCAGGCGCGGCGCTTCACCTGGCTCATCGACGTGCTCTACGATCATCGGGTGAAACTGATCGCCACCGCCGCAGCCGAACCGCAGGAGCTCTACCGTGAGGGCTTGAACGCGCACGAGTTCGCCCGTACCGCGAGCCGCCTGATCGAGATGCGCACGCGCGATTATCTGGCCGAAGCCCATCGGCCCGGCTGACGGAAGCGGCAATGGACGGGGAGACGCTCGAGGCGCGCATCGAAGAGGAGCTCGGCCCGGGCGGACGGCTCGCCGCGGCGATTCCCGGTTTCGTCCATCGGCCGCAGCAGCACGAGATGGCGCTCGCGGTGGTCCGCGCCATCGAGGAGAAAGCGGTGCTGCTCGCCGAGGCCGGCACCGGCACCGGCAAGACCTTTGCCTATCTGCTGCCGGCCTTGCTCTCCGGGCGCAAGGTGATCGTGTCGACCGGCACGAAGACCTTGCAGGATCAGCTCTTTCACCGTGACCTGCCGCGTCTGAAGGAGGCGTTGAAGATTCCGGTGCGAACGGCGCTCCTCAAGGGGCGCCAGAACTACGTTTGCCACTACCACCTCGAACGCAATCTTGCCCACGGCCGCTTCACCACCGCCGAAGATGCGGCGCTCTTGCGTCGCATCGCGCGCTTCGCCCAGCACACGACGTCCGGCGACAAGGCGGAATGTCCCGAAGTGCCCGAGGATGCCTTCGCCTGGGTCTTCGCCACGTCCTCGCGCGACAACTGTCTCGGTCAGGACTGTCCTCATTGGCAGGAGTGCTTCCTCATGAAGGCGCGGCGCGCGGCGCAGGAGGCCGAGTGCGTGGTGGTGAACCACCACCTCTTTTTCTCCGATCTGGTGCTGCGCGACGAGGGGGTGGGCGGTCTCTTGCCCGAGGCGGACCTGGTGGTGTTCGACGAGGCGCATCAGCTGCCCGAGCTCGCGGCGGTTTTCTTCGGTGAGAGCCTGGCGTCGAGCCAGTGCTTGGAGCTCGTGCGCGATGCCCGGGTGGAGGCGCTGGTGGCGGCGCCGGATTTCCGGCCGCTACGCGAGGCGATCGACGCCTTCGACAAGGCGGTGAAGGACCTGCGGCTGAGCCTGCCGGCCGAGACGCTGCGCTGGCCGCGGCAGCAGGCGCTGGAGCAGGCCGTCGGGTTCGAATCGGCCCTGCAGACCTTGACGGCGAGTGCGGCGGCCTTGCGTGAGGCGCTGGCAAGCCAGCAGGAACGCAGCGAGAACCTGCCGCGGCTCGCGGCCAGGGCCGAGGCCTTGGAGCGCCTGCTCACCCAGTGGGGCGAAGGGGAGGAGCGCTTCGTGCATTGGGTGGAGGCGGTCGGCACGCGGCTCACCCTGCACCGTACGCCGATCGAAGCGGGGCCGGCTTTTTCCCGGCTCATCGGCGGCGGGGAGCGGGCCTGGGTGATGACTTCGGCGACGCTCGCAGTGGCCGGTTCGTTCGCGCATTTTCGCCGTGACCTTGGCCTGTTCGACGAGGAACTGCCGGTGCGGGAAGGAATCTGGGCGAGCCCGTTCGACTATCGCCGCCAGGCTTTGCTGCTGGTGCCCCAAGGGATGCCGGAGCCGGGTTCGCCGCAGCATCTGCCGGCGGTGGAGGAATTGGCCGAGCGGCTGATCCGTGCCGCCGAAGGGCGGGCTTTCGTGCTTTGTACCTCGCTCAAGGCGATGCAGCGCCTGGGTGAGGGTCTGCGAGCGCGCTTGGGGGTAGAGTACACGGTGATGGTGCAGGGCGAAGGATCGCGCCATGCCCTGCTCGAGCGCTTTCGCGCCACGCCGCGGGCCGTACTCGTCGGCAGCCAGAGTTTCTGGGAAGGAGTGGACGTCGCCGGCGAGGCGCTCTCGCTCGTCATCATCGACAAGCTGCCGTTCGCCCCGCCAGACGATCCCGTGCTCGCCGCGCGCATGGCCCGGCTCGAAGCGCAGGGGGAGTCGCCCTTTGCCTTGTTGCAGTTGCCGCGTGCTACGATCCAACTCAAACAGGGTGCGGGACGGCTCATCCGCAGCGAGCGCGACCGCGGCGTGCTGTGTATCTGCGATCCGCGCATGGCGACGCGCGGTTACGGTAAGATTCTGTGGTCCAGTCTGCCGCCCATGGCGCGGTCGCGCGAAGTGGCACGGGCAGAGTCCTTCCTGGCGACGCTTGCCTGCGAGGCGCGCGGAGAATGCCCTTCGCCCTAAAGTCCTCAGGAAGGCGGGGCACAATGAATCCCCAAGAGAGGAAAAGGAAATGGCGCAAAGCCTGATGTCGTTCGAAGAGGGCTTGTCCCGCTTGCTCACGGCCGCGGAGCCGGTGCTCGAAGAAGAACTGATCGAGACGCTGGAGGCGGAGCGGCGCGTCTTGTCGGAGACCCTCTATTCTCCGATCGCCTTGCCCCGCCAGGACACGGCGGCGATGGATGGCTATGCCGTGCGCTGCGCCGACGTCGCGCACCTTGGCGCGCGTCTGCCGGTACGCCAGCGAATTCCGGCGGGCTCGGTCGGCGTGCCGCTCGAGCCGGGCAGCGCCGCGCGCATCTTCACCGGTGCGCCCTTGCCCGAGGGGGCCGATGCGGTCGTGATGCAGGAGCGGGTGGAGGTGGAAGGAGACGAAGTCATCTTCCACCACGTTCCGTATCCGTGGGAATCGGTGCGGCGGGCGGGCAGTGAAATCGCTCTGGGAAGCGAGATCCTGACGGCAGGCACCCGCCTGAGTCCGCAGGCGCTGGCGCTTGCGGCCGCCGTGGGTTATGCCACCCTCCCGGTGCGCCGCCGCGTACGGGTCGCCCTCTTTTCGACGGGCGACGAGCTGGTGATGCCGGGACAGCCGCTCGGTCCGGGCCAGATCTACAATTCGAACCGCTATCTGCTGCGCGCCTTGCTCAAAGAGCTCGGCTGCCTGGTCGAGGATCATGGCGTGGTGCCGGATCGTTTCGAAGAAACCCGGGCGGCGCTGCGGCGGGCGGCCGATGGGGCGGACGTCGTGTTGACGAGCGGCGGGGTCTCCGTCGGGGAGGAAGATCACGTCGTGGCCGCCGTGCGGCAGGAAGGGCGGCTGGACCTGTGGAAACTGGCGATCAAGCCGGGCAAGCCGCTTGCCTACGGGCGCCTCGGGGCGGCGCACTTCCTGGGGCTGCCGGGGAATCCGGTCTCCGCTTTCGTCACCTTCGTCCTCTTCGTCCGTCCGTTCCTGTTGCGCCTGCAAGGGGTGCGGGAAGTGCTGGATCCGCCCCTGTGGGTGGAGGCGGGCTTCACCCGCCCGAAGGCCGATCCACGGCGGGAATTCCTGCGGGCCCGGCTCGACGTACGAGGTCGGGCGGTGCTCCATCCCGATCAGGGATCGGCGATGCTCGCTTCCCTTGTCTGGGCCGACGGTCTGGTCGAAGTGCCGCCGGCCACCCCCATCCGCGAAGGAGACCTGGTCCGCTACCGTCCTTTTGCACGTTTACTGGGATGAGGATCGAGGCAAAGGAGGAGCAGAGATGGCGGTGAGAGTGCTCTATTTTGCAGCGCTGCGCGATGCCTTGCCGTTGGCCGAGGAAGCGGTGGCGCTGCCGGCGGGGGTCGAGACGATGGCGGCGCTGCGCGCCTGGCTCGGTGCCAGGGGAGAGGCGTGGGCGCCGCTCGTGACGTGGAAGACCTTGCGCTGTGCCCGCAACCAGACTCTCTGCGCCTGGGACGAGCCGGTGCAGGACGGCGACGAGGTGGCGTTTTTTCCGCCGGTCACGGGAGGGTGAGACGATGTGGACCGTCCGGGTGCAGGTCGAAGACTTCGATGCGGGAGCCGAGGGGGAGCGGCTGCAACGGGTTTCGCCGGAAGTGGGCGCCGTGGTGAGCTTCGTCGGCACCGTGCGCGGCGGCGAAGTTCGGGCGATGACGTTGGAGCATTATCCGGGCATGACCGAGAAGTCGCTCGAGGCTCTGGTCGAGGAGGCGCGCCGCCGTTGGTTCTTGACCGCGGTGACGGTGATCCACCGCGTGGGGCGATTGATGCCGGGCGAGCGCATCGTGTTCGTGGGCGTGGCGAGTCGCCATCGCGCAGATGCGTTTGCGGCGTGTGAATTTTTGATCGATCGCCTCAAGACCGAGGCGCCCTTCTGGAAGAAGGAAGAAACGGAAGGGGTCGCCCGTTGGGTCGAGGCGAGGGAGTCGGACGAAAAACGGGCACGCCGCTGGTGAGCGGCCCGCCCGCTTCGTAGGGGGCGATTACTTCTTGGCGCCGCCTTGGGTTTGCTGGGCGCCGGAGATCATGTTCTGCCAGGCTTCGGTGGTCATCTTCGACATCTGCTCGAGCACGGCGCGGGACTGGTCGATGGCGCTCTGCACGGCTTTCATCGGGTCTTCACTGCCCATTTTCGGCAGGTTGGTGCCGAGCGACTGCATGGCCTGCGTCCATTCCTGGGAACCCGTGGTGATCGCTTCGGAGACGAGGCGGTTGAGCTCGGCCTGGGCCTTGACGGTGAGCTGGGCGATCTCGTTGATGCAGCCCATGATTTTCTCGGCCGATTTCTGCGCGAATTCCTGACGCAGCTTGAGCTGCTCTTCGGGGGCCTGGGCGGCGAGCAGGGCTTGGGTGCTGCGCGCACCTTCTTCGAAGAGCGCCTTGGCGGTTTCGATCTGCAGCGCGAGCAGGCGCTGGGTATTGTCGATGGCCATCTGGGTGAATTTCATCGCGTTTTCCAGCTGTTTTTGCTGCAATTGCGCGAAATTGGTCTGATTCTTCATGATTGGCTCCCGAAGTAGGATGTAGCGACGTCGACAAAAAGTTTTTCTTTTCACTATAGCATCGTTCATGCAGGGGTGCAAGAAAAAAGTGATGCAGCGCACAATGCCATCGTATAATCAATTTGTCATTTTTTCTCCGTCGGTCTTGAATTTCGCCGGTCCGGAGCCTATATACAGGGCATCGATCACTTTCCTTCGACGGAGTCTTCCATGAGATTCGACAAGCTCACCACCAAGTTCCAGCAGGCGCTGCAAGAGGCGCAGAGCATCGCGGTGGGGCACGACAACCAGTTCATCGAGCCGCAGCATCTGCTGCTGGCGCTGCTCGAGCAGGAAGACGGCTCCACCGTGAGCCTGCTGCAGCGCGCCGGCGTCAATGTGGCCGGGCTCAAGGCGGCGCTGCACCAGGCGATCGATGCGCTGCCGCAGGTGCAGGGCACGGGTGGGGAGGTGCAGATCGGGCGCGATCTGGCCAATCTCCTGAACCTCACCGACCGCGAGGCGCAGAAGCGCGGCGACCCCTACATTGCCACCGAGATGTTCCTGCTCGCGCTCACCGAGGACAAGGGCGAGACGGGGCGCATCGCGCGTGAGCACGGCCTGAACCGCAAGGCGCTGGAGGCGGCCATCGAGCAGATGCGTGGCGGGCAGAAGGTGGAGTCGCCCGAGGCCGAGGCGCAGCGCGGGGTATTGGAGAAGTACACCATCGACCTCACCGAGCGGGCGCGCCGCGGCAAGCTCGATCCGGTGATCGGGCGCGACGACGAGATCCGGCGCACCATCCAGATCCTGCAGCGGCGCACCAAGAACAACCCCGTGCTCATCGGCGAGCCGGGCGTGGGCAAGACCGCCATCGTCGAGGGGCTGGCGCAGCGCATCGTCAACGGCGAGGTTCCCGAGAGCCTGCGCGACAAGCGCATCCTGGCGCTCGACATGGCCGCGCTCATTGCCGGGGCCAAGTACCGCGGCGAGTTCGAGGAGCGCCTGAAAGCCATCCTCACCGAGATCACCAAGGAAGAGGGGCGCATCATCCTCTTCATCGACGAGATCCACACCGTGGTGGGCGCGGGCAAGGCCGAAGGGGCGCTCGATGCGGGCAACATGCTCAAGCCTGCGCTCGCGCGCGGTGAGCTGCATTGCATCGGCGCGACCACGCTCGACGAGTACCGCAAGTACATCGAGAAGGATGCCGCGCTCGAGCGCCGTTTCCAGAAAGTGATGGTCGACGAGCCCACCGTCGAGCAGACCATCGCCATCTTGCGCGGTCTGCAGGAGAAGTACGAGATCCACCACGGGGTGGAGATCACCGACCCGGCCATCGTCGCCGCGGCCGAGCTCTCGCACCGCTACATCACCGACCGCTTCCTGCCGGACAAGGCGATCGACCTCATCGACGAGGCGGCCGCGCGCATCAAGATGGAGATCGACTCCAAGCCGGAGGCGCTCGACAAGCTCGAGCGGCGCATCATCCAGCTCAAGATCGAGCGCGAGGCGGTGAAGAAGGAGAAGGACGAGGCCTCGCAGCGGCGCCTGAAGCTCATCGAGGAAGAGCTCGAGCGGTTGCAACGCGAATACAGCGAGCTCGAAGAGGTGTGGAAGGCCGAGAAGGCGCGCATCCAGGGGACCAAGCACCTCAAGGAAGAGATCGACCGGCTGCGCGCGCAGATGCTGGAGTATCAGCGCAAGGGGCTGCTCGACAAAGTGGCCGAGATCCAATATGGACGGCTGCCGCAGCTCGAGGCCGAGCTGAAGCAGGCCGAGGAGGCGGAGAAATCCGGCGCGCCGTTCAAGCTCTTGCGCACCCAGGTCGGCGCCGAGGAAATCGCCGAGGTCGTCTCGCGCATGACGGGTATCCCCGTGAGCAAGATGATGCAGAGCGAGCGCGAAAAGCTCCTCAAGATGGAAGAGCATCTGCATCAGCGGGTGGTGGGACAGGACGAGGCGGTACGCTTGGTCTCCGACGCCATCCGGCGCTCGCGCGCGGGGTTGGGCGACGAGAACCGTCCCATCGGCTCCTTCCTCTTCCTCGGACCTACGGGGGTCGGGAAGACGGAGCTGTGCAAGGCGCTCGCCGACTTCCTCTTCGATTCCGAGGATCACATGATCCGCGTCGACATGAGCGAGTACATGGAGAAACACTCCGTGGCGCGGCTCATCGGTGCGCCTCCGGGCTACGTCGGCTACGAGGAAGGGGGTTACCTCACCGAGCAGGTGCGGCGCAAGCCCTATAGCGTGATCCTCTTCGACGAGGTGGAGAAGGCGCACCCGGACGTGTTCAACGTGCTGCTGCAGGTGCTCGACGACGGTCGGCTCACCGACGGACAGGGGCGCACGGTGGACTTCCGCAACACGGTGATCGTGATGACGTCCAATCTCGGCAGCCAGCGCATCATGCAGATGTCGGGGGACGACTATCAGGTGATCAAGTTGGCCGTGCTCGCCGAGGTGCGCGGGTTCTTCCGGCCCGAGTTCCTCAACCGCATCGACGAGGTGGTGGTGTTCCATCCGCTCGCCGAGGAGCACATCGCCGGAGTGGCGCGCATCCAGCTGCGCCGGCTCGAGGCGCGGCTCGCGCGCATGGACATGACCCTGGAGGTGACGGAAGAGGCGCTGCGCGAACTCGCCAAGGCGGGCTACGATCCGGTCTACGGTGCGCGTCCCTTGAAGCGCGCGATCCAGGACCTCATCGAGAACCCGCTCGCCAAGGCGATCCTGGAAGGGCGCTTCGGACCGAAGGACAGGATTCGCGTCACGGTGGAGAACGGCATCTTCCGCTTCGACAAAGCCTGATCGCTCCTGCGCCGAGAAGGGCGGGAACCGGCAAGTGGGCCGGTTCCCGCTTTTTTTACGTCCAAACAGGGGAAATGCCGTTCTTCGGGGGCGTTTTTCTGCCGTTGACCTTGTCGTCGCGGCTGCGATCATGAAAGGGTCGGGTAGTGGGAGGGCCACGGCGTGGCCGAAGAGAGCGATCTCGAAAAGACCGAACAGCCTTCGGCGCGGCGGCTAGAGCAGGCGCGCGAGGAGGGGCAGGTCCCGCATTCGCGCGAACTCGGGACTTTTCTCGTGCTCTTCGCCGGCGTGATGACGCTCTTGCTCGCCGGGGAATGGATGGGGCGGCGTTGGGTGCGGGTGCTCGCCGACGGATTCGCGTTCGAGCACGATACGGCTTTCGATCCGGTTCGCGTGCTATGGCTGCTGCGCCGGGTGTTCGTCGAGTCGCTGCTCACGTTTGCCCCGATCTTCCTCGTCTTGCTGGTGGCGGCGGTGGCCGGTCCGCTCCTGCTGGGCGGCCTGGTGTTTTCCCCCAAGGTTCTGAGTTTCCGCTTGGAGCGGCTCGATCCGATGAACGGACTGCGCCGCATGTTCTCGCTGCAAGGGGCGATGGAGGTGGTGAAGTCGCTGCTGAAAGTGGCAGCGGTGGCGGGGATGGTTTGGGTGACCTTTCGGCGGGAGCGCGATACGGTGCTCTCGCTCGCGGCGTTGCCTGTGAACGACGCGGCGGCGAGTTTCCTGCACGAGATGGTTTTCGGGGCGGTGCTGATCGTGGCGGGGCTCGCCTTGATCGCGGCGGTGGATGTCCCGTTCCAGCTGTGGCAATACTACAAGAACCTGCGCATGACCAAGGAAGAGGTCAAGCAGGAATACAAGGAACAGGAAGGCGATCCACACCTCAAGGCGCGCATCCGTTCGATGCAGCGCGAAATGGCGCGCAAGCGCATGATGGAGGAGGTGCCCAAGGCCGACGTGGTGGTGACCAACCCGACGCACTTCGCCGTGGCCTTGAAGTATGATCAAAAAACCATGGCCGCGCCGGTGGTGGTGGCCAAGGGCCGGGGGGTGATCGCGCAGAAGATCCGTGAGCTTGCCGATGAGGCCGAGGTGCCGCGGGTGGAGGCGCCGCCCTTGGCGCGGGCGCTCTATGCGCACGTCGACATCGGCCAGACGATTCCACCCACGCTCTTCGCGGCGGTGGCCGAGATCCTCGCTTATGTGTTCCAATTGGATCGTTGGATGGCCGTGGGCGGACCCAAGCCGCAGCCGCCGCAGGAGGTTCCGGTGCCGCCGGAGCTCGATCCGGGCGAAGTGGCGGCGGCGGATGAAGACGGGGAGCATGGAGCGTGATGAGCGCAGCGATGGAGCGGGGCGATGGCAGCAGGTGAGCGGGCCTTGATCGATTGGCGGACGTGGTTCGTGCCGGCGAAGCTGCGGCTGCTGGCCGCGCCGGTGTTCATTTTCGCCGTGCTGGCGATGATGGTGCTGCCGCTGCCGCCCTTCGCGCTCGATCTCTTCTTCACCTTCAACATCGCCATGTCGGTGGTGGTGCTGCTGGTGGCGATGTACACCGTGCGCCCGTTGGATTTTTCGGTCTTCCCGACGGTGCTCTTGGTCACCACCTTGTTGCGCCTGTCGCTGAACGTGGCTTCGACCCGGGTGGTGCTGTTGCACGGTCACACGGGGCCGGATGCGGCCGGGCGGGTGATCGAGTCCTTCGGGCATTTCCTCGTTGGCGGCAACATGGCCATCGGCATCGTGGTGTTCGTGATCCTGGTGATCATCAACTTCGTGGTGATCACCAAGGGCGCGGGACGCATCGCCGAGGTGAGCGCGCGCTTCACGCTCGACGCGATGCCCGGCAAGCAGATGGCGATCGACGCGGATCTGAACGCCGGCCTCATCGACGAGGCGGAGGCGCGGCGCCGGCGCAAGGAGATCGCGCAGGAGGCGGATTTCTACGGCGCGATGGACGGTGCGTCGAAATTCGTGCGCGGCGACGCGGTGGCCGGCATCCTCATCCTGCTCATCAACATCATCGGCGGGCTCATCGTCGGCGTGGCCGGACACGGCATGGATCTGTCGCGTGCGATCGACTCCTACGTGATCCTGACGATCGGCGACGGTCTGGTGGCGCAGATCCCGGCGCTCATGGTGTCGATCGCCTCGGGCATGGTGGTGGCCCGGGTGGGCGAGGAGTCGATGGATCTGGGCGATCTCATGATCCAGCAGGTGTTCACCAACCCGCGGGTGCTGGCGCTCTCCTCGGGCATCCTCGTGCTGCTGGGCATGATCCCGGGGATGCCGAACTTCGTCTTCCTGCTCATCGGCGGCGGCCTGGGGTGGCTTGCCTGGAAGCGTTGGGCGCAGGAGCGCGAAGAGACGGCGGCGCCGGCGGCGGCCGCGGCGGCGCCGCCCCCGCCGAAGGAAGAGGTGGTGGAGGCGAGCTGGGACGACGTGCAGCCGGTGGATGTCTTGGGCCTGGAGGTGGGCTACCGCCTGATTCCGCTCGTCGATCAATCGCAGGGCGGCGAGCTCCTGAAGCGGATCCGGGGCTTGCGCAAGCGCTTTGCCCAGGAAGTGGGTTTTCTGCCGGCGCCGGTACACATTCGCGACAACCTCGAGCTGCGGCCCAACGCCTACCGTATCCTGCTCAAGGGGGTGGAGATCGGCAGCGGCGAGGTTTATCCAGGGCAATATCTGGCGATCAATCCGGGGCAGGTGCTCGGCACCATCGAGGGGCGCCCCGGCACGGATCCGGCCTTCGGCCTGCCGGCGCAGTGGATCGACGCCGCGCTGCGTGAGCGGGCGCACGCGCTGGGCTATACGGTGGTCGATGCCGCCACGGTCATCGCCACGCACCTCAACCAGGTGCTGGTCGAGCACGCGGCCGAATTGCTGGGTCGCGAGGAGACGCAGGCGCTGCTCGATCGCATCAAAAAGGAGTCGCCCAAGCTCGTCGAGGATCTGGTGCCCACGGTGGTGCCAGTGACCACGGTGCAGAAGGTGCTGCAATATCTGCTGGAAGAGGGGGTGGCGATTCGCGACATGCGCACCGTCCTCGAGACGCTCGCCGAGTGGGCGCCGAAGACGCAGGATCCGATCGAGCTCACCAGCCGGGTGCGCGAAGCCCTGGGACGCGCCATCGTGCAGTCGCTCGCCCCCGGCAGCGGCAAGGTGCCGGTACTGATGCTCGATCCGGCGCTCGAGCGCATCCTGATGCAGGCGGTGGGCGCGGGCGGCGGCAAGCCCGGGGCGATCGAACCGGGGCTGGCCGATGCCTTGCTGCGTCAGACCGGCGCGGCGGCGCAGCGTCTGGAGCAGCAGGGGCAGGCGCCCATCCTGCTCGTGCCGCCGCAGCTGCGCTGGCTGCTCGCGCGTTTCTTGCGCCGTTCGGTACCGAGTCTGCGCGTGATCTCCACCAGCGAGATGCCCGAGGAGCGCTCCATCGAGATCGTGGAGATGATCGGCTCGCCTGCGGGGTGAGGTCGGCAGAAGACGGGCGCTCGGAGAAAAGCGGGGTTTACCCCGCTTTTTTCATGCGACGGCAAAAGGGGCATTCACCCGATAATGGGATCGAGGGGCCGACCGGACGGCCCGCGGATCGGGGAGCAGCCAGATGGATGTCAAACGGTATTTCGCACCGACGGCACGGGAGGCATTGCGCCAGCTCAAGCAGGAACTGGGGGCGGATGCGATCGTTCTGGCAAACCGCCCCGTCGAGGGGGGAGTCGAGATCCTGGCGCTGCCCGCCGAGGCGGTGGGGGCGCTGCCCGGCGGTTCGTCCGCCCCTGCGGCGGCGCGTCCTCCGGAACCGGCAAAAGGGGGCCATCGCGCCGCGGCCGCCTATGCCCAGGCCGCTTCCTCCGAGGAGGAGCCGGTGGTGACGCTCTCCTCGCGCGGTCCGCAGCGGCGCAGCGCCCCCGAGATCAAGCCGTTCGCGCCACCGCGCATGGAAACGCCGGAATACGTCGTGCGCAAGGAAGAGGAAGAGGCCGAGCGCATCCGTCGGGCGATGGAAGCGGCGCGCAAGGAGCCGCCGGCACCGGAGCCTCTGCGCGAACCGGGCTGGTTCGGCGCGGCGAGCGTGGCGCCGCCGTCTGCGCCGGCGGTGGAGGCGCGCATCGAGGCGCTGCAGGAGCAAAACGTCCTGCTCGCGCGGCAACTGGGCAAGATCCAGGAAATGATCGAGCGGCAGCTGGCCGGATTCGCCTGGAACGAGGCGGTGCGCAAGGCCCCGGCCCGCGCGCGGCTGCTCGGTGAGATGCTGGAAGCGGGGTTCTCGCCGGCGCTCGCGCGCGAGGTGTGCGACCGCATTGAGGCGACCGAGGACTGGGACGCAGCGCGCGAGGCGGCCATGGCGCGGCTCGGCGCGCGGCTGGAGGTGGTGGGCAGCGACGACGACCTGATCGACCGCGGCGGCGTCTACGCCATCGTCGGCCCGACGGGCGTGGGCAAGACCACCACTACTGCCAAGATCGCCGCCCGCTGCGTGGTACGCCACGGCGCGGCTCGGGTGGCGCTCATCACCACCGACGGCTACCGCATCGGCGCCCACGAGCAGCTGCGCATCTACGGGCGTATCCTGGGCGTGCCGGTGTTCGCCGCGCGCGACGCGAACGATTTGCGGGCCACGCTCAGCGAGCTGCGCGGCCGGCACATGGTGCTCATCGACACCATCGGCATGAGTCAGCGCGACAAGGCGGTGTCCGAGCAGGTGGCCATGCTCATGGGCGCGGGGCCGGTGCGCCGGCTCGTGTGCCTCAACGCCACCAGCCGCGGCGATACGCTCGAGGACGTCGCCCGCGCCTTCGGCGGCGAAGGGCTCGCTGGCTGCATTTTCACCAAGGTCGATGAAGCGGCCACCATCGCTGCGGCGCTGGACGTGGCGATCCGGCACCGGCTGCGTGTGCACTACGTCGCCAATGGGCAGCGCGTGCCGGAGGATCTGCATTTGCCCAACCGCGCCTGGCTGCTGCAGCGGGCCTTTCGCGGTGCAGGGGCCGAACGGGTGACGATGGCCACCGACGAGGCGGCGCTGTGGCTGGCGGCGGCGGTCGGAGCGTGAGCAAGGAGAACATCATGCGTGAGATGCTTGGAGACCAGGCAGGAACCCTGCGGCGCCTGTTCCGGCAGCGCCCACCCGCCGTGTGCGCGGTGTTTCCTGCCGGCAATGGGTGGGCGGATCATACGATGCGGCTCGCGCGGCGGCTCGCGCGTTCGAGCGGCCCGGTGCTCGTGGTCGACGAGGCGGTCTCCAGCCCCACCTTGCCCGAGGCGGCGGGTGCCGGCCGCACCGCCGATCTGCTGAGCGCCCTGGGCTCGACCGAGCGGGCGATCCGTCTCATCGTGGCGCTGCCCGGCGGCGTGAGCTATTTGAACGTCAAGGCGGCGGCGCTCGCCTTGCCGCTGCTCGACGAGATGCGGCGCGAGCGCCTCCTGCGCCTGTTCCAGACCTTGCTGCGCCCCTTCGAGACGGTGCTGGTGCACGCCGGTCGCGGCGAGACGGCCGATGCCTCGCCTTTTCTCACGAGCGCCCCGAGCGCCGTGGTGCTCGCAGAACTGTCGGCCGATGGCGTGCGCGAGTCGCTGGCCCGGGCGCAGGATGCCGCCCTGCACGGGCGCTCTCGCCTGGGCGTGGTGACGGTGGGCGGACGCGATGCGGCCGAGGCGGAGACCTTCGTGCGCGAACTGCAGGGGGTGTGGTGGCGTAAGGTGTCCCTGCGCTTGGCCGGGTGGTGCCGGCTCGAAGCGCTCGATGCCGCGGGCTGGCAGGCGATGACGGGGGACGATGGAGGAATGGCCTTGCCCAAGGGGTGGCCGCCGACGGAAGTTGGTCGTGCGAAGGCAAGGACGCGATCATGCTGACTTCCACCCTTCCCCCCCCTGGCAAAAAAATCCGGGCTGAGGGAAAATCCCCTTTATGGGCGGGGCTGGTGCGCGGCGCGGTAGCGCGCAATCCGTCGAAACCTAGGATCGCGTGGATGGTGGACGAGACGGGGAAACCGGACGTGGCGGCGTTGGTCCAGGCGTATGCGCCGATGGTGAAGCGCCTCGCCCTGCGCCTCGTGAGCCGCCTGCCGCCCAACGTGGAGCTCGACGATCTCATCCAGTGCGGCATGATGGGTCTGATCGAGGCGATCGAGCGCTACCGCGACGACGATCGCGCCGAATTCGAGACGTATGCGCTTGCCCGCATCCGCGGGGCGATGATCGATGCCCTGCGCGAGACCGACTGGGTGCCGCGCCAGGTGCGCAAGGAGATGCGCCGCGTCGAGGAGGCCATTGCGGCGCTCGAGCAATCCCTCGGCCGTCATCCGACGGAAGGGGAGGTGGCCGAGGCGCTGGGCCTGGACCTGGAAGCCTATCAACGGCTGCTTTCCCAGGCCAAGGGGCACCAGATCCTCTACTTCGACGATCTGATGCGGGAGCCGGAAGACGGCGAGGATTTCCTGGAACGGCATCTGGGCGACGACGAACCCGGTCCGCAGGATCTCACCGAGTCGGCCGAGCTGCGCGCCCAGCTCGTTCGCACCATCGAGAGTCTGCCGGAGAAAGAGAAACTGGTACTCTCACTCTACTATGAGCACGAGCTCAATTTCAAGGAGATCGGCGCCGTGCTGGGGGTGAGCGAGTCGCGCGTCTCCCAGCTGCACACTCAGGCGATCCTGCGCATGCGCGCGCGCCTGCTTGGCGGGGAAGAAGGCCATCTGCCGAGAGGACGGCGCGGGCGCCCGCCCAAGAATGCGCCGACCTGCGGCGAGGCGCCTGCCGGTGAGACGGGGCGCTGATGGATGTCACCAGCCTCATCGGCCTCGCCCTTGGTTTGTCGGCCATCGTCGTCGGCCAGTTCCTCGAAGGGGGGAATCTCTCCTCGCTGCTGCAGCCCACGGCGTTTCTGATCGTCATCGGGGGGACGACGGGGGCGGTGCTGCTGCAAACGCCGCTGCGTGTCTTCGTCGGTGCGGTGAAGATGCTGGCCTGGATTTTCCGTCCGCCGGCGTCCAACCCCCAGGAACTGATCGGCAAGGTGGTCGATTGGGGGCGCACCGCCCGGCGTGACGGTCTGCTCGCCCTGGAGGCGCGCATCGCCGCCGAGGCCGATCCCTTCGTGCAGAAAGGGCTGCAGCTGCTCGTCGACGGCATCGAGCCGACGCGGATGCGGGAGGTGCTCGAGACCGAGATCGACATGAGCGAGGAGCAGATGAAGCTGCGGGCGAAAGTGTGGGAATCGGCCGGAGGCTATTCGCCGACGATCGGCATTCTCGGCGCCGTGATGGGGCTCATCCACGTCATGGAGAACCTCGCCGATCCTGCCCGCCTCGGGGCGGGGATTGCCGTGGCCTTCGTCGCCACCATCTACGGCGTGGGTTCGGCCAACCTCATCTTCATCCCTATCTCGAAGAAACTCACCACCTACATCCGTTCCATCGTCATCCAGCGGCAGATGCTGGTCGATGGCCTCGTCGGCGTGGCCCAGGGGGACAACCCGCGCCTGATCGAGAGCCGCATGCAGTCCTATCTCGCCGAAAGTGGCGAGGAAGCGCCGTCCGAAGAAAAATCCTGAAGGAGGACGTGCCATGGCGCGGCGCGGCAAAAAGGAAGAAGAGCACGAGAACCTGGAGCGCTGGCTGGTGAGCTACGCCGACTTCATCACGCTGCTCTTTGCCTTCTTCGTCGTCATGTACGCCCTGACGTCGGCCAACGAGGGCAAATACCGCGTCATTTCCGAATCCTTGAGCCAGGCGTTCCGCGCCGGTCTGGTCACGCCCCAGGTGCAGGAGGGGAAGGACACCGTCGTGCCTTCGGTGGTGCAGGGCTTGCCCCTGGCGGTGCAGCGCCGCGCGGCGCCCGAGCGCAAGAGCGAGGGGGAAGGAGGTCCCCGCGAAGGGGAGGAGCAGGTGCGTCAGGTGCTCCAGACCACGGCCCAGACGGCGACGGCGCTGCGCTCGGCGCTCTCTCCCCTCATCGAGGCCGGCAAGGTCTCGATCAACGACGGTGCCTTCGGGGTGACGGTAGAGATGGACGCCGGCATCCTCTTTCCCAGCGGCGAGGCCACGCTCGGGCCGATGGCGATCGCCGCGCTGCGGCAGATGGCGCGCGTGCTCGCCTTCACGGGCGATGCGCCCATCTGGGTGGAGGGGCACACGGACAACGTTCCCCTGCGTCCCGGCGCGCGCTACGCTTCCAACTGGGAGCTCTCGGCGGCGCGCGCGGCGGCGGTGGTGCAGCTCTTCATCCAGGAAGGCGTGGCCCCTTCGCGCCTGGCGGCCGTGGGCTACGCCGACCAGCGTCCCATCGCCGACAATTCCACCGAAGAGGGGCGGCAGAAGAACCGGCGCGTCACCATCCGCCTGGAGTCGCGCGTTCCCGTGAGCGGCGCGAATGCGGCCGCACCGGCTAGCCAGGCTGCCCCGGCGAGTGGGTCGATCGGCAGCATTCTTCCTCCGTCGCCTTGAGGCATTCCTCCACCAGCGCCGGGCCGCGGTAGATGAGCCCGGTGTAGAGCTGAACGAGGGACGCGCCGGCGCGCAGCTTGGCGCGCGCATCTTCGCCCGAGAGGATGCCGCCGGCGGCAATGAGCGGCACCCGCCCCTGCAGGCGCTGGGCGAGCGCCGCGAGCACGGCGGTGGCGCGCTCGCGCAGCGGCTCGCCCGAGAGCCCTCCCGTTTCCTGGCCATGCGGCAGCTGCGCCACCCCCTCGCGCGAGACCGTGGTGTTGGTGGCGATCACGCCGTCGATGCGGTATGCGAGCACTTTCTCGGCGATGAGGTCGAGCTCGGATTCTTCCAGGTCGGGGGCGATCTTGAGCACGAGCGGCGTGCGCTTGCCCTGGCTCGCCGCAAGCCGCTCGGCTTCTTCGCGCAGCCCTGCGAGCAAGGCATCGAGCGAGTCGCCGCGCTGCAGTTCGCGCAGGGCGCGCGTGTTGGGTGAGGAGACGTTGATCGTCACGTAGTCGGCCGTGGTCCACACGCGGCGCAGCCCCAGGAGGTAATCGTCGAGGGCGCGCTCGATGGGCGTGTCGGCGTTCTTGCCGAGGTTGATGCCGAGGATGCCGCGCCAGCGGCGGGCGCGCGCCCGCTCGACCAGGGCATCCACGCCGTCGTTGTTGAACCCCATGCGGTTGATGAGCGCACGCGCTTGCGGCAGGCGGAAGAGCCGCGGTTTGGGGTTGCCCGGCTGCGGCCGCGGCGTGACGGTGCCCACCTCGATGAACCCGAAGCCTAGTCGCGCCAGACCGTCGATCGCCTCGCCGTTCTTGTCCAGTCCGGCGGCGAGCCCGACGCGGTTGGGAAATTCCAGCCCCATGAGGGTGATCGGGGCGCGGCGTGGCGGCTCTGGTGGGGGCAGCATCCGCCCCAGGGTGGCAAAGGCGCGGATCGTCAGGTCGTGGGCGGTCTCCGGATCGAGGGCGAAGAGCGCCGGCCGGGCGAGGCAGTAGGGGATCATGGCAGGGTCCGAAACAGCGGTTCGATGCGCTCGAAGGGCAGCCAGCGGCCCCGCCAGTAGCCTTCGAGCGGGCGGAAGCGCGCTTTATACGCCATTTTGCGCGAGCGGGCAATCCAGTAGCCGAGATAGACATAGGGCATACCGCTCGCCTGGGCCTGGGCGATGTGCCATAGGATCGACCAGGTGCCGAACCCCGCCCGGGGATCGTCGGGATCATAGAAGGTATAGACGCAGGAAAGCCCGTCGTCGAGCACGTCGACGAGGCTCACGATCACCACCCGCCCTTCGGGGTCGCGGAATTCGACCAGACGCGTGTCGATGTGCGAGGTCAGCAGGAACTGCTCGTAATTCTCGGGCGAGGCGTCTTCGTCGGCTTCGTCGTGGCGCGCCATCACGTAGCGGCGGTAGAGCCGGAAGTGCTCGGGAATGAAGACGAGCGGCTGCTCGGCGGCGCTGAGCTTGCCGGCCCAGCGCTGCCAGGTACGGCGCTGGGAGCGGTCCGGCTGAAAGCGCGCCGCCGGCACGCGCACCGACACGCAGGCTTCGCACTGGGTGCAGATCATGCCGTAGGAGAAATGGCCACTGCGCCGGAACCCTTCGCGCACCAGGCGGCTGTAGGTGGCGGCATCGACCAGGTGCGCCGGCGTGGCCACGCAGGAGCGCGCCGTGCGCTCGGGCAGATAGGGACAAGGGTAGGGCTGGGAAGGGTAGAACCGCAGGATCTCCGGCGGGGTGACGTGTCTCATGCGCAAGCTCCTCCTGATTTTTCCTCGGCGAGCGCGGCGGCTGGCATCTCCCCCTGCCAGTGCTGCGGCTCAGGACGCTCGGGCACGAGCCGGGCAAGGCGGGCGAGGAATTCCTCGCGCGGGATCTCCTCGGCTCCCAGCGAGCGAAGGTGCGGCGTGCTCATCTGGCAGTCGATGAGGGCGATGCCGCGCGCACGGCATTCGGCGCACAGGCGCACCAGCGCCACCTTGGAGGCATCCGGTACGAGGTGGAACATCGACTCGCCGAAGAAAACCCCTCCCAGGGCGACGCCGTAGAGTCCCCCCACGAGGCGGCCTTCGTGCCAGGTCTCGATGCTATGCGCGTGACCGAGCTCGTGCAGCCGGACGTAGGCGTCTATCATCTCCGGCGTGATCCAGGTCCCTTCGGAGCGCAGCCGGGCGCAGTTGGCGATCACCGCCGGAAAGTCCACGTCCAGCGTGGTGACGAAACCGCGGTGGCGCAGCACCTTGCGCAGCGAACGGCGCACCCGTAGCCGCTGCGGTTCGAGCACCAGGCGCGGCGCCGGGCTCCACCAGAGGATGGGCTGCCCTTCCGCGAACCAGGGGAAGATCCCTTGCCGGTAGGCTTCCAGCAGCCAGGAAGGCGCAAGGCTGCCGCCGGCGGCGAGCAGGCCGTTGGGTTCGGGCAGCGCCTGCTGCGGCGGAGGGAAACGCGGAGGGAAGCGTGGATCGAGCCAGGGGATCATGGAATCGCACGAAACGGCGAGGATGAAAATGAGATTACCTTATAATTTCGTGGATCGCAACGACGGAAACGATGCTCCCATGCCCACCTACCTCGTCACCGGCAACGCCGGCTTCATCGGTTTTCACACGGCGCGCACCCTGCTCGAACGGGGCGTGGGCGTGGTCGGCATCGACGTCGTAAACGACTACTACGATCCGGCGCTCAAGGAAGCGCGGCTGCGCGAGCTCGAAGCCACGGCTGCGCGTACCGGCACGCCTTACACGTTCTACCGGGCGGATCTGGCCGAGCGCGAAGTGCTGGAAACCTGCTTCGCCGCGCACCGGTTCGACGCGGTCATCCATCTGGCGGCCCAGGCGGGCGTGCGCTACTCGCTGGAGAACCCGCGCGCCTACGTGCGCAGCAACATCGACGCCTTCGTCAATGTATTGGAATGCTGCCGCGCCGCCGACCCGCACCCGCACCTCGTCTATGCGAGCACCTCGAGCGTGTATGGTGCCAACACCCGGCTGCCCTTTTCCGAACACCAGCCGGCCGACCATCCGCTGCAATTCTATGCCGCCACCAAGCGCGCCAACGAACTGATGGCGCACGCCTATAGCCATCTCTTCGGCATTCCGACGACGGGGGTGCGGTTCTTCACCGTCTACGGCCCCTGGGGACGGCCGGACATGGCGCTCTTCATCTTCACCCGCAAGATCCTCGCCGGCGAGCCCATCCCGCTCTTCAACGAGGGGCGGCACACGCGCGACTTCACCTACGTCGAGGACATCGTCGAAGGGGTGTTGCGGCTTGCCGCCAAGCCGGCCGAACCCGACCCGAACTGGTCGGGCGATGCGCCCGACCCCCAGTCGAGCCGCGCCCCCTGGCGCATCTACAACATCGGGGCGAGCCGTCCGGTGCCGCTCATCGACTACGTCGAGGCGCTCGAAGAGGCGCTCGGCAAAAAGGCCAAACGCGAGTACCTTCCCCTGCAGCCGGGCGACGTGCCCGACACCTACGCCGACACGAGCGAGCTGGAGGCGGCCGTGGGCTACCGCCCCAAGACCAGCGTGCGCGAGGGCATCGCCAAGTTCGTGGCGTGGTATCTCGACTATTATGGGCGGGAGTGAACTCCCTGCCTTTTTCGCTATCATAGGCGGCATGTGGCGCCGCCTCCTTCTCTCCTTCTCGCTTGCCGCCTTCACCGCCCAGGGTTGGGCCTACCAGCTGCCCGACCTGGGCGCGGTGGCCACCGATGCCTTCAGTACGCAGGAGGAAGAGGACGTCGGCCGCATGGTGATGGTGCAGGTGCGCGAGCGCGAGCCCAGCTACATCGACGATCCCGAACTCGAAGATTACCTCAACGCCGTGGGGCGCAAGCTCGCCGAGGCTTCCGACCAGCCGTTCCGCCGCTACCGCTTCTTCGTGCTGCGCGATCCGACCATCAACGCCTTCGCGCTGCCCGGCGGCTACATCGGCGTGCACAGCGGCCTCATTCTCACCGCCGAGAGCGAATCGGAGCTCGCAGCGGTGCTCTCCCACGAGATGGGGCACGTGATCCATCGTCACATCGCGCAGCTCATCGACAAGCAGAAAACGACGAGCGCGGTGATGCTCGGCTCGATGATCCTGGCGATCCTCGCCGCGCGCAGCGGCTCACAGGTCTCGGAGGCCGCGGCGGTAGGGGGGCAGGCCTTCGCCTTGCAGCAGCAGCTCGGGTTCTCGCGCGAATTCGAGCACGACGCCGATCGCACCGGGCTCGATATCCTCGCCAAGGCGGGGTTCGATCCGAGCGCCGCGCCGCGCTTCTTCGGTCGGCTGCTGCGCGAAAGCCGCCTCTACGAGAACAACGCGCCGGTGTATATGCGCACGCACCCGCTGACGACCGACCGGATCTCGGATCTGGAAAACCGCATTTCCTCGCCGAATTTCAAGTATTCCCTGCGCCCGCGGCTCGATTCGCTCGGCTTTTCGGCGGTGCGGGCAAAACTCATGGCGATGAACGGCACCCCGTCCGAGGCCTTGACGCGGGTGTTCGACGGCAGCGCCACCGGGATCGACCGCCAGATGGCGCGGGTGCGTGCGGCCTTGCGCGCCAACGACGTCAAGCGTGCCCGCGCGGCCTTCGATCAGTACGCCAAAGGCTGGCCCGACGAGCATTGGCGCGACCTGCTGGAAGCGGAGGTGCTCACCGCCGAGGGACGTCTGCCAGAAGCCCTGGCGAAGCTCGAACGGGCCATGCAACGCGCGCCCGAGGCGGTGGCGCCGCGCCTCGAGGCAATCGACGTGGCCTTGCGCCTGGGGCAGACGGAGCGGGCCGAACGGCTCGCGCGCGAAGCCGTCGACCGTGACAAGGACGAACGGCGTTATTGGCAGGCGCTGGGCAAGGTGGCCGCGGCCAAGGGGGACGAGGCCTGGGTGCATCGGGCGCAGGGTGAGAGCTTCGTGCTCGACGATCGCTTGGAAGCGGCCATCGACCAGTTCGAGCAGGCACGCCGAGCCCGGCGTGGGGATTATTATTGGGAGGCGGAGCTGGATGCGAAGATCCGGGCGCTCAAGGACGAGGTGCGCCAGCGCAAGCGCGAGGGAGGCAATCTGGCGCGCTGAGTCGAAAACCTATCAAAAACATGTCAGGGAGGGGAGATGGCGAAGAAAGTCCTCGTGGTCGACGGTGATGAAAACATCGTCATCGCCCTCGATTTCCTCTTGCGCCGGGCCGGCTATGAAGTCGCGGTGGCGCGCGATGGCGAGGAGGCCTTGTCGCTGACGGATTCCTTCGCCCCCGACCTGATCCTGCTCGAGACCGTCCTGCCCAAGATGGATGGTTTCGAGCTCTGCCGCCGTCTGCGACAGGATCCGCGCCATGCCGGACGCAAGATCCTCTTCCTCACCGCGCGCGGGCGCGAAATCGACCGTGCCAAGGGTCTGGCCCTGGGCGCGGACGGCTATCTCACCAAGCCTTTCTCCACGCGCGAGCTGCTCGAGCATATGGAACGGCTGCTGGCGCCGGGAGCGGCTTGATGCAGGCGCGCTGGCGTTTCGCCCTGGCGGTGGCGGTGCTTGCCGCCCTGATGACCGGCCCCTTCGTGCTCACGGCAGTCATGATCTGGGCCGACACGCCCGCCGAGACGCGCTCCGCCTTACATCTGCTCGCCGACCGCTGGTTGCCGTTGGGGGTGTTGACGACGCTGGCCGGCTTTGCCGTGGGCATTGCGTTGCTCGGCCGGCTTTTTCGCCATTATGTCCAAGGGCTGCTGCGCATGGCCGAGGGACTGGACGTGCTGCGCCGCGCCAACCCCGGTTTTCGCGTGCCGGAAGAGGGGCCGCGCGAGGTGGTGGCGCTTGCCCAGGCGATCAACCGCCTCGCCGATGACCGCGACCGCTTGCTCGCCGAGCTCGATGCACGGGTCAGCGAGGCGCGCCGCGCCGTCGAAGAGGAGCGCAACCGCCTGGCCGCGCTGATGGCGCAACTGGCCGAGGCGGTGATCGTGTGCAACGCCGAGGGGAGGATCATCCTCTACAACGAGGCGGCGCGGCGGCTAGAGCGGGCCTTCGGCACCTCGGTCACGGCGGCGAGCGGCTGGATCGGGCTGGGGCGCTCGATCCACGCGCTGCTCGATCCCGACCTGGTGGCCTACGTCTTCGATACGCTCGAGGCCCGGCGCGGAGGGGGCGAGGCGCATCCGCAGCTGCAGGTGGTGACGGCGACACCGGCCGGCTCGCTCATCCGGGTGCGCGTCTCGCCGATCGCCGGGGAGGCGGCGGGAGAGGAGATCAGCGGCTACGTGTTGATGTTGGAAGACGTCACCGAGCAGATCGAGCGCGAAGCCGCGCGCAACGAGCTGCTCTTCGAACTCACCGAGGGCAACCGCGCGGCCATCGCCAACATCCGCCTTGCCGCCGAGATGCTGCACCTGCCCGAGGTGGACGAGGTGATGCGTGCACGCTTCCATGCCGTTATCGCCCGCGAGGTCGAGGCGGTGAGCGAGCGGCTCGAGGCGGCCTCGCGCGCCTTCGCCGATGCGCTGCGTGCGCGCTGGCCGCTCGAGCCGATGCGCGGCGCCGATCTGGTGCACGCGGCGGCGGCTTATCTGCAGCGCCGGCTCGAGGTCGCGCTCAAGCTCGAGATCCTCGACGAGGAGCTGTGGTTCGATGCCGATCATTTCTCGCTGCTGCAGGCGCTCGCCTTCCTCGCCGGGCGTCTGGTGGAGGACTACGGCGTGCGTACGCTGCGCCTGCGCCTGTCGGCCGACGAGCGCCTGGTCTACCTCGACCTGATGTGGTCGGGCGGCAGCCTCAGCAACGAGATCGTCACCGGTTGGGAGCTGGAACCCCTGGGACTGGGCGGGACGCGCTCGCCGCTCACCCTGCGTGAGGTGCTCGAGCGCCACGGCGCGGCCATGTGGTTCGATCGCGAGAAAGCGCGCCATCGCGCCTTCGTGCGCCTGGCCCTGCCGCGCAAGCAGTCCGTTCGCCTCCCGCCGGCGGCGGTGCCCACCATGCCCCCTTTGGAGGAGGGGCGGCCGGAATTCTACGATTTCGATCTCTTCGCCTGGTCGGACAAGGCAGGTGCGCTCGAAGACCGTCCCCTCGCCGAGCTGAGCTACACCGTGTTCGATACCGAAACCACCGGGCTCGACCCGGCCGGCGGCGACGAAATCATCCAGATCGGCGCCACCCGCATCGTCAACGGCCGGCTGCTGAAGCACGAATCCTTCGAGCAGCTCATCGACCCGCGTCGTCCCCTCGATCCGGCCTCCATTGCCGTGCATCACATCACGCCCGAGATGCTGGAAGGGCAGCCGACGATCGCGGAGGTGCTGCCGGCCTTCCATCGCTTTGCCCACGATACCGTGCTCGTGGCGCACAACGCCGCTTTCGACATGCGTTTTCTCCAGCTCAAGGAGGAAAAGCTCGGCATCCGCTTCGATCAGCCCGTGCTCGACACGCTGCTCTTGGCCGCCTTTCTCCTGCCGAACCAGGAGCATTCGCTGGAAGCGTTGGCGCTCTATTTCGGGGTGAGGGTCTTCGGCCGGCACACGGCGCTGGGCGATGCGCTGGTGACGGCGGAGATCTTCCTCAAGATGATTCCGCTCCTTGCCGAGAAAGGCGTGGTCACCCTGCGCCAGGCGCGGGAGGCGTCGCAGCAGACCTATTACGCGCGCCTGCGGTATTGAGTCGGGGAGGGCGATGAATCCTTCGGCCGGGCGCTTCTACTTCTTCTATTTCATCGGGTTTGCCCTCTTTTGCGCCGCGCTCGCGTTGGGGGAATCCTTCGGCATGTCGGCGCGCGCGATCGGCTTCACTTTTCTCTTCGCCACCATCGCCCTCTATGCGGGCGTGGGGGTGTTGGCGCGGACCTCCGACCTGCTCGAATTCTACGTCGCCGGCCGCGGCGTGCCGGGCATCGCCAACGGCATGGCGACCGCCGCCGACTGGGTGAGCGCGGCTTCCTTCATCGGCCTGGCGGGAATCATCTACCATCAGGGCTTCGAGGGACTGGCCTACGTCACCGGCTGGACCGGCGGCTTCGTGCTGGTGGGGCTCCTGCTCGGCCCTTACCTGCGCAAGTTCGGGCGTTTCACCATTCCGGAGTTCCTCGACGAGCGCTACGGCAGCGCGGTGGCGCTCGCCGGCGTGGCGGCGGTGGTGCTCGCCTCCTTCGTCTATCTGGTGGCGCAGATCTACGGCGTCGGGCTCATCGCCAGCCGCTTCGTCGGCGTGGATTTCGGGCTCGGCGTGCTCATCGGCATGGCCGGCATCCTCGTGTGCTCCTTTCTCGGCGGCATGCGCGCGGTGACCTGGACGCAGGTGTCGCAGTATCTGATCCTCATCGTCGCCTACCTCGCACCGATCCTCGTGCTCTCGGTGGAGCGCTACGGCGTGCCGCTGCCGCATCTGGCGATGGGCGAGATGGTGCAGACGGTGGCGCAGGGCGTGGCCGAGCGGCGAGACCGCCCCGACGAGCAGCTCGCCCGTGCGCTCTACCGGGCCCGGGCCGAGCAATATCAGCACAAGATCGACGCTCTGCCCGCCTCGCTCGCCGAGGAGCGCGAGACGCTCGAGCGTGAGCTCGCCCGCTTGCGGCAGGAGGGCGGCGATCCGCGCACCATCTACCATCTGGAGCGTCAGCGGCAGCTCCTGCCGACGACGCCGGAAGCGGCACGCGCCCATTGGCGGCGGCTGCGCGATGCGGCGCTCGCCCAGGCCCGGCCGCCACGCGATTTCAGTCGGGCCTGGCATGGCGACACGCCCGCGGCGCGCCAGCATGCCCGGATCAACTTCCTCGCCCTGCTCTTCGTGCTGATGTGTGGCACGGCGGCGTTGCCGCACATCCTGATGCGCTACTACACTACGCCCACCGTGTCGGAGGCGCGCAAGTCCACCGCCTGGACGCTCTTCTTCGTGGCACTCCTCTATCTGGGCGCACCGATCTACGCCATGCTGGCCAAGATCGAGGTGCTGCAGCACGTCGTCGGACACTCCTTCGATGAATTGCCGGCCTGGCTCGTGTCCTGGTATCGCGTCGGCCTCGTTTCCTTCGAGGACATCAATGGCGACGGCAAGCTGCAGCTGGCCGAACTCGCGCTCGACCCGGACGGAATCGTCCTGGCCCTGCCGGAGATGGGGGGCCTGCCCGCCTTCTTCGTCGGATTGGTCGCCGCCGGCGGCCTGGCCGCGGCGCTCTCTACCGCCGATGGGCTGCTTCTGACCATCTCCAACGCGCTGGGGCACGATCTCTATTACCGGCACCTCGCGCCGCAGGCGAGCACCCAGCGGCGCCTGGTGGTCAGCAAGATGCTGCTGCTGGCGGTGGCGATCATTTCCGCCTGGGTGGCGACGCTGCGCTTCGACAGCATCCTCTTGCTGGTGGGGCTGGCTTTTTCGCTCGCGGCCTCGCTCCTCTTTCCCACGCTCATCCTGGGCATCTTCTGGCGCCGGGCCTCTCCTGCCGGCGCGCTGCTGGCGATGGTGCTGGGGCTGGGAACGAGCCTGGGCTATTATTTCCTGACGCACGAGGCGTTTGGCGGGCGGGTCGACCTGCAGCTCTTCGGCATCCAGCCGGTGGCTTGCGGCATCTTCGGCGTACTCGTGGGCCTGGCGGCGCACGTCGTGGTGAGCCTCGTCGGGCCGGCGCCGAGCGCACGGCAGCAAGCCCTGGTGGATTTCCTGCGCCGTCCTTCCTGAGCCGGGGTCGCCCTTTTCGGCTAAACTAAACAGTTCGCTTTTTCGTCCCATTCGACGCCCATCCCATGAAAACATCCGACATCCGCAAAACCTTCCTCGACTTCTTCGCGAGCAAGGGGCATACGATCGTGCCTTCCAGCTCGCTCGTGCCCCAGGGCGACCCGACGCTGCTCTTCACCAACGCCGGCATGAACCAGTTCAAGAACGTCTTCCTCGGTCTGGAAGAACGCCCCTACAAGCGTGCCACCACGGCGCAGAAATGCGTGCGTGCCGGGGGCAAGCACAATGACCTGGAAAACGTCGGCTACACCGCGCGGCACCACACTTTCTTCGAGATGCTGGGCAACTTCAGCTTCGGCGACTACTTCAAGCGCGAGGCCATCGCCTACGCTTGGGAGCTGCTCACCGAGGTCTTCAAGCTGCCGCCCGAGCGGCTGTGGGTGACGGTGTATGCCGAAGACGACGAAGCCTATCGCCTCTGGGCCGAGGAGATCGGTGTGCCGCGCGAGCGCATCGTGCGCATCGGCGACAACAAGGGGGCGCGCTACGCTTCCGATAATTTCTGGATGATGGGCGACACCGGCCCCTGCGGACCGTGCACCGAAATCTTCTACGATCACGGCCCCGAAGTGCCCGGCGGCCCGCCCGGATCGCCCGACGAGGACGGGGATCGCTACATCGAGATCTGGAACCTCGTGTTCATGCAGTACAACCGCGACGAGCAGGGCGAGATGCATCCCCTGCCCAAGCCCAGCGTCGACACCGGCATGGGGCTGGAGCGCATCGCCGCAGTGCTGCAGGGCGTGCATTCGAACTACGAGATCGACCTCTTCCAGCGGCTCATCACCGCAGCCATGGAACTCACCGGCTGCGCCGACCGCGATCAGCCCAGCCTCAAGGTGCTGGCCGACCACATCCGCGCCGCTTCTTTTCTCATCGCCGATGGGGTCATTCCCGGCAACGAGGGGCGAGGCTACGTGCTGCGCCGCATCATCCGCCGCGCCATTCGGCACGGCTGGAAGCTCGGCGTGCGCGCGCCTTTCTTCTACCGACTGGTCCCGGCGCTGGTGGCCGAGATGGGCGAGGCCTATCCCGAGCTCGTGGCGCGCCAGGCAGTGATCGAGGCGACGCTGAAGCAGGAGGAGGAACGCTTTTTCGGCACCATCGAGCACGGCATGTCGCTGCTGGAAGCCGTGATCGCGCAGATGCAGGCCAACGGCCAGAGCGGGCTCGACGGCGAGATCGCCTTCAAGCTGCACGACACCTACGGTTTTCCGCTGGATCTGACCGCCGACGTGCTGCGCGAGCGCGGCTTCACCGTAGACGTGGCGGGGTTCGACGCGGCCATGGCGCGGCAAAAGGCCATGGCGCGCGCCGCAGGCAAATTCAAGATGCAGGCGGTGCTCGAATACGAAGGGCCGACGACGCGCTTCGAGGGCTACGAGACCTTGGAAGACGAGGGGGAGATCGTGGCGCTCTATCGCGACGGCGCGCCGGTCGAGGAACTCGCCGAGGGCGAGGAGGGCGTGGTGGTGCTCGATCGCACGCCGTTCTACGCCGAATCCGGCGGCCAGGCGGGCGATCGCGGCGAGCTGCGCGCTCCGGAGGGGATCTTCGCCGTCGAGGATACGCAGAAGATCCAGGCCGAGGTGTTCGGCCATTACGGCGTGGTGCGCACGGGGCGGCTCGCGCTGGGGCAGCGCGTGCGCGCCCGTGTCGATGCCGAGGCCCGCGCCGCCACCGCGCGGCACCATTCCGCCACGCACCTCTTGCACAAGGCTTTGCGCGAAGTGTTGGGGCCGCACGTGGAGCAGAAAGGCTCACTCGTCGATGCCGATCGCCTGCGCTTCGACTTCGCGCACCCTCAGCCGCTCAGCCAGGAAGAGATCGAGCGCATCGAATGGCTCGTCAATCGCGAGGTGCTCGCCAACGTTCCCACGCGCGCCGAGGTGATGCCGCTCGAAGCGGCCAAGGCGAGCGGGGCGGTGATGCTCTTCGGCGAAAAATACGGCGAGACGGTCCGGGTGCTCACCATCGGCAGCTCGAAGGAGCTGTGCGGCGGCACGCACGTGACGCGCACCGGCGACATCGGCCTAGTGAAGATCGTGGCCGAGAGCGCGATCGCCGCCGGCGTGCGCCGCATCGAGGCGGTGGCGGGCGAAGTGGCGCTGCGCTGGGTGCAAGGCATGGATCGCAGCCTGGGGCGGCTCGCCCAGGCGCTCAAGGTGGCGCGCGAGGAGGTGCCGACGCGCGTGGAAGCGTTGCTCGAGCAGGTCAAGGAAGCCGGGCGCGAGCGGGCGCGGCTCGTGCAGCGGCTCGCCCAGGCCGAGGCAGTGGCGCTTGCCGCCGCGGCCGAGACCGCGGGCGAGGCGAAACTGCTGGTGCGCCGGGTGGAGGCCGACTCGCCCGAGACGCTGCGCGAACTCGCCGACGCGCTGCGTTCCCGCCTGCCCAAGGCCGCGGTGCTGCTCGGGGCCGTGATCGAGGGTAAGGCCGTGGTGCTCGCTGCGGTGAGCAAGGAAGTGACGTCCCGCCTCAAGGCCGGCGACTGGGTCAAGGTCGCGGCCGAGGCAATGGGCGCGCGCGGCGGCGGTCGCCCTGAACTCGCCCAAGCGGGCGGCGGCGATGCCGCCAAGCTCGACGAGGCGCTCGCGCAGGGCAAGGCGTGGGCGCTGGAGCGGCTGAAACACTGAGCGTGACGAGCCCGGTGGAGCGCTGCATGCCTCATCGTGTCGGGGCGTTTTGCCCGCCAAAGGAGTGGCGTGATGGGGCATAAAGCACTCACCAAAGTCGGGCGCATCTCGTGGAATGCGGAAAAGAACGAAAAATTGCGTCGAGAGCGGAATGTTTCTTTTCAAGACGTGGTCTACGCCATGGCGAACGGTGCCATTCTCGATACGTTCGATCATCCCAATCAGGACCGCTATCCTGATCAGAAAATCCACGTCGTCGACATCGATGGGTATGCCTATCTCGTCCCTTTCGTAGAGTCCGAAGACGAGATTTTTTTGAAGACGATCATCCCGAGCCGTAAGGCGACCAAAACCTATCTGGAGCGAAAGGCATGAATGGGTTGGATCCGGAAGAACGGGAAATCCTCGAAGCCTTCGATGCGGGGGCGCTCAAGCGGACGCCACAGGCGGATCAGCTCAAGTCCCGCCATCAAAGTTATGCGAGAGAAATGGTTGGTCGGGAACGATTGATCCGCCTGCGTCTCTCTGAACGCGATATGCTGCGTCTGCGTCAGAAAGCGCAGGAGGTGGGCATCCCCTACGAGGCACTAGCCGCTCAGATCATCCATCGCTATGTCGAGGATTGAGTCTCAAAACGGCAGTTCCACCCCCGGCCACACGCTCGTGAGGGCGCGGCGGAAGTCTTCCTGGATGCGCGCGAGCGCTTCGGGCGTGTCGGCCTCGAAGCGCAGCACCACCACCGGGGTGGTGTTGGAGGCGCGCGCGAGGCCGAAGCCGTCGGGGTATTCGACGCGCACGCCGTCGATGGTAATGATCTCACGCGCACCGGTGAAACCGCTGTAGCCTTGCAGCCGTTCGATGAGGGCAAACGGCTCACCTTCTTTCATTTTGACATTGAGCTCGGGCGTGGCGATGCTGTCGGGCAGCGCCTCGAGCACGGCGCTCGGATTTTCGTGCCGCGAGAGGATTTCCAGCAGGCGCGCGGCGGCATAGAGGCCGTCGTCGAAACCGTACCAGCGATCCTTGAAGAAGATGTGCCCGCTCATCTCGCCGGCGAGCGGCGCCCCCGTCTCGCGCAGTTTCGCCTTGATAAGCGCATGCCCGGTCTTCCACATGAGCGGCACGCCGCCGTGCGCGCGGATGACCTCGGCGAGCTTGCGCGAGCATTTGACGTCGAAAAGGATCTGGGCGCCAGGATGGCGCGAGAGCACGTCGGCGGCAAAGAGCATCATCTGCCGGTCGGGGAAGATGATCTTGCCGCTTTTGGTGACCACGCCCAGTCGGTCGCCGTCGCCGTCGAAGGCGAGTCCCAGCTCGGCGTCGCTGGCGGCCACGCGCGCGATGAGATCCCGCAGGTTCTCGGGTTTGGACGGATCGGGATGGTGGTTGGGAAACGTGCCGTCGACTTCGCAAAAGAGCGCGTCGACCCGGCAGCCGAGCCGTTCGATGAGCTCCGGGGCGAAGGCCCCGGCTACGCCGTTGCCGCAGTCGACCGCGACCTTCATGGGGCGGGAGAGCTTGACGTCGGAGGTGATGCGCGTGAAGTAGGCTTCGCGCACGTCGGCCCGGCGCAGCTGCCCCGCGCCGCTTTCCAGGTCGCCTTCGGCCAGACGCCGGCGCAGATCCTGGATGAGCGGCCCAAAGAGGGTCTCGCCGGCGAGCACCATCTTGAAGCCGTTGTACTGCGGCGGATTGTGGCTGCCGGTGACCGAGACGCAGGAGCGCGTGCCGAGATGCTCGGCGGCGAAGTAGGTGACCGGCGTGGGGACTGCGCCGATATCGATGACGTCCACCCCCGCAGCCATGATCCCTTCGGCGAGCGCCGCGGCAAGCCGTGGGCCCGACAGGCGCCCGTCGCGCCCGACCACGATCGCCTCCACGCCACGCCGGCGCGCTTCGCTGCCGATCGCCCGGCCGATGGCACGGGAGGCGTCTTCGGTGAGGGTCTCGTCGACGATACCGCGGATGTCGTAAGCTTTGAAGATGCTGGCGTCGGGAAGCGTCATCGCAGGGGCTCGCACGGGGGTCAGTGGTGGTGTTTGGGCAGGGGGCCTTCGAAGCGGAAGCGCCGGCTGCAATAGGGGCAGACGGCTTCGCCTTCGGCCGTGGGGTCGAGGAAGACGCGCGGATGCAGCAGATTGACCGGTTCGCCGGGAAGGGGGCAGTGCAGCGGCAGATCTTCGGCGCGCACAGCGATCTCGTGTTCCTTGCGCACGGTCTCGAGCGGATTGGGGACACTCATGGATGCGCTCCTTACAGGTAGGCGAGCCAGTGGTCGTACTCGGGCGCGCGGCCGGCGACGATGTCGAAGAAACGCTGCTGGATGCGAGCGGTGACGGGGCCGCGCTTGCCCTCGCCGATGACGCGGTCGTCGAGCTCGCGGATCGGCGTGATCTCGGCGGCGGTGCCGCTGAAGAAGGCTTCGTCGGCGATGTAGATATCGTCGCGCGTGAGCCGGCGCGACACGAAGGGGATGCCGAGTTCCTCGGCGATGCGGATCACCGTGTCGCGAGTGATGCCCGTGAGCGCCGCGGCGATTTCGGGCTCATACAACACCCCATCCTTGACCACGAAGAGGTTTTCCCCGGCGCCTTCGGCCACGAACCCCTGGGTGTCGAGCAGCAGCGCTTCGTCGTAGCCCTGACTGGTGGCTTCCATGTTGGCGAGGATGGAGTTGGCGTAGGTACTGGAGAGCTTGGCGCGCGGCATGGTCACGTTGACGTGCTGGCGCTGGAAGGAAGCGGTCTTGATGCGGATGCCGCGCTCCAGGCCGTCTTCGCCCAGATAGGCGCCCCAAGGCCAGGCGGCGATGGCCACGTGCACTTTGGCGCCCTTGGGCGAGACGCCCATCTTCTCCGAGCCGTAGAAGGCGATGGGGCGGATGTAGCAGGATTCGAGGTTGTTCGCGCGCACCACCTCTTTCTGCGCTTCCATGAGCTCCTCGAGCGGCCAGGGAATCGGCATCATGTAGATCTTGGCCGAATTGAGGAGCCTTTGGGTGTGCTCGCGCAGGCGGAAGATCGCCGTGCCACGCTCGGTGGCGTAGGCGCGCAAGCCTTCGAACACGGCCAGGCCATAGTGCAGCGAATGGGTGAGCACGTGGGTGGTGGCTTCACGCCAGGGCACGAGCTTGCCGTCGTACCAGATGAAGCCGTCGCGGTCGGACATCGACATGGGGTTCTCCTCGGGTGGATGGGCTCGGCGTTTGCGCCGTGTAACCGCAGATTGTAGCGCAAAGCGCCGAGGGATCAGGACCCGCCGCGACTTCGGAGAAAACCGCTGCGCCGCGCGCTCACCACAGTTGCCACCAGGGTTTGTCCGGGCCTTTCTTTCCGCCCTTGAAGTAGGCCGACTGGGGGAAGTTGTGGCGCAGCACGCGCTCGGCGTCGGCGCGCAGATCCTGCAGGCCGAGCTTGTCGTAAGCCTGCATGAGGATCCACAGCGCGTCTTCTTGCGCCGGGGAATCGGGGAATTGCTCGAGCACGGCTTTTGCCCGGTTGGCGGCGGCCAGATACGCTCCGCGGCGCATGTAGTAGTCGGCTACATGCACTTCGTAGCGCGCCATGGCGTTGGTGAGGTAGATCATGCGCTGGCGCGCATCCTCGGCGTATTTGCTGTCGGGGAAACGCTCGATGAGCTCGCGGAACGTCTCGTAGGATTCGCGCATGCCCTTGGGGTCGCGCTCGGAGAGATCCTGGTTGGAGATCGTCCCGAGCAGGCCGAGGTCTTCGTTGAAGGTCGCCAGCCCCTTGAGGTAGTACATGTAATCGACGTTGGGGTGGTTGGGGTGCAGCCGGATGAAGCGATCGGCGGCGGCGATCGCCTCTTCAGGCTCGCCCGCCTTGTAGTGGGCATAGGCCGTTTCGATCTGCGCCTGCTGGGCGTAGCGCCCGAAGGGGTAGCGCGCTTCGAGCTTTTCGTAGAGTTCGACGGCCCGTTGATAATTTCCTTCGTTCAGGGCATCCTTGGCTTCGGAATAGAGTTTTTGCGCGTTCCAGCCGCGGGTCTCGTCCTCTTTTTCGGGGATGAGGCTGCAGCCGGCGAGCGTGAGCGAGAGGGCGAGGAAGAGCGCGGTGAGTGAACGCAGGATCATGGCGGATGACGATCTGGGCATGAGTGACTCGGTGACCGATTATAAGGCGGAATGGGATGGCGACGACGAAGAGGCGATCACGGCCGAAGAAGAGGCACGCCTCGTGCCGGTCGCGCTCGCGGGCGAGCGGCTCGACCGCGTCGCCGCGGCGCTGTGGCCGGAGCATTCCCGCTCGCGCTTGCAGGCGTGGATCGAGGAAGGATGGCTGACCGTCGATGGCGTACCCGCCGAATCGGTGCGGCGCCGGCTGCTGGGCGGAGAGCGGCTGGTGCTCGCGCCGCCGCCATTCGCATTGGGGGAAGTCCCGCGGGCACAGGCGATGTCATTGTCTCTCCTCTATGCCGATGAATCGATTTTCGTCATTGACAAGCCGGCCGGCCTGGTGGTTCATCCCGGCGCGGGAAACTTGGAGGGAACCTTGCTCAACGGGCTGCTCGCGCTCGATGCCGGTCTGGCAGCGCTGCCGCGGGCCGGCATCGTCCACCGGCTCGACAAGGACACGAGCGGCCTCATGGTGGTGGCGCGCACCCTGGAAGCGCAGACGGCGCTGGTGCGTCAGCTGCAGGCGCGCACGGTGCGCCGCGAATACTGGACGGTGGTGGCGGGGCATCTGGAGCGGGCCGGAACGGTGGAAGCGCCCATCGGACGGCATCCGCGGGTGCGCACGCGCATGGCGGTCGTACCGCAGGGCAAACCCGCGGTAACACACTATCGCCCGCTGGAAGCCTTCGCCGAGGCCACGCTCGTCGAATGCCGCCTCGAGACCGGACGCACGCACCAGATCCGGGTGCATCTGGCTCACCTCGGTTTCCCCCTGCTGGGTGACCCACTCTACGCCCCGCGCGCGGTGGCGGCGCGTTTTTCGCGTCAGGCGCTGCACGCCCGGCGGCTTGCCCTCGTGCATCCCGCAAGCGGCGAGCCATGCCGTTGGGAGTCGCCCTTGCCCGAGGACATGACCCGGCTGCTGGAAATCCTTCGGGGAGAGAAGCGATGATCCGCCGCATTCATTGGCCGGAAGCACCGCGCAACGTAGTACTGCGCCTCACCGACCGCGAGGGCGGGGTGAGCCGTGAGCCGTATGCCTCCTTCAACCTCGCCACGCACGTGGGCGACGACCCCGCGGCGGTGGCGGAGAATCGCCTGCGCCTCGCGCGGCTCCTTCCCGCCATGCCGTTGTGGCTCGAGCAGGTGCACGGCGCGCGCGTCTTCGATGCCGATCGCGAGCCCTGGGAGGGAACGCCGCCGCAGGCCGATGCGGCGGTGACGACCCGGCCGAACTTGCCGCTTGCCGTGCTCACTGCCGACTGCCTGCCCGTGGCTTTTGCCGCCTGCGACGGTACCCGAGTGGCGGTAGCGCACGCCGGCTGGCGCGGGCTCGCCGGCGGGGTGCTGGAAGCGGTGGCGGCGCATTTTCCGCCCCAGGGCTTCGTTGCCTGGATCGGGCCGGGAATCGGGCAGGCGCACTACGAGGTGGGGGAGGAAGTGCGCGGAGTTTTTCTCGACCAGACCCCGTCGCTTGCCCGGTTTTTCGTACCCGGCCGCGACGGCGCGCATTGGCTCGCCGATCTCGTCGGCATTGCGCGGGCGAAGCTGCTCGCCGCGGGAGCGGCCGCAGTCAGTCTGGGCGGTATATGTACATTTCATGACAAGGCGTTCTATTCCTACCGCCGTGAAGGGAGGTGTACCGGCCGCTTCGCTTTGTGCCTCTGGCGCGCCTCGGGGTACATGACGCATGCTGCAGCGCATGATTGTCGCCATGCACCTTTCGTGCCACAATGAATTCGACCAAGGAGAAAATATGACGTCTTTCCCCAATCCGCCCGGCGTTTCGCTTCCTCCGGGGCATCCCTTGCAGGCATGGCAGCAGTACTGGCAGCTCATGGCCGGTGATCCGGACAAGCTGCGCCAGTGGCAGCAGCAGTGGCTGGCGCAGCACGCCCAGCTGTGGGACCAGCTGCTGCATCGTCGGCCGGGCGAGCCCGCCGAGCCGGTGGTGCCGCAGGTGCGCGGCGACAAGCGCTTCTCCTCGCCTGCGTGGCAGGAAAGTCCCATCTTCGACTACCTCCGCCAGGCCTACTGGATCAACGCGCAGATGCTCACCCGCTGGGTGGAAGAGAGCGACTTCCCCGACGGCAAGACCAAAGCGCGGGCGCGTTTCCTTGTGCGCCAGATCGTCGATGCCCTCGCCCCCTCGAACTTCGCCGCCACCAATCCGGAATTCATCCGTCAGGCGCTCGCAACCCAGGGCGAGAGCATCCGGCGCGGCATCGCCAACCTGCTCGAAGACCTGCACAAAGGTCACATCTCGATGACCGACGAGTCCGCCTTCGAAGTCGGGCGCAACCTTGCGGTCACTCCCGGCGCGGTGATCGCCGAAAACCCCCTCATGCAGCTCATCCAGTACGCGCCGCTCACGGAGAAGGTGGGCGAGCGGCCGCTCCTCATCGTTCCGCCCAACATCAACAAGTTCTACATTCTCGACCTCCAGCCGGAAAATTCCCTCGTGCGCTTCGCTCTGGAGCAGGGTCACACGGTGTTCATGATCTCGTGGAAGAATCCGGGCATCACCGAGGCGCGCTACGGCTGGGACGATTACCTGGAACTGGGGCCGCTGCGGGCGTTGGAGATCGTGCGCGAGCTCACCGGCGTGGCCGATCCCAACGTGCTGGGGTTCTGCGTCGGCGGCACGATGCTTTCCTGTGCGCTCGCAGTGGCGCGCGCCCGGGGTGAGACTCCGGTGCGCAGCCTCACGCTGATGACGACCCTGCTCGATTATGCCGAGAGCGGCGATCTCGGCTGCCTCGTGGACGAGGCGAGCGTCACCGCACGCGAGGCGGCGATCGGCAAGGGCGGATTGATGCTGGGCTCGGAACTGGCCAATACCTTCTCGGCGCTGCGGGCCAACGACCTCGTCTGGAATTACGTGGTCAACAACTACCTCAAGGGCGAAGCCCCCAAGCCTTTCGACCTCCTCTATTGGAACAGCGACAGCACCAACCTGCCCGGGCCGTTCGTCGCCTACTATCTGCGCAACATGTATCTCGAGAACAACCTGCGCGTGCCCAACAAGCTGACGATGCTCGGCGAGCCGGTGAGCCTTTCCCGCCTCGACATGCCCGCCTACGTGATGGCGGCGCGCGAAGACCACATCGTGCCCTGGCGCGGAGCCTACTTGTCGCAGCGGCTGCTCGGCGGCCCGCGCCGTTTCGTGCTCGGGGCGAGCGGCCACATCGCTGGCGCCATCAATCCGGCGCGCAAGAACCGTCGCAGCTACTGGGTCAACGAATCCCTACCCGAGGAGCCGGAAGCGTGGCTGGCCGGGGCGCAGGAACAACCCGGCAGCTGGTGGTGGGACTGGGCCCGCTGGCTGGAGGCGCACAAAGGAAAACTCGTGCCGGCGCGCACCGCCTTGGGCAACGATCGCTACCGCCCGATCGAGCCGGCGCCGGGCCGCTACGTGAAGGAGCCGGCCCTGCCGCTCGTGCGCGAACCCATTGTGTAACCCTGCCGCGCGCCGCGGCGCCATCTACGAGAGAGGAGAAGGGAAATGACGACACGCATCGCATTGGTGACCGGAGGCATGGGGGGGCTCGGCGAAGCGATCTGCATCAAGCTCGCCCAGCTGGGCTATCGCGTCGTCACCACGCATTCGCTCAACAACAAGAACGCGCCGCAGTGGCTCGCCGACATGAAGGCCAAGGGGTTCGACTTCGCCGCCTATCCCGCCGACGTCGCCGACTTCGATTCCTGCAAGGCTTGCGTCGAGAAAATCGTGCAGGAAATCGGTCCGGTGGACGTGCTCGTCAATAACGCCGGTATCACCCGCGACATGACCTTGCGCAAGATGACCAAGGCCGACTGGGACGCGGTGCTGCGCACCAACCTCGACAGCGTCTTCAACATGACCAAGCAGGTCATCGACGGCATGGTCGAGCGCAAGTGGGGGCGCGTCATCAACATCTCTTCGGTCAACGGCCAGAAAGGCGCCTTCGGCCAGACCAACTATGCCGCGGCCAAGGCCGGGATGCACGGCTTCACCAAGTCGCTGGCGCTCGAAGTGGCGCGCTATGGCGTCACGGTCAATACCGTTTCGCCGGGCTACATCGGTACCAAGATGGTGCTCGCCATTCCGCAAGAGATCCTGGACTCCAAGATCCTGCCGCAGATCCCCATGGGACGTCTGGGCAAGCCCGAAGAGATCGCCGGACTGGTGGCCTACATCGCCTCCGATGAGGCTGCTTACATGACCGGGGCCAACATCGCCATCAACGGCGGCCAGCACATGTATTGAGGATCGGCACCTCCCTCCTTGGAAGAGGGGCTACGGTCACCGGGTCTGCAGAGGCGATGCCTTGTCGGTGTCACCCTGCGGACCCTGCATTTTTCGGCCGCGGGGAACCTCTGCCTTTTGCTACGGTATAATGTTTCGTCGCGACCTCCTTGTGGGAAAGATCGGCAATGACCGATGCGCAGCAGATCCGCCTGATCAAGAAGTACCCCAATCGCCGTTTGTACGATACCGTCAGCAGCGCCTACATCACGATCGGTGACGTGAAGAACCTTGTGCTTTCACACGAGCCTTTCCGTATCGTCGACGCGAAGACGGGGGAAGATCTCACGCGCAGCGTGCTGCTGCAGATCATCCTCGAAGAGGAAGCCTGCGGCCAGCCGCTCTTTTCTTCCGAGCTGCTCGCGCAGATCATCCGTTTCTATGGCCAGGCGTCGCAAAACCTGATGGGGCGCTATCTGGAAAACAGCATCGCCGCCTTCGTCGAAATGCAGAACAAGTTCCAGGAGCAGCTGCGCTCGCTCTACGGGGACAAGGCGCCGCTCGGCACCGACTGGATGGCGCAGTTTCTTTCGCTGCAGGCTCCGGCGCTACAATCGATGATGAACGCCTATCTCGAGCAATCGCGCCAGCTGCTCACCCAGATGCAGAAGCAGGCGGAGAGCCAGACGCGCGGGCTCTTCGGCGCCATGTTCTCCGGCCTGCGGCCGCAGGCGGACGAATCCGCCCAAGGCGGCACGACCTCACCGACCAAGCCCGATGAAACTTGAGTTTGCTGCGCCCCGCGTGGGCATGGTAAGCCTGGGCTGCCCCAAGGCCACCGTCGACTCCGAACGCATCCTTACACGCCTGCGGGCCGAGGGCTATGCGCTCAGCCCCGACTACGAAGGGGCGGATCTGGTCATCGTCAATACCTGCGGCTTCATCGACGCGGCGGTGGAAGAATCGCTGCAGGCGATCGGCGAGGCGCTGGCGGAGAATGGCAAGGTCATCGTCACTGGCTGCCTGGGCGCCCGGCCGCAGCGCATCCTCGAAGAATTCCCCCAGGTGCTGGCGATCACCGGTCCGCATGCGGAGGCCGAGGTGCTCGATCTGGTGCACCGCCATCTGCCCAAGCCGCACGACCCCTTCACCGACCTCGTCCCCCCGCAGGGACTGCGGCTCACGCCGCCGCACTACGCCTACCTGAAGATCTCCGAGGGCTGCAACCACCGCTGTACCTTCTGCATCATCCCGTCGCTGCGCGGCGATCTCGTCAGCCGCCCCATCCACGAGATCATGGCCGAGGCCGAGGCGCTGGTCGCATCCGGCGTCAAGGAGATCCTGGTCGTGTCGCAGGACACCGCCGCCTACGGGGTGGACCTCAAGTACCGCACGGGCTTCGTCGACGGTCGGCCGGTACGCCAGCGTCTCGCCGAGCTCGCCCGTCTGCTGGGGGAGCTCGGCGTATGGATCCGGCTACACTACGTCTATCCCTATCCGAGCGTGGACGAGCTCATCCCGCTCATGGCCGAGGGCAAGATCCTGCCCTATCTCGACGTCCCGTTCCAGCACGCCAGCCCCCGCATCCTCAAGGCGATGCAGCGGCCGGCGGCCACCGAACGGGTGCTCGAGCGCATCCGGCGCTGGCGCGAGATCTGCCCCGACTTGACGATCCGCTCGACCTTCATCACCGGCTTCCCTGGTGAGACCGAGGAGGATTTCGACTTGCTGTTGCAGTTCCTCGAAGAGGCGCAGCTCGACCGGGTCGGCGCCTTCGCCTATTCCCCCGTCGAGGGCGCGGCGGCCAATGCGCTTCCCGGTGCCGTGCCCGAGGAGGTGCGCGAGGAACGGCGCGTGCGCCTGCTGCAGTGGCAGGAGGACATCTCCACGCAGCGGCTGGAGCGCTGGATCGGGCGCCGGATCGCGGTGCTGGTGGAAGAGGTCGACGAAGAGGGGGCGCTCGCGCGTTCGAGCGCCGACGCGCCCGAAATCGACGGTCTCGTCATCATTCCCAACGGCGAGGACTTGCAGCCGGGCGAATTCGCCGAAGTCCTCGTCACCGACTGCGACGTGCACGACCTCTATGCGGAAGTGCCGTCGCGCTGAATCACCCCTCTCTCCCCGTAGTTCAATGGATAGAACGAGCGCCTCCTAAGCGCTAGATCCAGGTTCGATTCCTGGCGGGGGGACTCCCTTTCAAGGTTTTTGTCATGCCTGTGCTCCGCCTCGACGACGCCCATCTTGCGTTTGGTCACGTTCCTCTGCTCGACGCCGCGTCCTTTCAGCTCGACGAGGGTGAGCGGGTGGTGCTGATCGGGCGCAACGGTGCGGGCAAATCCAGCCTGCTGCGCGTGCTCGCCGGCGAGCAGCCGCTCGACGACGGGCTCCTGTGGCGCCAGCCGGGCCTGCGTCTGGCCTACGTGCCGCAGGAAGCGGACTTCCCGCCGCAGGCCACGGTGGCCGAGGTGCTCACCGAGGGGCTGGGCGAGGCGGCAGGCCTCTTGCGGCGGTTTCAGGCGCTGTCGCGCCACGTGGCGGCCACTCCCGAGCCGGCGCTCCTTGCCGAACTCGACGCCGTCCAGCAGGCGCTGGAGCGCGAGGGCGGGTGGCAGTGGCAGCACCGCATCGACGCCGCGCTCGCGGCGCTGGGGTTGGAGGCCGAGGCGCGCATCGCATCGCTCTCGGGCGGCGGGGTGAAACGCGTGGCGCTCGCCCGCGCGCTGGTGGCCGAGCCGGAAGTGCTGTTGCTCGATGAGCCGACCAACCACCTCGACATCGCCGCGATCGAGCGGCTGGAGCAGATGCTGCTCACCTTTCGTGGCAGCGTCGTGCTGGTGACGCACGACCGGGCCCTGGTCGATCGGGTCGCCACCCGCATCGTCGAGCTCGACCGGGGGCGGCTGGCGAGCTTTCCCGGGTCGTTCGCCGAGTACGAACGGCGCAAGGCCGAGCAGCTCGCGGCCGAGGCGCAGGCGCAGGCGCGCTTCGACAAGTTCCACGCCCAGGAAGAGGCGTGGATCCGCAAAGGGGTGGAGGCGCGGCGTACGCGCAACGAGGGCCGGGTGCGCCGGCTGGAGCGGCTGCGCGAGGAACGCGAGGCGCGCCGCGAGCGGCTCGGGCGGGTGCGCCTGCAGCTCGAGGCGGGCGAGCAGAGCGGTCGGCTGGTGGCCGAGCTCGTGGGCGTGACGAAATCCTGGGGCGAGAAGACGGTGGTGCGCGATTTTTCCACCACCATCCTGCGGGGCGATCGCATCGGCTTCATCGGTCCCAACGGGGCCGGCAAGACGACCTTGCTCAAACTCATCCTGGGCGAGATCGAACCCGATGCGGGTCTGGTGCGCCACGGCACGCGCCGCAACGTCGCCTATTTCGATCAGATGCGCGCCCAGCTCGACCCCGAGGCGCGGCTGATCGACGTCGTCAGTCCCGGTTCGGATACGGTGGAGATCGCCGGGCAGCGGCGCCACGTCGTCGGCTACCTCGAGGACTTCCTCTTCTCGCCGCAGCGGGCGCGCTCGCCGGTGAAGACGCTCTCGGGCGGGGAGCGCAACCGCCTGCTGCTCGCGCGCCTCTTTGCTCAGCCGGCCAATGTGCTGGTGCTCGACGAACCGACCAACGACCTCGATCTCGACACGTTGGAGCTCCTCGAGGAGCGCCTGCTCGCTTATCCGGGAACCTTGCTGCTGGTGAGCCACGACCGGCGCTTCCTCGACAACGTCGTCACGCAGGTGATCGCCTCGACCGGCGACGGGCGCTGGGAAGAGTGCGTCGGCGGCTACAGCGACTGGCTGCGGCAGCGAGGCGAAACCGCGTTGGCGCCGGCAGCCACGGGTCCGACCAAGGCGCCCGTCAAAACCAAGATCGCTGCCCCGGAGAAATCCCGCTCTTCCCGGCCGCGGCGCTTGTCGTACCGCGAACGCCAGGAGCTGGAGGCGCTGCCGCAAAGGATCGAAGCCTTGGAAGCGGAGCAGGCGGCGCTCGCCGAGGCGCTCGCCGATCCGCGGCTCTACAGCGAGCGGGCGCAGGAAGTGGCCGGCCTGAAGTCGCGGCTCACGGCGGTGGAGGAAGAGATCGAAACCTTGCTCGAACGCTGGTCGGAACTGGAAGCGCTCGCCGCGGGCGAGGGGTGAGCGTTCATTTGCCGTGTGGCGGAGCAGGGGTGACGTTCGACGGCTCGCCGCCATCGGTACGGGTGGGCGGCGTTTCGGCGTTGGTAGGGCCGAGTAGGCGCGCCATCACCTCTTCCGGCGCGCCGAGCTGCTTGAGCAGGATCTCGCGATTGACATGCACCAGTTCCTGGATGGCGTCGAGGTCGGCCGGGATGCGCGGATCGTTCCAGCCGTGGGCGAGGTGGCGCGCAAGCCGCGTGGCGAGCCATACCGTGCGCGTGCGCGGATTCTCCAGGTGGTGGTCGTCGAGCAGCTTTTTCAGGATCTCGGGTAGTTCCAGCGCGTCGATGAGGCCGTTGCGGATCTCGACTTCGGTGGCGTTGAACACCTTGCGCTGCAGCTGCTCGAGGGGGATGGCAGGGTAGGTGCGACGCAAGCGGATGAGCAGCGACATGAGCCGGGGGGCATAGAGCCACATCAGGACTTCGGTGATGTCGTGCAACAGCGCCGCGACCACCACTTCCGAGACTTCGATGTCGCGGCGCAGGAGCGCCCATTCGCGGGCGAAACGCGCCGCCCGCCGTAGCCGCGCGATGAGCCGAAGCAGCATCGCCAGCTCGCGCGGCTGATCAGCGAGCTCCTCTTCCACCAGCGTCATGCGGTCGCATTCGGCATAGAAGGCGCGGATGCCCAGCATGAGGAGGATGCGGTCGATGGTGGTGAGCTCGCGCGTGCGCAGGTCGGGCGGGCGGCGCTTTTGCAGCGTCACCATCAGCCGCAGCGTGAGGAGTGGATCCTGCAGCACCACCTGCGAGAGGACGTGGGCATTGAGCGTTTCCGCCGCCGGGCGCAGTTCCTCGAGGCGGCGCTTGGTATGTCTGAGGATGGGGACCTTGTCGGCGCGCTCGGCGAAGAAGCGAATCCAGGCGGCCGCATCCGGTAGCGGGTGTTCGAGTCGTTCCATCGCCTTTCTCCGGCCGGGGACGCCGCGATTATCCCCAGCGGCCGGGGTTTTGCCAAGAGGCGCTCAGTCGTCGGGGTAATCCGCCCAACAGTTGGGCGTCTCGTAGAGGCGCACCCGGCGCAGTCGCAGCCGATCGCCATGGGCGAGGTGCAAGCGCTCGGACAGGAGCTCATAGGCGATGCGCGCGAGGTTTTCGGCGGTGGGAACGGCGTCGAGCACGACCGTTCGATGGTCCGGGATGCGCTCGAGGAGCGAGCGCACCAAGGCGTCGTCGCGATGCACGAGGAAGGCGTGATCCCAAGGATCGACCACGGTTTCGTGGACGAGGGCCTTGAGGGCGGAGAAGTCGAGCACCATTCCCTCGTCGCTGCGTCCGGCCTCTGGGACCGGCTCACCGATGAGCGTCACCTCGAGTGCATAGCGATGGCCGTGCAGGTGGCGACACCGGCTTTCATGGTTGGGAATGCGGTGCCCGGCGTCGAATTCGAAGCGTCGGGTGATCTGCATGGGAGGATTCTAGCGGAAAAAACCGCCGCGGCCTGCAGGGTGCAAGGTCGCGGCGGTCGCCGTGATCCCGTCGATCGCGGCCGAGCCAGGAGGCTCAGTCTTCCACCGTTTCCCCTTCTTCGACGGGGGCGGACGTCTTTCCCTGGTTTTTCAGCCAGGCGCGCGCTTCTTTCTTGAGTTCCTTGAAGCGCTCGGCATCGGTTGCCTTGAGATATTGCGCGACTTCCCAGTCTTCCCGCTTGATCTTGTTCACGTCGATCTGCTCGACGTGGACGAGGCGCAGCAGCGCCTGCACGGGGCGAGGGATGTTGCGCCCGCTCTCGTAGCGGGAGCCCCCGCTCTGGGTGACGCCGAGTTTGGACCAGAACTGGGACTGGTTGAGGCCCAGTTTCTTGCGCAGTTCGCGGATGTCGCCGCCGGTAAGGTTTTTCATCGAGATTGGCTCCATTACTCGTGGATAGGAGATCATGCCTCGCTCATGTCGTGCCTGAGCGAGGCATAATCATATAACGAGGCAAATTGTAAGACAACCATTTTTCGATAGCGAATACGAATTTTTTGTATCGCTCTTTATCATCGTCTCGAAAGTGCCGCGGCGGAAATGCGAGGAGTTCGCCGCGTGGCGTGAACACGCGATCGTTGATAAAATTCGAAGTTTCAGATCGTTTCCGAGGGGAAGATGGCGCTCATCGTGCAGAAATACGGCGGTACCTCCGTGGGCTCGCCGGAGCGGATTCAGAACGTCGCGCGCCGCGTGGCGAAATACCGCCAGCAGGGGCACCAGGTGGTGGTGGTGGTCTCGGCCATGAGCGGTGAGACCAACCGGCTCGTGGCACTCACCCAGGCGTTGTCCGACGCACCCGATCCGCGCGAGGTGGACGTCGTGCTCGCCACTGGCGAGCAGGTGACGATCGGACTCACCGCGATCGCCCTGCAGTCGCTCGGCATCCCGGCCAGGAGCTATACCGGCTGGCAGGTGCCCATCCATACCGACAGCGCCTTCACCAAGGCGCGTATCCTGGAGATCGAGCCGGAGCGCATGCTCGCCGATCTGGCCGCAGGCAAGGTCGTGGTCGTGGCCGGCTTCCAAGGGGTGGATGGCGAAGGCAACATCACCACGCTCGGGCGCGGCGGCTCAGATACCACCGCCGTGGCGCTGGCGGCGGCGTTGCAGGCCGACGAGTGCCAGATCTACACCGACGTCGACGGCGTCTATACCACCGACCCGCGCATCGTGCCCGAGGCGCGGCGCTTGTCGCAGATCACCTTCGAGGAGATGCTCGAGATGGCCAGCCTCGGCTCCAAGGTGCTGCAGATCCGCTCGGTGGAATTCGCCGGCAAGTACAAGGTCAAGTTGCGGGTGCTTTCCAGTTTCGAAGAAGAGGGAGAAGGGACGTTGATCACGGTCGAGGAAGAAAAGAACATGGAACAGCCCATCATTTCCGGCATCGCCTTTCAGCGCGACGAGGCCAAGGTGACGTTGCTCGGCGTGCCCGACAAGCCGGGAGTCGCCTACCAGATCCTGGGGCCGGTGGCCGATGCGAACATCGACGTCGACATGATCGTGCAAAACGTCGGCCATGACGGCACCACCGACTTCAGCTTCACCGTGGCGAAGAACGATCTCAAGAAAGTGATGGAGATCCTCGAGCGGGTGAAGAACGATCTCGGGGCGCGTCAGGTGATCGGCGACAAGTCGGTGTGCAAGGTCTCGCTGGTGGGCGTTGGGATGCGTTCGCACCCCGGCGTGGCGGCCAAGATGTTCCGCACGCTTGCCGAAGAGGGGATCAACATCCAGATGATCTCCACCTCCGAGATCAAGATTTCGGTGCTGATCGACGAGAAGTACCTCGAGCTCGCCGTGCGCGCGCTGCACAAGGCTTTCGGACTCGATCAGCCCGAGCCGGACGTCGCTTGACGCCCGAGCCGGGGATTGCGCCGTCCCGCCTTTTTTTGACGGACGCTCTTGCCTTCGTTATAATGCCGGGCCTGCCGTACGCGGCAGGCCATTCCACACGCCCGCAAGCGACGAGGGTCCGTGTTCGCGCACGGTGGGTCGCGGGCGGAGGTTCAACCCTTATCCATTGGAGTCTTCATGAACGTCACGATGCGTCAAATGCTCGAGGCTGGCGTCCACTTTGGGCACCAGACCCGTTTCTGGCATCCCAAGATGGCCCCCTACATCTACGGCGAGCGCAACAAGATCCACATCATCAACCTCGAGAAGACGCTGGCGAAGCTGCGCGAAGCGGTCGAATTCGTGCGCCGGCTCTCGGCCAAGGGCGGCACGATCCTTTTTGTCGCCACCAAGCGCCAGGCGCGTGACATCATCGCCGAGGAAGCCCAGCGCTGCGGCATGCCTTTCGTCAATGAACGCTGGCTCGGTGGCATGCTCACCAACTTCAAGACGGTGCGCCAGTCCATCGCGCGCTTGAAGGAGCTCGAAGCGGCGTTCGCCGACGGCTCGGTGCAGCAGTTGCCCAAGCGCGAGGCACTGGGTCTGCAGCGCGAGCTCGACAAGCTCGAGCGCAGCCTGGGCGGCATCAAGGAGATGGATCGTCTGCCCGACGCGCTCTTCGTCATCGACGTGGGGCACCACAAGATCGCCGTGTCCGAAGCGAACAAGCTGGGCATTCCGGTCGTGGCGGTGGTCGACACCAACCATGCGCCTGAGGGCATCGATTACGTGATCCCGGGCAACGACGATTCGGCCCGCGCCGTGCGCCTGTACGCCCGGGCGATCGCCGACGCGGTGCTCGAAGGCAAGGCCATGGCGCTGCAGGAAGTGGTCGCTGCGGCTTCCGACGAGTTCGTGGAAGTCGAAGGCGCCGAAGGTGAGACGGCCTCCGAGGAAGGCGAAGCGCCGGCGGCCGAGTAAGGCAGAAGCAGTGTGCATGCGGCGGGCGCGCTTCGGGCGCGTCCGCCCGACAATCTTTCGTGAGGACGGATGATGGCTGAAATTACCGCAAGCATGGTCAAGGAGCTGCGCGAGCGCACCGATGCGCCGATGATGGAGTGCAAGAAAGCGCTCGCGGAGGCCGGCGGCGACATGGCGCGCGCCGAGGAGATCCTGCGCGTCAAGCTCGGCAACAAGGCGAGCAAGGCCGCCAGCCGCGTGGCCGCCGAAGGCATCGTCGCCATCTGGGTGTCGCCCGATGCCAAGCTCGCGGCCATGGTCGAGGTCAATTGCGAGACCGACTTCGTAGCGAAGAACGACGAATTCATCGCCTTCGCCAACCGCCTGGCGCAGCTGGTGGCCGAGCGCAATCCGGCCGACGTGGCCGCGCTCTCCCAGCTCGAGCTCGACGGCAAGCCGGTCGAGCAGGTGCGCACCGAACTCGTGGGCAAAATCGGCGAGAACATCACCATTCGCCGTTTCGTCCGCATCGAGGCCCAGGGCAAGGTGTACTCCTACGTGCACGGCGGCGCCAAGATCGGCGTGCTCGTCGATCTCGTCGGCGGCGACGAGGCGCTGGGCAAGGACCTGGCCATGCACATCGCCGCGTGCAAGCCAAAGGCCCTTTCGGCCGATCAGGTGCCCGCCGAGCTCATCGAGACCGAGCGGCGCATCGCGCGGCAGAAAGCGATCGAATCGGGCAAGCCCGAGGCGATCCTCGACAAGATCGCCGAAGGCGCGGTGCAGAAATACCTCAAGGAGGTCACCCTGCTGGGGCAAGGCTTCGTCAAGGACGACAAGCTCAGCGTCGAGACGCTCCTGAAGCAGCGCAACGCCAGGGTCGCCTCTTTCGCACTCTTCGTCGTCGGCGAAGGCATCGAGAAGAAACAGACCGACTTCGCAGCCGAAGTGGCGGCGCAGGCAGCGGCCGCGGTCAAGTCCTGAAGACGAGGCGAGCCCATGTCCACCCCTGCCTATCGCCGCATCCTCTTGAAGCTGTCGGGCGAGGCCCTGATGGGCGACGACCCCTACGGCATCAACGAGAAGGTCGTCGAACGCATCGTCGGTGAAATCGCCGAAGTCTCCGGGCTCGGCGTGCAGATCGGGATCGTGATCGGCGGGGGCAACATCTTTCGCGGCATCCAAGGGGCGGCGAGTGGCATGGACCGGGCGACCGCCGACTACATCGGCATGCTCGCCACGGTGATGAATGCCATGGCGCTGTCGGACGCCTTCCGGCGGCATGAGGTCGAGTCGCGCGTGCTCTCGGCGCTGCGCATCGAGCAGGTGGTCGAACCCTACATCCGCGCCCGCGCCATCCGGCATCTGGAAGAAGGTCGCATCGTCATCTTCGCTGCCGGTACGGGGAATCCTTTCTTCACCACCGACACGGCGGCCGCGCTGCGCGGCGCCGAGATCGGGGCGCAGATCGTGTTGAAGGCGACCAAGGTCGACGGGGTCTATACCGCCGATCCGCAGAAAGACCCCACCGCCAAGCGCTATCACCGCATCAGCTTCGATGAGGCGATCGGGCGCAATCTCGCGGTGATGGATGCCACCGCCTTCGCCTTGTGCCGCGACATCAAGCTGCCCATCAACGTGTTTTCGATCTTCAAGCCGGGGGCCTTGCGCCGCGTCGTCATGGGCGAGGACGAAGGCACGCTCGTGCATTCGTAAGGAGTCGAGATGAACGTCGCTGAACTCAAGAAGGACGCCGAGCAGCGCATGGCCAAGGCCGTCGAGGTGCTCAAGGTCGATCTCGCCAAGGTTCGTACCGGCCGCGCCCACACGGGCCTGCTCGACCACGTCATGGTCGAATATTACGGTTCCATGGTTCCGGTGTCGCAGGTGGCCAACGTCACCCTGATCGATTCGCGCACCATCGGCGTGCAGCCTTGGGAAAAGAACATGCTCTCCAAGATCGAAAAAGCGATCCGCGAGAGCGATCTGGGGCTCAACCCTTCCAACATGGGCGAGATCCTGCGCGTGCCCATGCCGCCGCTCACCGAGGAGCGCCGCCGGGAGCTGGGCAAGGTGGTCCGGCACGAAGGGGAGCAGGCGCGCGTGGCGGTGCGCAACGTGCGCCGCGACGTAAACCATGAGATCAAGGAAGCCCTGAAGAAGAAAACGATCAGTGAGGACGAGGCGCGCCGGGCCGAGGAAGACGTCCAGAAACTCACCGACCGCTACATCGGCGAGATCGACAAGCTTATCGAGAAGAAAGAGCAGGAACTGCTGCAGATCTGATCCCATTCCCCCGCCGCAGCGTCCGGCGGGGCTGCGCGAGGCACCGTGGCCGAACTTCCCCTAACATCGACGATGGGCATCCCCGAAGTGCGCCCGATCCCGCGGCACATCGCCATCATCATGGATGGCAACGGTCGCTGGGCGAAGCAGCGCGGACTGCCCCGCATGGAGGGGCACCGTCAGGGCGTGGAGGCGGTGCGCCGCGTCGTGCGCCATTGCGCCGAGCTTGGTGTCGAGCATCTCACCCTCTTTGCCTTCAGCTCGGAGAACTGGCGCCGTCCGGCGGAAGAGGTGGGCTTTCTCATGGGGCTCTTTCGCATGATGCTCCAGCGCGAGGTCGCGCGCATGCACCGCAACGGCGTGCGGCTCACCGTCATCGGCGATCGCAGCCGCTTCGATGCGGAATTGCAGGCGCTCATCGCCAGGGCCGAGGCGAAGACCGCGGCCAACACCAAGATCTGCCTCAACATCGCCGCCAATTACGGCGGTCGCTGGGACATCGTGCAGGCGATGAACCGGCTCACCAGCAAACATCCCGAGCGCGCCGGCGGTTACACCGAGGCCGAGCTGCAGGCGGAGCTCGCCCTGGGTTGGGCACCCGAACCCGATCTCTTCATCCGCACTGGCGGCGAGCAGCGCTTGAGCAATTTCCTGCTCTGGCAGCTCGCCTACACCGAACTCTATTTCACCGACATGCTCTGGCCGGATTTCCGCGAGGAGGCACTCGACGAGGCGGTTCGCTCCTACCAGTGCCGCGAACGGCGCTTCGGCCGCACGAGCGAGCAGCTCGCCGCCTCTCCATGATCGCCCCTCTCGGGAATGCCTCGCGCCGGCTCTTTACCGCAGCGATCTTGATCGCCGGTTTGCTCCTCTTGCTTTTTTTTGCGCCGGCCACTTTGTGGGCGGTGGCCGTCGCGTTCGTCGTGTTCCTCGCCGGCCGTGAGTGGTGCCGGCTCATCGGTTGGGCCGAGGTGCCCGCCTGGGGCGGGGCTCTGGGTTACGTGGTCGGGTATGCCTTCTTGTGGCGGGTAAGCGGCGTGAGCCTGGGTGAACCCGTGCTGCCGGTGCTCGAGGCAGTAATGATCGCCGGGGCTGCTTTCTGGCTGAGCCTCGCGCCCTGGACGCTGCTCGCGGGTTGGCGCTGCCGCAGCCGTTCGTTGTGGGCTGCGGTGGGTGCTCTGGTGCTGTGGCCCGCTGCTCTGGCGGTCGTGGCGCTACGGGAGTTCTCTGCCTTGCACCTGCTGGCGATGATGGCGCTCGTGTGGGTGGCCGATGCCGCCGCCTACTACGTCGGGCGTCGTTGGGGACGGCACAAGCTTGCCCCGACGATCAGCCCGGGCAAGACGATCGAAGGTGCGTTGGGCGCATTCGTCGCCGTGGGGGGGTATGCCACACTTTTGTATTTGCTCGGCCTTGCTCCCGCGGGCACGCCCTTTGGGCATTTCTTCGTTGTACTGTTGGCCTTGACGGCGGTGGCGATCGAAGGGGATCTCTTCGAATCCTGGATGAAACGTGTCGCCGGCGTGAAGGATTCCGGCGATGTCTTGCCCGGGCATGGCGGGGTGCTCGATCGCATCGACAGTCTGACGGCGACGATGCCTTTTCTCGCCCTGTGGTGGCTGGAGCGGCAATGAAGCGGGAACGCTTGGCGATCCTCGGCGCGAGCGGTTCGATCGGCGCGAGCGCGTTGGACGTGGTCTCGCGCCACCCGCAGCGCTTCGAAGTCGTAGCCCTCACGGCGCAGCGCCGCTGGAAAGAGTTGCTCGAAGCGTGCCGGCGGTTTGAACCCCGCTGGGCGGTGCTGGGCGAGGCGGACGCTGCGGACGCCTTGCGCGCGGCACTGCGCCGTGAGGGCATTCCGACCGAAGTGCGTCAAGGAGCGACTGCGCTCGCCGAAGTCGCCCGCCATCCCGAAGTGGATACGGTGATCGCCGCCATCGTTGGCGCGGCGGGGCTGCCCCCTGCCTGGGCCGCCGCGTGTGCGGGCAAGAAGATCCTGCTCGCCAACAAGGAGGCCCTGGTGCTCGCCGGCGGACTCTTCATGGAGGCGGTGGCGCGTCACGGGGCGCGGCTGCTGCCGCTCGATTCCGAACACAACGCCATCTTCCAGGCGCTGCCGCCGGACTACGACCGCAGCCGGCCGGACGATTTCGGCGTGCGGCGGATCCTCCTCACCGCTTCGGGGGGGCCGTTTCGCGAGCGGCCGCAGGAGACGTTTCCTGCCATTACGCCCCAAGAGGCGTGTGCCCATCCCAACTGGTCGATGGGGCGCAAGATCTCGGTCGACTCGGCCACGATGATGAACAAGGGGCTGGAGGTGATCGAGGCGTACTGGCTTTTCGGCCTGCCACCCTCGCGCATCGACGTGCTGATCCATCCCCAGAGCGTGGTGCATTCGCTGGTGGAATACCGCGACGGTTCGCTGCTCGCGCAGCTGGGCACGCCCGACATGCGCACGCCGATCGCCCATGCCTTGGGCTTTCCCCAGCGGCTCGAGGCGGGGGTGAGGCCACTCGATCTGGTGCGCGTGGGCCGGCTCGAATTCGAACCGCCCGACCTGGAGCGTTTTCCTTGCCTGCGGCTCGCCTACGAGGCGCTGCGCGAAGGCGGCTCGGCCCCTGCCGCGCTCAATGCGGCCAACGAGGTGGCGGTGGCTGCGTTCCTGCAGGGGCGCTTGCGGTTCGACCGCATTCCGGCCCTGATCGAAGCCACGCTCGCGCAGCTGCCGAAGCGCGAGCTCGACACGATCGAGGCGGTGCTGGAATTCGACCGCCTGGCGCGAGACCGGGCCGAATCCTTGCTCGCGGGGGAGGGCGCATGAACGTCTTCTCCTACCTCATTCCTTTCGTGATCGCCCTGGGTGGCCTCATCTTCTTCCACGAGCTGGGGCACTACCTCGTCGCCCGGGCCTGTGGCGTGAAAGTGCTGCGTTTTTCCATTGGTTTCGGGCCAGCGCTGTGGTCGCGCCGTTTCGGGCGCGATGGCACGGAATGGGTGCTCGCCGCCGTCCCCTTGGGCGGCTATGTGAAAATGGTCGATGAGCGGGAAGGCCCGGTGGCGCCCGAGGATCTCGCCCGTGCGTTCAACCGTCAGCCGGTGGGCAAGCGCATGCTGATCGTGGTCGCCGGCCCCCTGGCCAACCTCTTGTTGGCGATCGTTCTCTATGCGGCGCTCTATACGGTGGGAGTGCGCGAGCCGGTGGCGCGAATCGATCCGCCGCCCGAGAGCATCGCGGCGCAGGCAGGGTTGCAGCCGGGCGACCGGGTGATGGCCGTCGACGGGCGCGAGGTGCTGAGCCTGCCGCAGCTGCGTTGGGAAGTGCTCGCCGCGGCCCTGCGCCGCGATGCGGCGACGCTGGAGGTGGAGCGCGCCGGCGAGCGCCTGACGATCTCTTTGCCGCTCGCCGGGGTCGTCGTCGATCACGGCAGCGACGACGTCATGGTACAGCTGGGGCTCAAGCCCTGGCGTCCGCCCCTGGAGCCGGTGGTGGGCAGCGTCGCTCCGGGCAGCCCGGCCGAGCGCGCCGGCATCGTGCCCGGGATGCGGGTGCGCGCCATCGAGGGCAAGCCGATCGCCGATTGGCGGGATCTGGTCGAGATCGTGCGTGCGAATCCCGGCAAGACCTTGCGTTTCACCCTGGAGCAGGAGGGCCGGACGCTCGAACGGGAGGTGTTCGCCGAGTCCGCCGACGATGGCCAAGGGGGAACGATCGGACGCATCGGCGTGGCGGTACGCCCCGTTCCCGACGAGGAATTCCTCGTATCCGTGCGCTATCCGCCGCTGCAGGCGCTGAATCTGGCGTTGCGGCAGACGTGGGAAGTGAGCGCGATGAGCTTGCGCCTCTTCGGGCGCATGCTCATCGGCGAGGCCTCGCTCAAGAACCTCTCCGGGCCGCTCACCATCGCCGACTATGCCGGTCAGACGGCGAAAATGGGTCTGGAGCACTATCTGCGCTTCGTCGCCTTGGTGAGCATCAGCCTGGGGGTGTTGAACCTGCTGCCGGTGCCGATTCTGGATGGCGGGCATTTGCTGTATTATTCGCTCGAAGCCGTGCGCGGCCGGCCGCTCTCCGAGCGGGCGATGGAGATCGGCCAGCAGATTGGCTTGGCGCTGTTGATGACGTTGATGGCGATTGCGCTGTTCAACGATGTGTCCCGGATTTGGTCGAGTGTGAGCGGATGAAGAAAAAACTGGCGGCGGTGGTGGCCCTGATCGGAGCTTTGCTCGTGGGGTCGGTCCAGGCGTTCGAGCCGTTCGTGGTCAAGGACATCCGCGTCGAAGGGATCCAGCGCGTCGAGGCCGGGACCATCTTCAGCTATCTGCCGGTGAAGGTGGGCGAGCGCATCACCCAGGAGCAGGCCGACGAGGCGGTGCGCAAGCTCTTCGAGACGGGATTTTTCAGCGACGTGCGCATCGAGGCCGACGGCGACGTGCTGGTGGTCCTCGTCGACGAGCGGCCCGCCATCGGCGAACTCCAGTTCGTCGGCATGAAAGAATTCGACGTCGACTCCATCAAGCAGGCGCTGCGCGGCGTTGGTTTGGCCGAATCGCGCATCTTCGACCGCTCGCTGCTGCGGCAAGCGGAGCAGGAGCTCAAGCGTCAATACCTCTCGCGCGGCTACTATGCGGTGGATATCCAAACGACCATCACGCCCTTGCCGCGCAACCGGGTGGCCATCCGTTTCGACATCACCGAAGGGGAGCCGGCCAAGATCGCCGAGATCAAGATCGTCGGCAACAAGGCCTTTTCCGAAAAAGAACTCCTGAAAAAGTTCCAGTTGACCACCCCGGGCTGGCTCACCTGGTACACCAAATCCGACCGCTATTCGCGCGAGAAACTGCAGCAGGATCTGGAATCGCTGCGCTCATTCTACATGAACCAGGGATACCTCGATTTCGAGATCGAGTCGGCTTCGGTGTCGATCGGACCGGACAAGCAGAACATCTACATTTCGATCTCGGTCAAGGAAGGGGAGCGCTACACCGTTTCGGCGGTGCGCTTTGCCGGCAATCTCATTCTGCCGGAAGAGGAATACCGCAAGCTCGCCCAGCTCAAGCCCGGCGACGTCTTCTCGCGCGAGAAGCTCAATGCCACGGTGAAGGCGGTAACCGACCGGCTCGGCAACGAAGGCTACGCCTTTGCCAACGTCAATGCCGCCCCCGAGATCGATCGCGAGAAGCGTCAGGTGGCTTTCACCATCTTCGTCGATCCGGGCCGGCGTACCTACGTGCATCGCATCAACGTGGGCGGCAACGTGCGCACCCGCGACGAAGTGGTCCGCCGCGAGATGCGGCAGATGGAGGGCGAGTGGTACGACGCCGAGAAGATCAACAAGTCCAAACAGCGCATCGACCGTCTGGGCTACTTCGACGACGTCCAGGTCGAAACCCAGCCGGTGCCCGGCACCACCGACCAGGTCGACGTCAATTTCACCGTCAAGGAAAAGCCTACGGGCAACCTGATGGTCGGCGCGGGCTTTTCGAGCTCGGACAATATCGTGCTCTCGGGCTCGGTGACGCAGGACAACATCTTCGGCAGCGGCAAGTCGCTGGGCCTGCAGCTCGACACCAGCCAGTCGAAACGCACCGCCTCGCTCTCCTTCACCGATCCGTACTATACGATCGATGGCGTCTCGCTCGGCTACGACCTTTACTACCGCACCTTCGATCCCTCGGAAAGCTACAATATTTCTCGCTATAAGACTCGTTCGATGGGCGGTGGGCTGCGCATGGGCTGGCCGATCGGCGAGGACGACAACATCCAGTTCGGTCTGGCCTACGATCTCACCAAGATCGACGTCTATTGGGATAGCCCGCTGCGCTACATCGAGTTCTGCGGTCCGGGCAGTGACTATGACTGCGATGGTGTCTCGTCGCTGGCATTTACGGCCGGCTGGGCGCGCGACACCCGCGATTCGCGCATCTACCCGATGAAAGGGCGCTATCAGCGCGTCTCGGCCGAAGTGGACCTGCCGCCGGGCGACATCGAGATCGTCAAGCTCTCCTACCAGCATCAATGGTGGATCCCGATCACCGAGCGCCAGGCGCTCATGTTGAACGGCGACATCGGCTGGATCGAGTCCTACGGCGACAAAGACGTCCCCTTCTTCCGCAACTACTACGTGGGCGGCATCGGTTCCGTGCGAGGGTTCAAGGCCGGTAGCCTCGGGCGCAAGGACGAGAACGACGACGCCTACGGCGGCACGCGCAAGATCGTGCTCAACGCCGAGTACTATTTCCCCTTGCCAGGCATGGGGATGGACAAGACCTTCCGCATGTCGGTCTTCGTCGATTCGGGCTATGTGTGGGATCAGGACGATCCCATCCAGCTCAACGACATGCGCGTGAGTACGGGGGTCGGTTTCTCCTGGTCTTCGCCGCTGGGGCCGCTGAAATTCAGCTTCGCGGTGCCGCTGCGCAAGGACGTCGGAGGTTCCAATTACAAAGACGATACGCAGAACTTCCAATTCCAGTTTGGAACCATGTTCTGAGCCTATGTCCCGGTTTTTCCGGCGTCGGCGTGAGGATGCCGGAAGGTGGGTTGTGCAATGACGACGAGAGAGGTCAGCGTGAAGAGAAAATCCGTGGCGGTGTTGGTGGCGTTGTCGCTGGGCCTGACGAGCGCGATGGCCTGGGCGGAGGCCAAGATCGGGTTCGTCAATTCGGAGCGCCTGATGCGCGAGGCTCCGCCGGCGGTGGCGGCGCAAAAACGCCTGGAGAAGGAGTTCGAGCCGCGCGACCGGGAGTTGAAGCGCATGGCCGACGAGCTGCAGGCGCTGCAGCAGGAATTGGAGCGCAAGGGCTCGTCGATGAACGAGAGCGAACGCAGCCGCAAGGAACGGGCGTTTGCCGAGATGAGTCGCGACTTCCAGCGCAAGCAGCGTGAATTCCGTGAGGATCTCAACCAGCGGCGCAACGAGGAGCTCGCGCGCGTGCTCGACCAGGCCAACAAGGCGATCAAGAAAGTCGCGGAAGACGGCAAATACGACCTCGTGTTGCAGGACGCGGTCTACGCTAGCCCGCGCATCGACATTACCGACCAGGTCATCAAAGCGCTCGAGTCGGCGGGGCAGTGATGGCTGAGCGTACGCTAGGGGCGCTCGCCGAGCGCTTCGGCGTCGAGGTGCGCGGCGATCCCGCGCTCGTGCTGCGCCGCGTCGCCTCGCTCGAATCGGCGCAGCCGGGCGATCTCACCTTCGTGGCACAGCCGAAGTATCTCGCGCGCCTGCCGCAGTGCCGCGCGAGCGCCGTGATCCTCGCGCCGAAATTCGCCGATCGCGCGCCGCCCCACCTTGCCTTGGTGCTGGCGCCCGATCCTTACCTGCTCTATGCCAAGGCAGCGCAGTGGCTGCACCCCGAACCCGAGGTGTGCCCAGGGGTGCATCCCAGCGCGGTGGTGCTGGGTGAGGTCGATCCGAGCTGCGCCATCGGGCCCAACGCGGTGGTGGAAGCCGGGGCGCGGGTCGGAGCAGGCACGGTGATCGGCGCGGGCAGCGTGATCGGCGCCGGTAGCAGCGTCGGACCGGAATGCCGCATCGCCGCCAACGTCACGATTTACCCCGGATGTGTGATCGGCGCGCGTGTGCGCATCCATTCCGGGGCGGTGATCGGCGCCGACGGCTTCGGCTTCGCCTGGGACGGTGGGGAAGAGCGCTGGGTGAAGATCCCGCAACTGGGCCGCGTGGTGATCGGCGATGACGTGGAGATCGGGGCGAACACCTCGATCGACCGCGGCGCGCTCGAAGATACGGTGATCGAGGAGGGCGTGATCCTCGACAACCAAATCCAGATCGGGCACAACTGCCACGTCGGGGCGCACACGGCCATGGCCGGCTGCGTCGGCGTGGGCGGCAGCACCCGCATCGGGCGCCGCTGCCGCCTGGGCGGGCAGGTCGGCATTGCCGGGCACGTGGAGATCTGCGACGACGTGACCATCATGGCCGGTTCCGGCGTGATGAAGCCCATCACCAGGCCAGGCGTCTATGGCGCTGGCATCCCGCTGCAGCCCTATGAGGAGTGGCGGCGCAACTTTGCCCACCTGCGCCATCTCGACGCGATGGCCGAGCGCATCCGCCGCCTGGAAAAGCGCCTGGCCGAACTCGCCGACGAGGACTGATCCTCGTCGCTTTCCCGATTTCCTGCCGCGAGCCCTGCGACATGATGAACATCGAACAGATCCTGCAGTATCTGCCGCACCGCTATCCGTTCCTTCTCGTCGACCGCGTCCTCGAGATGGAAGTGGGCAAGCGCATCCTGGCGTTGAAGAACGTCACCATCAACGAACCGTTTTTCCCCGGACACTTCCCGCATGCGCCGGTGATGCCGGGCGTGCTGATCCTGGAGGCGCTCGCCCAGGCCGCAGCCGTGCTCTCCTTCGAGACCATGGGCACGCGCCCCGATGCCGATTCCATCGTCTATTTCGCCGGCATCGACGAGGCGCGGTTCCGCCGCCCGGTGGTGCCGGGGGATCAGCTGCTGCTGGAAGTGGAGCTGCTGCGCAACGTGCGCGGCATCTCGAAGTATTCGGCCACGGCCCGCGTCGGTGAAGAGGTGGCGGCCCAGGCGCAGCTCATGTGCGCGCTCAAAGGGCTGAAATGAGCACGGTCGACATCCACCCGAGCGCGATCGTCGCTGCCGGCGCGGAGCTGGCCGAGGGGGTGAAGATCGGCCCTTACTGCGTGATCGGTCCGCACGTGAAGATCGGCGCGCGCACGCGGATCGAGGCGCACTGCGTGCTCGAGGGGCACACGGCGCTGGGGGAGGACAACCACGTCTTTCCTTTCTGCTCGCTGGGGCAGGTGCCGCAGGATATGAAGTACGCGGGGGAGCCCACGCGTCTGACGATCGGGCATCGCAACACCATCCGCGAGTATTGTTCCTTCAACGTCGGCACGGTGCAGGGTGGCGGCGAGACGCGTGTGGGCGACGACAACTGGATCATGGCCTACGTGCACGTGGCGCACGACTGCATGGTGGGTAATCACACCATTTTCGCCAACAACGCTACGCTCGCGGGCCACGTTGTCGTGGGGGACTGGGCGATCCTCGGCGGCTTCACCGGCGTGCACCAGTTCGTGCGCGTGGGGGCGCACAGCTTCTGCGGCGTGGGCACGGTGCTGCTGCAAGATCTTCCGCCCTACGTGACGGTGGCGGGCAACCCGGCCGCGCCACACGGCATCAACGCCGAGGGGCTGCGTCGTCGGGGGTTTTCGCCCGAGGCGATCGCCGCCATCCGGCGCGCCTACAAGCTCCTCTATCGCAGCGGGCTTACTTTGGCCGAGGCGCGCGAGCGCATCGCGGAACTGGCCGTCGAGCAGCCGGAGCTGCAACCGCTCATCGACTTCCTCGCACAACCGGGCCGTGGCATCGTCCGCTGAAACGCCTTCGGTCGCGCTCGTGGCCGGTGAGGCTTCGGGCGATCTCTTGGGCGGGCTGCTCCTCGAGGGTTTGCGCCTGGCGCTGCCCGGGGTTCGTTTCTGGGGCGTGGGCGGCGAGGCGATGCAGGCCCAGGGGTTCGATGCGCGTTGGTCCTACGAGCCCCTGGCGGTGCACGGATTCGTCGATGCGCTCAAGCGCTATCCTCGGCTCGCGCGCTTTCGCCGCGCGCTCGTGCACGCGCTCGCGGCGCCGCCGGTGGATCTCTTCATCGGCATCGACGCGCCGGATTTCAACCTCGGGCTCGAGGCGCAGCTCAAACGCGCCGGTATCGGCACGGTGCACTTCGTCAGCCCCTCGATCTGGGCCTGGCGCCGCCGGCGAGTGAAGACGATCGCCCGCGCGGTCGATCTGATGCTGTGCCTTTTTCCTTTCGAGCCAGCGCTCTATGCCGAGGCCGGGATCGAAGCGCGCTTCGTCGGCCATCCGCTTGCCGACCGGCTGCCGCTCGCACCGGACCAGGCGGGGGCCCGGGCCGCGCTGGGAATCGCACCGCAGGCGCCGGTGCTGGCGCTGCTGCCAGGCAGCCGCGAGGGGGAGTTGAGGCACCTCTTGCCGGTCTTTCTCGCCGCGGCGGCGCGCCTGCGGCAGGCGCTGCCCGATCTGGTGCTGCTCTTGCCCACGGCCAACGCCTTGGGCGATGCCCTCGTGGCCGAAGCCTTGGCCGAGGCGCCCGAGCTCGGGGTGCACGTGCTGCCGCGCCGGGCGCACGAGGCGATGACGGCGGCCGACGTGGTGCTGCTCGCCAGCGGCACGGCCACGCTGGAAGCGGCGCTCCTCAAACGCCCGATGGTGATCGCCTACCGCATGAATCCGTGGCAATATCGCCTGCTGCGGCGCATGGCCTATCTGCCGTGGGTGGGTTTGCCCAACATCCTGCTGCGTGAGACGGTGGTGCCAGAGCTGCTGCAGGACGAGGCGAACCCCGCCGATCTGGCCGCGGCGGTGTTGCGCTGGTTCGAAGACGCACCGGCGCGTGCGCGGCTCGCCGAGCGCTTCACCGAACTGCACCTCATGCTGCGCCAGGACACCGCCCAGCGTGCAAGCGAGGCGATCCTGACGCGGTTCGGCCCGAAACTCGGGAGGGGATAGACGATGTCGACGCTCACCTGCGGGGTGGATGAGGCAGGTCGCGGACCGCTCGCCGGGCCGGTGGTGGCCGCGGCGGTGATCCTGCCGCCCGGAACGTCGCTCTCAGGGCTGAACGATTCGAAGAAACTGAGTCCGCGCCAGCGCGAGCGGCTTGCGGCGGAAATCCGCGCCACCGCGCTCGCTTGGGCAGTGGCCGAGGCGTCGGCCGCGGAGATCGATGCCTGGAACATCCTGCGCTCGACGCTGCGGGCGATGGCGCGCGCCGTGGCGGCATTGCCCTTGACGCCCGACGAGGTGCTGGTCGATGGCAACCAGGCACCGGCGCTGGAGGTGCCGGTGCGCACGATCATCGGCGGCGACGCCCTCGAACCGGCCATCATGGCTGCCTCTATCCTTGCCAAGACGCATCGCGACGCGCGGCTCGTGGCGTTGGAAGCCCGCCATCCCGGGTATGGCTTTGCCCGGCACAAGGGCTATGGCACGGCCGCGCATCTGGCGGCGCTCGCGCGGCTCGGTCCCTGTCCCGAGCATCGTCGCAGTTTCGCCCCGGTACGTGCGGCGCTGGAGCGCATGGGGCGATGAGTTCCTGGCAGGAGATCCGCTCGCGCGACAACCCGCAGGTGCGCGCGATCCGGCGCTGGCTGAACGAGGCATCCTTTCGCAGGCGCGAGCCGTGGCTCGTGCTCGAGGGTGATCACCTGCTCACCGCGGCGCTGCAGGCCGGCTGGATGCCGGAGGCGGTGTTCGTCGAGGAGGGGCGGGAAGCGCGTTTCGCGGCCGTGCTCGAGGCGCTGCCGCCCACGTGCGCGCGTGTTCGCGTCTCTGCCCCGGTTTTTCGCGCGCTTGCCGCCACCGAGACGCCGTCTGGCATCGTGGCGCGTTTCGCGCGCCGTATGCTGGCGCTCACGCCGGAAGTGCTCGCCGGGCGCGATCTCGTGCTGCTCGATGGGGTGCAGGAGCCGGGCAACGTCGGCGCGATCCTGCGCACCGCCGCCGCCGCGGGCGTGGGCGCGGTGCTGCTCGGGCCGGGCTGCGCCGATCATTGGGCGCCCAAAGTGCTGCGTGCAGCGATGGGCGCGCACTTCGTGTTGCCGATTGCCGCGATCGACGATCCCGAGCCCTGGTTCGCCGCACGTCGCGGCCGGGTTTTCGCCACGGCGCTCGCCGAGAAGGCCGTGCCGCTCTACGCGCTCGGTCTGAAAGCGCCGGCGCTGTGGCTTTTCGGTGCGGAAGGGGCCGGGGTGCGTCCCGAGTGGTTGGCCGTGGCGGATGCCTGCGTGCGCATCCCCATGCCAGGGGCGATGGAGTCGCTCAACGTCGCCGCAGCGGTGGCGGTGTGTCTGTTCGAGGCGGTGCGGCAGCGGCTTTGCCAAGCCAAGAAAGGAGTCGTCTCATGATATTCGTGATCTCCCCGGCCAAAGCGATGGACTTCGATACGCCCGCCCCCGTGGCGGAGACGACACTGCCCGATTTTCTCGATCGGGCGCAGGAGCTCGTCGGGCGGTTGCGGCGGTTGACGCCGGCCGAGCTGCAGGAGCTGATGGATTTGTCGGACAAGCTCGCGGCCCTGAACGTGGGACGCTATGCGGCCTGGTCGCCCGAGCATACGCCCGATGCGGCGAAGGCGGCGCTCTTCGCCTACGCGGGCGATGTCTATGAGGGGCTGGAGGCGGCGAGCCTGCCCTCGGCGGCGATCGCCTGGCTGCAGGAGAATCTGCGTATCCTCTCGGGGCTCTACGGCGTGCTGCGCCCGCTCGACCGCATCCTGCCGCATCGGCTGGAGATGGGAACGCGGCTGGAGAATCCGCTCGGGCGCGATCTCTATGCCTACTGGCGGGAGACGGTGACGGCGGCCCTGCGGCGGCTGCTCGAGGCGCAGGCGGCGGCTGGGCGCGTGCCCGTGCTCGTCAATCTCGCCTCGGAAGAATACTTCAAGGCAGTCGACGTCGCGGCACTAGGGGCACGGGTGGTGAGCCCCGTGTTCGAGGACTGGAAGGGTGGGCGCTTCAAGATCATCAGCTTCTATGCCAAGCGCGCCCGCGGGCTGATGGCGCGCCATGCGGCCCTGAAAAGGGCGGAGCAGGTGGAGGATCTGCTCGGCTTCTCGCTCGAGGGCTACGCCTACGATCCTGCGGCCTCGAGCCCGGATCGACCGGTGTTCCGGCGCAAGGCGGTTTGAGCGCTGGCGAAGAAACCGTCGCGAGCGGTTCGAGTGCGAGGCGCCCGGAGCGCAGCGACGAGACATATCACGAAGATAGGCGAGGAGCGAGCTCCGCGCAACGAAGAGCAATCGGGCCGCGCAGCAGGTTTATTCGCAAGCTCTAGGGAGGAGAGGGGGTTGTCGTGGTATCAGGGCGTTATGGAAAGCGGTTTCCGAGGTTTTATGCCGCCCTCTTCCTCAACGGTTCGACCGTCACGAAGCGCTGGAGGCGACGATTCAGCGCTACGTGGCGGCACAATCACCCCATCCCCAGAAGGCCCTGGGACATGTCCCGCCCATCGAGGCCATGAAAAGATGGTACAAAGAAAAACCGGAACTTTTCATAAAAATGCCACGTAATCGTCCGGGACCTGACACGCTTCCTCAAACCGCATCTTCCGTACCTCCTGTAGCAACTGCGTCCGTCTCATTAGGCACCTCCTTCCATACCTAATGAAAACCGGACAAACCTCGTGCTACAAGTCCGGACAGTTTATTTGTTCGCTACACCATCGAAAAATCCCCTTGATCTGTACGGCAATCTGACGTACAATTGGTCTTAGGAGGACAAAACCATGGCCCACACCGCTGCGACCGCCCGTCTCGAAGCAAGAATCAGCCCCGAGCTGCATTCGATGCTCAAACGCGCTGCCGAGCTTCAAGGGCGCACCCTGACCGATTTCGTCGTGTCCGCCGTGCAGGACGCAGCGCAACGTGCCATCGAGCAAGCCACGGTGATCCGCCTGTCGCTGGCCGATCAGGAATGCTTTGCGCAAGCGCTGCTCTCCCCGCCGGAACCGACCCCTGCGTTGAAACGCGCCTTTGCTCGCCGTAGCGCGCTCCTGCGCACCGAATGAGCCGAGCCCCCTTCCTGCTCGTGCCACTCGATGCAGTGCATGATCGTGCCTCGTTCGACTGCGGTTCGGAGCCGCTGAATCGCTATTTACGGGAACACGCCACCCAGGACATGCGCCGCCGCGTGGCCGCCTGCTTCGTGGTCCTGGCTGAGGGGCCGCGCATCGCGGGCTATTACACCTTGGCCGCAGCCAGCCTGCTGCTGGCCGATCTTCCGCCCAGCATAGGCAAGAAGCTGCCGCGTTATCCCAGCGTGCCCGCCGTTCGCCTGGGGCGCTTGGCCGTCGATCGGGCATTCAAAGGCCAAGGCCTGGGCAGCGCTTTGCTGGCTGATGCGCTCGCGCGTGCCGCTCGCTCAGAAATTGCCGCCTTCGCCCTGATGGTCGACGCCAAGGACGAGGCGGCCGCGGCTTTCTATCGGCATCATGGCTTCATCGCCTTGCCCGACTCGCCGCTGACCCTATTTTTGCCGCTGGCAACCGTAATTGGCCAGAGCAAAGAGGGTGAACAGCTGGGCAGTGTTCTTGGCTAAGCCCCAATAGCATCGCTTGCGTCAAAGGGAGCATATCAATTTTACTTCGTTGATCGAGGCAAAACTGTGTCAGTTTTCAATCGGTGTTGCCAGCCTTGCGCACGCTGCGCTTCAGGGCGATGTGCCAGCGTACGGGAACCTCCAGGTTCTCCGCCCGCTTCTCCACCCCCTGGTAGCCGGCATCGCCAAAGACGTCCGTCTCGTCCCCATGCAGCAGCGCCTGGGCTTGTGTGACGTCGCCGGCATTGGCCGCGGTGCCGATCAGCGTGTGGGTGAGCCCCGAGGCGGCATCCACACCGATGTGCGCCTTCATGCCGAAGTGCCATTGATTGCCCTTCTTCGTCTGATGCATCTCGGGGTCGCGCTTGCCCGAGTCGTTCTTGAAGAGGGGGAATAAATCAGCGTTTCCCTAGGGCAACAGCTCGAGCACGGCATCCAGCCCCTGCGCCATGCTGACGACGTTGACGTGGGGTAGGATGCGCGGCTTGGGTCGCCAGGCAAGGCGCGTGCCGGCGAGGGCGAGCATGGCGAGGTCGTTGGCTCCGTCGCCGGCGGCGAGGATCTCGCGCCGCGCCGCACCCAGGCGCTGGGCGGCGGTGCGCAGGATGCCGGCTTTGGCGGCGGCGTCGATCACGGGCCCGACGAGCCGTCCGGTGAGGAGGCCGTCTTTCGCTTCGAGCACGTTGGCGTGGGCTTCGTCGAAACCGAGTTCGCGTGCGAGCCGCTCGGTGAAGAAGGTGAAGCCGCCGGAGACGAGCACGCAGTGGCAGCCGTTCTCCTTGAGCGCCGCCACCAGCCGGGCCGCGCCGGGGTTGAGCCGCACCCGTTCGCGGTAGAGTTCTTCCAGCCGCGCCACCGGGATGCCGGCCAGCAGCGCCACGCGGGCATTGAGCGCTTCGCGGAAGTCGAGCTCGCCCTGCATGGCCGCTTCGGTGATGCGGGCGACTTCGGGTTTGAGGCCGGCCAGATCGGCGATCTCGTCGATGCACTCGATGGCGATAAGCGTCGAGTCCATGTCGGTGACGAAGAGCCGGAAGGCCCGCCAGCTTGGAGCGATGTCTTCGTCGAGCCAGGCCCAGTCGGCGCCGATTGCGCAGAGTTCGCGGTCGAGCTCGGCGGTGCGCGCTGGCAGGGCGACTTCGAGGAAGGGGCCTTGCTCGCTCACCGCCAAGCGATGCCGCGCCAGCCACTCGTGTGCCGCCGGGGCGGTGAGCAGGCGAAGATGCGGCATCAGCGCCCTCGCTGGGGCAGCACCTCGCGCAGCACCGCATGCGCCGAACGCAGGATGGCGGCGGTGGTGTCCCAGTCGATGCACGGGTCGGTGATCGAGCAGCCGTACTTGAGCTGCGAGGGCGGCGCGGGGAAGGGCTGGTTGCCGGCTTCGAGGAAGCTCTCGAGCATCACGCCGACGATGGAGGTGTTGCCCTCGCGGATCTGGTGTACCACGTCCTTGAGCACCAGCGGCTGGAATTCGGGTTTCTTCCAGGAGTTGGCGTGCGAGCAGTCGACGACGAGGTTCACCGGCAGCCCCGCCTTGGCGAGCGCCTGTTCGGCGAGCGATACCGAGACCGAGTCGTAGTTGGGACGTCCGCCGCCGCCGCGCAGCACGAGGTGGCCGTGGCGGTTGCCGCGGGTGCGCACGATGGCGGTGCGGCCTTCTTCGTCGATGCCGAGGAAAGCGTGCGGGCGCGAGGCCGAGACGATGGCGTTGACGGCCACTTCCAGGCTGCCATCGGTGGCATTCTTGAAGCCGACCGGGGTGGAGAGGCCGGAGGCCATCTCGCGGTGGGTTTGCGATTCGACCGTGCGCGCGCCGATCGCTGTCCATGAGATGAGATCGCCGTAGTACTGCGGCGCGATGGGATCGAGCGCCTCGGTGGCCGCCGGCAGCCCCAGCTCATTGACGGAGAGCAGGAACTCGCGGGCGCGCGCCATGCCCACGTCGATGCGGAAGCTGTCGTCGAGGAAGGGGTCGTTGATGTAGCCTTTCCAGCCGGTGGCGGTGCGCGGTTTCTCGAAGTAGACGCGCATCACCAGCACCAGGGTCTCGGAGATTTCCTGGGCGAGGGCGGCGAGCCGCTTGGCGTAGTCGAGGCCGGCGACGGGATCGTGGATGGAGCAGGGGCCGACGACGACGAAGAGCCGCGGATCGCGCCGCTCGAGGATGTCGACGAGGGTTTGGCGCGCCTGCGCGACCGTGGTCGCGGTGCGCTCGCTCAGCGGGTGCTGCGCCTTGATCTCGGCCGGCGAGGGCATGGGATCGAAGCGCTCGATGTTGGTGTTTTCCAGCAGCGGGTTGCTCATGGGTTCGGGAGTCCTGCCAAAAGGGGAATTATACGGTTTCGGCGGCTTGAGGGGAGAGCACACGCGCGACGAGTTCGCGCACCGCGCGCACGCGGGATTCCACGTCGGGGCAAGGGCGCGTCTGCACCAGCCGATCGGGTCCGGCCATCTTGACGCTGCGGTCGCGCTGGATGAGCGCGACCACCTTGGCCGGATCGATGGGGGCATCGGGCGAGAACTGCACGCTGAGGCTCTTCTCGCTCGCGTCGACCTTGGCCACGCCGCAGGGGGCAAGCGCGATCCGCAGGCGGTGGGTGGCCACGAGCGTACGCGTCTGCGGCGGCAGCGGGCCGAAGCGGTCGACGAGCTCTTCGGTGAGCTCCTGCAGTGCCGCATCGCTGTCGGCGTCGGCGAGCCGCTTGTAGAGCTCGAGCCGCACGCTCACGTCCGGGCAGTAGTCGTCGGGTAGCAGCGCTGGCGCGTGCAGGTTGATTTCGGCCACGGTGCGGAAGGGGCGGGTGAGATCGCCCGGCTCCTGCCCGCTCTTGAGCCGACGCACGGCTTCTTCCAGCATGCGGCTGTAGAGGGAGAAGCCCACGCGCTGGATTTCGCCCGATTGTTCTTCCCCCAGCACTTCGCCCGCGCCGCGGATCTCCAGGTCGTGCATGGCCAGATAAAAGCCCGAGCCGAGATCTTCGAGCTGGGCGATGGCTTCGAGCCGCTTCTGCGCCTGGGCGCTGGGTTTGACGTGCGGGTCGGTGAGGAGGTAGGCGTAGGCCTGATGGTGACTGCGTCCTACCCGCCCGCGCAGCTGGTGCAGCTGGGCGAGCCCGAAGCGGTCGGCGCGGTCGATCAGGATGGTGTTGGCCGTGGGGATGTCGATGCCGGTCTCGATGATGGTGGTGCACAGCAGCAGATTCGCGCGCTGGTGCGTGAAGTCGCGCATGACGCGTTCGAGCTCGCGCTCGGACATCTGTCCGTGGCCCACCACGATGCGCGCCATGGGCAGCAGCCGCTCGAGCTCTTCGCGCACGTTCTCGATCGTGCGCACCTCGTTATGGACGAAATAGACCTGCCCGCCGCGCTTGAATTCGCGCAGCACCGCCTCGCGGATGAGCCCCTCCGAGCGGGGTGCGACGAAGGTCTTCACCGCGAGGCGCTTTTGCGGCGCGGTGGCGATGACGGAGAAGTCGCGCAGCCCCTCGAGCGCCATGCCCAGCGTGCGGGGGATGGGCGTGGCGGTGAGGGTGAGGACGTCGACTTCCTGGCGCAGCCGTTTCATCGCCTCTTTCTGCCGCACGCCGAAGCGGTGCTCTTCGTCGATGATCACCAGCCCCAGCCGGGCGAAGCGCACGTCGGGCTGCAGCAGCCGGTGCGTGCCGATGGCGATGTCGATGCGCCCTTCGGCCAGTCCCGCCAACGCCTCTTTCTGCTCCTTGGCCGAGCGCAGGCGCGAGAGTTCGACGAGGCGCACCGGCCAGTCGGCGAAGCGGTCGGAGAAGGTCTGAAAGTGCTGCTCGGCAAGCAAGGTGGTGGGGGTGAGGATCACCACCTGTTTGCCGCTCGCCACGGCGGCAAAGGCGGCGCGCAGCGCCACCTCGGTCTTGCCGAAACCGACGTCGCCGCACACGAGCCGATCCATGGGTTTGCCCGAGCGCATGTCGGCGAGCACGGCATCGATGGCCGCCTGCTGGTCCGGCGTGGTCTCGAAAGGGAATCCGGCGCAGAAGGCTTCGTAGTCGCGCTCGTCGAACCCGAAGGCGAAGCCGGGACGGGCGGCGCGCTGGGCGTAGAGCGCGAGCAGCTCGGCGGCGGTGTCTCGCGCCTGTTCGGCGGCCTTGCGTTTGGCTTTTTCCCACTGGCCGGAGCCGAGGCGGTGCAGCTCGACGTGCTCGGGGTCGGCGCCGAGATAACGCGACACGAGGTGTAGCTGGGCCACGGGCACGTAGAGTTTGTCCCCGCCGGCGTATTCGAGCTGAAGGAATTCGCCCTCGTCGGCCCCCAAGGACATGCGCACGAGCCCCAGGTAGCGGCCGATGCCGTGCTCTTCATGCACCACCGGCGCCCCGGGCGTGAGTTCGGCGAGGTCCTTGATCCAGCCCTCGGGGCTGACGGCCTTGCTCGCGGCGCGCCGGCTGCGGGCCTTGGCGCCGCCGGCGAAGAGTTCCCCTTCGGTATAGATGAGGAGCCGTGCGGCCGGCAGGGAAAACCCGCGCTCGAGCGGCCCGACGGTGAGGGCGAGGGGCGCTTCGCCGGCAAGGAAGGCTTCCCAATGTTCGACGAGCGCCGGCTCCAGTTCCGCCTCGCGCAGGCGCTCGAGCAGCGTCTCGCGCCGTCCCGGCGTCTGGGCGACCAGGAGCACCCGCTCGCCTGCCGCAGTGGCGGTGTGCACGGCGTCTTGCAGCGCCGCAAGGGGCTTGGGTGCGCGCGCATCGATCGCCGCCGGCGGTGGGGTTCGGGCCTCTTCGGCTTCGTCGCCTTCGCCGCGCAGCTCGAAGCGCGGCACTGCTTTCAAGGCGGTGTAAAACGCTTCGGCGTCAAGAAAGAGGGAAGACGGCGGCAGGATGGGGCGGCTGCGATCCCCGCCCAGCAGCCGATGGCGCGCTTCCAGCTCCTGCCAGAAGGCGTCGATCGCCGCCGGGCAGTCGCCGTGGAGCAGCCAGGTCGCTTCGGCCCCTACGTAGTCGAAGAGGGTGGCCGTTTCGTCGAAGAAAAGCGGCAGGTAGTATTCGATGCCAGCCGGCCACACGCCCTGGCTGACGTCCTTGTAGAGGGCGACGCGGCTCGGGTCCCCCTCGAACGTCTCGCGGAAACGTTGGCGGAAGGTGGTGCGGCCGCCCTCGTCGGTGGGAAATTCGCGCGCCGGCAGGAGTTCGATCTCGGGCACGGGGTAGAGCGTGCGCTGGGAGTCGGGGTCGAAGGTCTTGATGCGCTCGATCTCCTCGTCGAAGAGCTCGATGCGGTAGGGGAGCGACGCGCCCATGGGGAAGAGATCGACGATGCCGCCGCGCACGGAGAATTCACCCGGACGCAGCACCTGGGCTACCGGCTCGTAGCCGGCCAGTGCCAGCTGCCGGCGCAGTCCTTCGAGTTCGAGCGCCGCGCCCTGCCTGAGCGAGAAGGTGTGCGCGGCGATGAAGGCAGGCGGCGGCAGGCGCCCGAGCGCCGTGGCCGCGGCGACGAAGACGAGATCGAGCGTGCCCTGCGTGAGGGCGTAGAGGGTGGCGATGCGCTCGGAGACGAGGTCCTGGTGCGGCGAGAAAGGGTCGTAGGGCAGCGTCTCCCAGTCGGGGAAGAGCCGCGTGCGCAGCTGCGGCGCGAAAAACCGCACTTCTTCGGCAAGGCGTTGCGCGTCCAGGGGCGAGGCGGTCACCACCACCAGCGGCCGGCGCCGGCTCGCGAGTTCGGCGACGAGGAGCGCATCGGCGCTGCCGGCAAGAGGGGGGAAACGGAAGGTCTGACCGGCTTGCGGCCAGCGCAGCCGCTCGAGCACGGGAAGGAGGGTTCGGGTCATTCGGGGATCAAGGGCAAAGGGTCTGGCCGAAAGGGGGATTCTAACCCGCCGCTGCCGCCAGGGACGAGGGCGTGGTCGGCAGATGGCGTTCGAACCACTCGCAGGTGAGCGCGATCGCCTCCGGCCAGGGCCCTGCGGGCGTCGGAGGAGGCAGGTGTTCCCAGCGTTTCTCGGCACCGATGTGCGGCCATGCAGCGAGGTTCGGTTTGTCGTCGGTGGCGGAAGACGTCAGGAGCTGGATCGGGACGGTCAGCGCGAGGAGCGGACCGGCGCCTGCCAGATCGATCCGTCCTTCTAGACAGGAGAGGGCGTAAAAAGTTTGGGTTTCGCGCGCCGCGAGCCGGATCAGCGCCGCGGCGGCGGTGCGCCAGCCGACGGCGGCCAGAGGAAGGGCGCCGCGAAACGGTTGATGTTCCAGCCATTCGAGCACGGTGGCGGCGCGCTCGCCGAGGTCGTTGACGTGCCAGGCGAGCTCTTCGGCGTCGGTGTGCTCCTCGGGCGTGAGTAGGGATGCCGTCAGGGTGCCGAAGCCCCGTGCGGTGAGCGCTTGCGCAAGAGCTTGGTTCTGGAGCGCTTCTTGGTGGGTCTCGAGGAGGAGGACGAAGGCGCGCGTCTGCCCCGGCAGGGCAAACGAGACGTCGAGCCAGTGCCGCTCATCGACCTTGAGCCGCAGCGCCTGGACACAGAATGCCCCGCTGGCACGCCCTTCCCGCGCAACGGCGCTCGCGGCTTGCTGCAGCCCTTTGGGATGGGCATCTGGTGCGTTTTCGGCAAAACCGGCGGGTGTGGTCATGTCAAGCTCATTCAGCCGGCACCGAGGACGATGGGGATGCGCCGGTTGCCGAAGTGCCCCGGTGCGGCGGCAAAGCGCCCCTCGATCTCCCGGCCGCAGGCGGGACAGTGCCCCTCGGGCGTGAGCGCATAGCGGGTGATGAGGTAGCCGTCTCGCTCGATGAGCGGCGTGCCGCAGTCGGGGCAGTAGGTCGTCGCACCCTCGCGATCGCGGACGTTGCCAGTATAGACATAGGCGAGCCCCTCTTCGCGGGCGATGGCCCGTGCCCGCACCAGGGTCTGCGGCGGAGTGGGGGGACGGTCGAGCATCTTGAAGGCGGGGAAGAAGGCGGTGAAGTGCAGCGGCACGGTGGTTTTGAGCTCGTCGCGTACCCAGCGCGACAGGGCTCGGATCTCGCTTTCGCTGTCGTTGAGACCGGGGATGAGGAGCGTGGTGATCTCCACCCACACGTTGGTGTGGTGCACCAGGTAGCGCAGGGTATCGAGCACCGGCTGGAGTTTGCCGCCGCAGTAGCGGAAATAGAACTCCTCGGTGAATCCTTTGAGGTCGACGTTGGCCGCATCCATCGCGCCGAAGAATTCCTCCCGTGCGCCGGGTTCGATGTAGCCGTTGGTCACGGCCACCGTATAGAGCCGATGCTTGCGGGCGAGTTCGGCGCAGTCGATGGCGTATTCGGCAAAGATGATCGGATCGTTGTAGGTGAAGGCGAGCCCCTGGGCGCCGTAGGCGAGCGCCGCGGCCACGATGGCTTCGGGCGTGCCGGCGTCGTCGAGGGTGGCGTCGAGCTCCTTGGCGGCCGAGATCGACCAGTTCTGGCAGTATTTGCAGGCGAGGTTGCAGCCGGCCGTGCCGAAGGAGAGCACCGCCGTGCCGGGGTAGAAGTGGTTGAGCGGTTTCTTTTCGATGGGGTCGATGCAGAAACCGCTCGATCGGCCATAGGTGGTGAGCACCATCTTGCCGCCGAGGTTGGCGCGCACGAGGCAGGCGCCATGCTGCCCCTCGCGCAGTTTACAGCGGCGCGGGCACAGGACGCACTCGAGGCGCCCGTCGGGCAGGCGCCGGTAGTAGCGGGCGGGGGCGTTCATCGTACGGCTCCGACGGGCAAGGGTTCTTTCCATTTGGCCACCGTGTAGCGTGCGGCCATGAGGTTGCGCGCGGGGCGGCGCGGGTCGAGCCCCGCCTTGAGTTTGAGGGCGGCGAGGAAGTGATGCGGATCGGGAATCTCTTCCCACACCTGGGGCAGGAAGGTGGCGGCGTTGCAGCCGGAGAAGATCATCAGGCCGTCGATGCCGGGGCGAAGCTGCGCCAGCAGCTCTTCCTCGTCGCGGAATTCGAGGAATTCGAGCGGCGAGAGCAGCGACACCTCGATGCGGATGAGCGGCAGCTCGTCGGGTGTGACGGGAGGAAAGCGAGGATCGCGCGTGGCGGCGGCGATGGCATTCTCGGCGATGTCCTGGCGCAGCGGCCGCTGGGCGCGCACCGAGCCGATGCAGCCGCGCAGCTCTCCTTCTTCGGTGAGCGTGACGAAGGTGGCACCGGGTTCGTCGAGCCGCGGATCTTCCGGCCGGGATAGGCGGCGGCCGGTGAGATGCTCGGTGATGGCGGCGCGGGCGTGGGCGAGCAACACCTGTCCAAGCCGCTCGTCGACCTCAATGGATGGCTTCGGCTCCATGGCGAATCTCCTCGGTGAAGGCGATGCTGGTGTAGCCGACGACCCGGTCCCGGTCGCCAAAGGTGTCGCCGCTGTTGCAATAGGCGATGAAATGGGGCTGGAGCCGGCGATGCCGGGCGGCGAGCAGCAGTCCGTCGATGGCGATGGCTCCACAGGCATCGTCCGGTGCGATCGTCGCGTCGCCCTGCAGGATGCGCTCGATCGTGGCCTGATCGAGGGCGCGGGCTTCGTCGTAAGGGTGGTAGTGCGAGAGGTCTGAGCTCACGAGGATGAGCGTCTCCGGCCCGCCCCACAGGGCTTCCATCACCCGGGCGACGTGGGTGGGCTCCGTCCAGCCGACGACGAAGGGAACCAGCATGAAACTGGGTAAAATGCTCTGCAGGAAGGGGAGCTGCACTTCCAGGCTGTGCTCGAATTCGTGGGCCCGGTCCGACACTTCCACCTGGGGCAGCTTCAGGGCTTCGTTCCATGCGTCCATGTCGACGGGGACGTCGCCCAGCGGCGTGCGAAAGGCGCTCGCCTGTGGCAGCGCCAGCCCCAGGAGCGGCACGCGGTGTGCCGGGCCGAAGAGTACGACGCGCCGGATGCGCGCGGCAAAAGGGGTGAGCTGGTTGTAGCCGCTGGCGGCGATGATTCCGGAATAATCGTAGCCGGCGTGGGGCACGATCAGGGCTTTGGGCTGCGCCGGCAGCGAAGGGGGAGCGGCGCGGGCGAAGCTCGCGGCGAGATGGGCCTGCAGGCTGCGCGCCGAAGCAGGGTAGAAGAGCCCGCTCACGGCGGGGGGACGGATGGTTCGTGCAGCCATGATGTGCGGTCCTGCGTGGTACGGCGAGGAAACGGATGTCCGGGCAAACGGTCTCGTTACGAGTTCATTATAGTGCGCGCGGCAGCGGAGGTTGAACCAAATGCAAGGGGAAGGACGATCGTGCGCGTGACGGCCATCGTGCCTGCGGCCGGGGTGGGGCGGCGCAGCGGTTTGGCTTTGCCCAAACAATACGCTGAACTCGCCGGGCGACCGCTGCTGTGGCACACGCTCGCGCGCTTGGCCGAACCGGCGTGGATCGGGCGGGTGCTCGTGGCGCTGGCGGTCGACGATGCTCATTGGCGCCGTCACGACTGGTCGGATTTGGGGCCCAAGGTCGAGCCGCTCTTCTGCGGCGGGCCCACGCGCAGTGCAACCGTGGGCAATGCCTTGCGCGTGCTCGCCGCCCGCGGCGCCCGGCCCGACGACTGGGTGCTGGTGCACGATGCCGCGCGCCCTTGTCTGCGCGGGGAATACCTGACCCAGCTGGCCGAGGTGCTCGGACACGACGAGGTGGGCGGTCTTCTTGCATTGCCGGTCGCCGATACCGTCAAGCGTGCCGACATCCGCGGCCGTGTCGCGGCGACCGTGCCGCGCGAAGGGCTGTGGCTCGCCCAGACGCCGCAAATGTTCCGTTTCGCCGTGCTGCGCACCGCGCTCGAGCGCCACCCCGAAGTGACGGATGAAGCCAGCGCGGTGGAGGCGGCGGGCTTGGCGCCCAAACTGGTGGAGGGCGATCCGCTGAACCTGAAAGTGACGCGGCCGGGCGATCTGGCGCTCGCCGCGGCGATCCTGAGGCTACAGGAGGAAGCATGATCCGGGTGGGGCTGGGGTTCGACGTGCACGCTCTGGTGCCGGGAAGACGCTGCGTGATCGGCGGGGTGGAGATCGCGCACGCCGAAGGCTTGCTGGGGCATTCGGACGCCGACGTATTGCTGCACGCGATCACCGACGCGGTGCTCGGCGCTGCGGGACTGGGCGACATCGGTTCATGGTTTCCCGACAGCGACGAACGCCACGCTGGCGCCGACAGCCGGGCGCTGCTCGCGCAGGCCTGGGCGGCGGTGCGGGCGGCGGGATGGCGTCTAGGGAACCTCGACGCGGTGGTGATCTGCCGTCGACCGCGCATCGCTCCCTACGTGCCGCAGATGAAGGCGACGATCGCCGGCTTGCTCGACGCCCCGCCGGCCGCGATCCAGGTGAAGGGCAAGACCACCGAGCGGCTCGGCTTCACCGGCCGCGGCGAAGGGGTGGCGGCGCAGGCGGTGGTGCTGCTCGAAAGGGACGGCGGTGGTTGAGCGAAGCGGCGACCGGACCAAGGTTCGGCTCTTCTACGCGCTGTGGCCGCCGCGAGCGTGGGCGCAGGCGTGGCACGAGGCGGCGCGACGCTGGGCGCGAGGGCGAATCGCAGTGAAAGTCGTTCCGCCCGAACGCCTGCATCTCACGCTCGTCTTTGTGGGAGACGTGCCGTGCGAACGCCTGGGTGCCTTTCTCGCGCTGGGCGCGGCGATGGGCGCTCCGCCGGACGAACCGCTCGTGCTCGACCGCTTCGAGTGTTGGGGCGGACCGAGGGTGGCGTGCTTGAGCGGCCCGCCGCCGCAAGGCGCATGGGCGCGTTTCATCGAGCGTCTGGCCCAGGAAGCGCGCGCTTTGGGCGCAAAGGTGGAGCATCGGCCGTTTCGCCCGCACGTGACGCTCGCGCGAAAAGTAAGCCCCGAGGCGTTCGATGCCTCGGGGCTTGGTCTGCCATTGCCGTTGACCTGGCCCGCCGCGGGGTTTCGCCTCATCCGCTCCGAATCGGGACCGGAGGGGCTGCGCTACCTGACGGCGGGTGAATTCTCCTGAACCGGATCGACGCGGCTCATGCGGGCGGCAGCAGCGCCTCGGCCGCCTTCTCGGCGATGGTCTTGTCGTCGGCCTTGGTGTAATCCTTCTCTACGTCGCGCACCAGGATCTTGCGCGTGGGTTCGTCGAGATGCTCCTTGACGAGCGCCAGGAAAGGCGCGGGGCCCATCAGCACGATCTGCTCGAGCGCATGCTCGACGCGCGCTTCGCGCAAGCGGCGTGCCACTTCGATGGCAAAGAGTTCGGCTTCGTGTTTCTTGGGGGGGACGGGCGGCTCGCCGGTATGCGGCGCCTTGTCACCGCCCGTGCCCGGGAACGGCAGGTTGTCGGTGATGAGTTCCCGGGTGGGCAGGCGGCTTTCCGGGTGTTCCCGGGTCTCGACCAGCTGCACCCCGGACTTGAAGCCGAGGAATTCGTAGAACTTGGCCACGCTCGCATTGGCAACCAATACCCAGGTTTTTTTCATGGTCCAGCTCCTTTTATGATATTTGAATTGAAATTCGATTCCTGCCCTTTAGATTAGGCGGTTTTGCAGGAAAAGTCCACCATGGGGCCAGGCCGAAGGGCATAGACCTCGGCTAGCGCCTCGAAGAGCGCCGGATCCCAGGCAGCGAGCGCCGCCGGTTCGGTAAAGAAAGTCTCCGTCGCCACCGGGAAGAATTCCTCCGGCCCTTCTTCGGCGTAAGGGTCGAGAGGGGGAGACTTTCCGGTATCGAGCTCGTCTTGCAGTCGCTGCAGCGCGGTTTCCATCACGCTTTCCCAGCGGGCGCGCGGCAGGGAGGGCGGCAGAGGCGGCACGCCGTCGAGCGCCCCGTCGGCAAGGTCCAGGCGGTGGGCGAATTCGTGCAGCACCACCTGCACCCCTTCTTCCTCGTCCGTGCCCCAACTCACGATGACCGGGCCACCGTCCCAGGTCTCGCCGTAGAGTTCGTCGTCGAATTCATGCACCAGCCCGATCTCGTCGGCAAAGCGGCGGCGCACGCGAAAGGGCTCGGGATAGACGATGACGCCGACGAAGTCATCGTAGATGCCCAAGCCCGTGCGGTGCGCCACCAGCGCCGCCTGCCAGGCGATGTTGCCGGCGAGCGCGTCGGTGATGGGCAGCCCGTGCGCCCCGTAGAAGGTCTTGGTGGCGAGAAAGCGCGCGGCGAGCCGACGCACCCGGTCGCGCGCCGCAGGAGGGATGTTTGCTGAATAGGGAATGGTGCGTTCGACCGTCTCCCAGAACGCCGCATCGGGCCCCGGGCGCTCCCTCCGGGCGCGCCAGAGGCGGCGCAAGGCATCGATCCAGGCGGGCATGGCTAAGCCCTTTCGTGCCGGTCCTGCGGCAAGCGCGGCCGCGCCGTGGCGAGCAGGATTCCGGCAAGGATGGCGACGATGCCCACGGCGTGGTACCACGCCGGGCGCTCGCCAAGGAAGACGAAAGCGAAGAGCGGCGTGAGCGCCGGCATCAGGTGCAGGAAGAGGCTGCCGACGCCGGGGCCGACCACCGCCACGCCGGCGTTGTAGCACACCATGCCGAGGAAGCCCGGAAAGATGCCGACGTAGACGATGGCGAGCAGCGAGTCGGCGTGCCAGCGTAGCGGCGGGCCGTCGCGCCATTCCCACAGGCCGAAGGGCAGCAGCACGAGGATGCCGACGGCGATGAACACCGCCAGCTGCGCCATGGGGTCGATGCCGGCCGGCCGGCGGTGCAGCGCCACGGTATAGATGCCCCACACCGCCACGGCGCCCAGCATCCACAGGTCGCCGCGGTTGAACGACAACGAGGCGAGCACCTGCCAGCGTCCCTGGGCGACGATGGCGAGCACCCCGGCAAGCGACACCGCCACGCCCAGAACCTGCCGGCGCGTGAGGCGGTGTCCGAGCACGGCGGCGGCGAGCAGCATGGTCGCCACCGGCGTGAAGGAATTGAGCATCGCCGCGTTGGTGGCGCTCGTGTGCCGTAGCGCCAGGTAGGCGAATGTGTTATAACATCCCACCCCCAGCACTCCCAGCAGCGCCAGGATCGCCCAATGCCGGCGCACCGCCGCCCATTGCCGCCGCAGCGGCGGCAGCGCCCAGGGCAGGGTCAGAAGAAAAGCGACGATCCAACGCCCGAGTGCGAGCGTCACCGGGGGAACCTCGTCGCGGATCGCTCGTCCGACGATCATGTTGCTCGACCAGAAGGCCACGGCCAGGGTGAGCAAGAGATAGGGGTGGGAAGCGGCGAAAGAGGGCGCGGGACGCTCGCGCATCGAAAGCTCCTGGCTCACGGATCGAAGGATAGTTTCGCACGAAACCATGGTCGCCACTCAACTGACACTTGCCGCCAAGGCCCCCGATCTCGCGCTCGCGGCCCTCACCGAGGGTTTGTCCGTCGAACAGGCCGAGGCGGTGCGCGAGGCTCACGAATTCGCCCGGCGCGAATTTGCCGATCTGCGCCTGTCTACCGGCGAGCCGGTGTTCGATCACGCGATGGCGGTGGCGCTGATTGCCGCCGAGCTGCGGCTCGACCCGGCCTCGTGCATCGCGGGGCTGCTCTATGCCGTGCCGGTACGGGCGCCGGAGCATTTCGAATGGGTCACCTCGCGCTTCGATGCCGACGTGCCGCGGCTGCTGCGCGGTCTGCAGCGCCTCGAAGGCTTGCGCGTCCCGATCGGAATGGACGACACAGCCCAGACCGAGACCTTGCGCAAGATGCTGCTCGCGCTGGTCGAAGACATCCGCGTGGTGCTGCTGCGTCTGGCCTCGCGCCTGCAGACCCTGCGCTGGTTTGCCAGCGAGGGCGGAGAGACCGCGGCACGGGTCGACTATGCCCGCGAGAGCCTGGCGCTCTACGCGCCGCTCGCCAATCGCCTCGGTGTGGGGCAGATCAAGTGGGAGATCGAGGATCTCTCATTCCGCTTTCTCGAACCCGAGACCTACAAGCGCATCGCCCGCCTGCTCGACGAGCGCCGGCTCGAGCGCGAGGCGTTCGTCGCCCGCGTGGTGCAGCGGCTCTCGGCCGAAGTGGCGGCGCTCGGTATCGCCGGTGCCGAAGTCTATGGTCGGGCCAAGCACATCTACAGCATCTGGAACAAGATGCGCAAGAAAGGGCTCGATTTTTCGCAGGTGTATGACGTGCGCGCCGTGCGGGTGCTGGTGCCGGCGGTGGCCGACTGCTACGCGGTCTTGAGCCGCGTGCATGAGCTGTGGCCGCCGATTGCCGGGGAATTCGACGATTACATCGCCCGACCCAAACCGAACGGCTATCGCTCGCTGCACACCGCCGTGCGCGCCGAAGACGGCCGACCGCTCGAAGTCCAGGTGCGCACCTTCGAGATGCACCGCCATGCGGAGTTCGGCGTGGCGGCGCACTGGCGCTACAAGGAAGGGGCGGACAAGACCTCGCCCTACGACCAGAAGATCGCCCTCTTGCGCTCGCTGCTTGCCTGGCGCGACGAGGTGGTCGACAGCAGCGAATGGGCCGACCGGGTGCGCCATGCGGTGCACGACGATACCATTTTCGTGCTCACCCCCACGGGGCGCGTCGTCGATCTCCCGCAGGGGGCCACGCCGGTCGATTTCGCCTACCGCATCCACACCGACGTCGGCCACCGCTGCCGCGGCGCGCGCGTCGACGGCCAGCTCGTGCCGCTCGACACCCCTCTGCGCTCGGGGCAGACGGTGGAAGTGGTCACCGCCAAGGAAGGCGGCCCTTCGCGCGACTGGCTCAATCCGGCGCTGGGCTACGTCAAGACGAAGACGGCACGCGCCAAGATCCGTGCCTGGTTCGCCCAGCAGCAGGAGGCGGAGCTCCTTGCCCGCGGCCGTTCGCTGGTGGAGCGGGAGCTGCAGCGCGAGGGGCACACCCGCACCAATCTGGAGAAACTCGCCGAGCGCCTCGGCTTCAAATCGCCCGAGGCCCTCTACCGTGCCACCGCCCGCGGTGAGATCGGTCCGCGCGCCATCGTGCAGGCGCTACAGCCAGCCGCAGCCGAAGCTCCGGTCGGGCCGGTCACGGTGCCGCTGCACGCGCCGTCGGCCCGCGCTGGCGGGGCGATCCTCGTGGGGGGGCAGAGCGGCCTTCTGACCACGCTCGCGCGCTGCTGCCACCCCATGCCGCCCGACGAGATCGTCGGTTTCGTCACGCGGGGCAGGGGGGTGACGATCCACCGCGCCGACTGCCGGGATCTTCTCGAGCTGAGCCTGCGCCATCCCGAACGGCTCGTGACCGCCCAATGGAACGAGGCCGCCGCCGGCACCGGTCCGCGTCGCGCCTATCCGGTCGAGATCCAGATCGAGGCGCACGACCGCCAGGGGCTGCTGCGCGACGTGAGCGAGGTGTTTACGGTGCAGCGGCTCAACGTCACGGCCGTGCAGACCTTGACCACGCAGCACCGTGCCCGGATGAACTTCACCGTGGAGGCGCCGGATGCCGAGCGGCTCGCGGCCGCGATCGCGGCGCTGCGCGCGGTGCCCGATGTGGTAGAAGTGCGTCGACGCTGACCGGCGGCGTCACACGGGCTTCGCCAGCTCCTGCAGCAGGATTTCCTGCGCCGCCCGGCGCTGCCGTCGGGCGTGCTTGAGGCGATAGCGCCCGTCGACGTCCAGTTCCCAGGCTTGGGCGTTGTCGAGGAGATAGATGCGCAGCCCCTCCTTGATGACGCGGCGCTTGAGCCTTGGATCGAGCACCGGCACCGCTGCTTCGACGCGACGGAAAAAATTGCGCTCCATCCAGTCGGCGCTCGACAGATACACCTTCTGCTCGCCGTCGGCATGGAAATAGAAGATGCGGTGGTGTTCGAGGAAACGCCCGACGATGGAGCGCACGCGGATGCGCTCGGAGAGCCCCGCTACGCCGGGGCGCAGCGCACACGCGCCGCGCACGATGAGATCGATTTCCACCCCTGCCTGGGAAGCCTCGTAGAGCGCTTCGATCACCTCCGGCTCGAGGAGCGCGTTCATCTTGGCGATGATGCGCCCCTTGCGCCCGGCGCGGGCGGCTTCGGCTTCGGCGCGGATGTGCGCGAGCACGTTCTCGTGCAGGGTGAAGGGTGCCTGCCACAGGTGATGCAGCTCGCCCGGCTTGCCCAGGCCGGTGATCGAATCGAAGATCTCGGAGACGTCCTGTCCGATGGTCTCGTCGGCCGTCATCAGGCCGAAATCGGTGTACGAGCGGCTCGTGCGAGGATGGTAGTTTCCGGTTCCAAGATGGCAGTAGCGCCGCAGCCTGCCTTCTTCGCGGCGCACGATCATCAAGAGCTTGGCGTGCGTCTTGAAGCCGAAGATGCCGTAGACCACGTGCGCGCCGGCATCGTGCAGGCGGTTCGCCCACTGGATGTTGGCTTCCTCGTCGAAGCGCGCCATCAGCTCCAGCACCACCGTCACTTCCTTGCCCCGCTGCGCGGCGCGGATGAGGTGCTCCATCAGCACCGAGTCGGTGCCGGTGCGATACACCGTCATCTTGATGGCCATTACGTTGGGGTCGTCGGCCGCCACCTTGAGGAAGTTGATCACCGGTTCAAAACTCTCGTAGGGGTGGTGCAGCAGCACGTCCTGGCGGCGCAGCACGCGGAAGATGTCCTGCGGTCGCGAGAGCTCGCGCGGGATGCGCGGTTGAAAGGGGCGATACTTCAGATCCGGCCGGTCGACCAGGTCGGGAATGGATATGAGGCGCACGAGGTTGACGATGCCGGGCACACGGTAGAGGTCCTTGGGTGTGAGGTGGAAATGCTCCAGCAGGAACTGCGCCATCTGCTCGGAACAGTTCTCTGCCACCTCCAGCCGCACTGCGTCGCCGAAGTGGCGGTGTTGCAGCTCTTCCTTGAGCGTGTCGCGCAGGTCTTTGATTTCTTCCTCGTCGAGGAAGAGGTCGGAGTTGCGGGTGACGCGGAACTGGTAGCAGCCTTTGATCTCCATGCCGTGAAAGAGCAGATGTACGTACTCGTGGATCACCGCCGAGAGAAAGACGAAAGTGTAGGGGTGCTCGCTCACCTCTTTGGGCAGACGGATGACACGCGGCAGCACCCGCGGCGCCTGCACGATGGCCCGGCCCGAGGCACGCCCGAAGGCGTCGGTGCCCTCGAGCTCGATGGCGAAGTTCAGGCTCTTGTTGAGCACCCGGGGGAAGGGGTGTGCCGGGTCGAGCCCGATCGGCGTGAGCAGCGGCTGCACCTGGCTGCGAAAATACTCCTCGATCCAGCGACGCTGCGCCTCGTTCCACTCCGCACGGCGCAGGAAGACGATGCCTTCCTGGGCGAGTGCGGGCAGGATTTCCTGGTTGAGCAAGGCGTATTGCCGCGCCACGATGCCATGGACCTCGGCGCTGATCTGCTCGAGCAGGTCTTCGAGCGGGATGCCGTCGATGCCGGGGCGGGTCACCCCCTGGCGACGCTGCTCCTTCAAGCCGGCGACACGGATCTCGAAGAATTCGTCGAGGTTGCTCGAGACGATGCACAGAAAGCGCAGACGCTCGAGCAGCGGCACCGTTGGCTCGGCGGCATTGGCCAGCACCCGGCGCTGGAACTGCAGCAGCGACAGGTCGCGGTTGAAGAAGTGTTCTGCGGGATAGGTCTTTGGGGGACGCTCGATGGATACGGGCATGCGTTGCTCCAGGGTCGATGCACGTGCGTTATCTTCCGCTGGATCATATCGCGTTCCCGCATCGGCTTCCACCGCTTCGGCGTTACAATCCGTGCGACCATTCGCTGAGGGGAAGGGCTTGTTCTCGCATCTGGCTGCCGTCGATCTCGGATCGAACAGCTTCCGGCTCGAAATCGCCCGCGTCGACGGCGACTTGCTCTACCCCGTCGACGACCTCAAGGCAGCGGTGCGTCTGGCCGCCGGGCTCGGCGCCGACAAAAGGCTCGATGCCGCCGCCTTCGCCCGTGGGCTGTCGGCGCTGGCGGGATTTGCCGAACGGCTGCAAGGGTTTCCTCCCGAAGCGGTGCGCGCGGTCGGCACCAACGCCCTGCGCGTGGCGCGCAACGCGCCCGAGTTCGTGCTTCAGGGGCAGGCGATCCTGGGGCATCCCATCGAGATCGTCTCCGGCCGGGAAGAAGCCCGCCTCATCTACCTCGGCGTGGCGCACGCCGTGCCCGAGCCGCATCGCCAGACTTTCGTCATCGACATCGGCGGCGGTTCCACCGAAGTCATCATCGGCCGCGGTTTCCAGCCCATTTTGCTCGAGAGCCTCTACATGGGCTGCGTCTCCTACAGCCTGCGCTTCTTTCCCGACGGAAAGATCACCGAAGGCCGCCTGCGCGAGGCCCGGCTCGCCGCGGCCAAGGAGATCGAGGCGATTGCCCTCCCTTTTCGGGCCTTGGGCTGGGAGCGGGCCGTCGGTTCCAGCGGTTCGGCCAAGGCGATCCGCGACGTGCTCGTCGCTCAAGGCTGGAGCCGTGAGACCATCACGCGCAAGGGGCTGCAGCAGCTCGTCAAGGCGTTACCCACGCTCGGCTCGATCGAGGCACTCAAAGGGCTCAAAGGGCTCAAACGCGACCGCCAACCGGTCTTCCCCGGCGCGGTGGCGATCATGGCCGCCGCCTTCGAGGTGCTCGGGCTCGAGGAGATGGTCTTCTCCGAAGGCGCCTTGCGCCTCGGGGTACTCTACGATCTGCTCGGGCGGCATCATCACCAGGACATCCGCGAATCCTCGGTCGAACGGTTCATGGAGCGCTATGGCGTCGACCGGGTACACGCCGGGCGGGTGGAGACCACGGCGCTCGAGCTCGCCCTCGATCTGCGCCCCGAGCTCGCTTTCGAGGAACATCCCGACCGCCTGCTGCTCTCCTGGGCGGCACGACTGCACGAGATCGGTCTGTCGATTGCGCATGCCGGACACCACAAGCATGGCGCCTACATCCTGGCGCACGCCGACATGCCGGGCTTCTCCCGCATGGAGCAGGCGCAACTCGCGCGCCTCGTGCTGAGCCATCGCGGCAAGCTCGAGCGGCTCGCCGAACTGCCTCCCGGTTCGCCGCAATGGGATCTCATCTTCGCGCTGCGCATCGCCGCCGTGCTGCATCGGGCCCGGGACGGCAAACGGTTCGACCATTTGCATGCCCGGCGCGAAGGCAAGGGTTATGCTTTGAGGCTGCCGGCCACCTTCCTGCGTCGCCATCCGCTCACTCGCGCCGCGCTGGAAGACGAAACCGCGCAATGGGCGAGTGTCGGCATGCCGCTGCGCCTCGATCCGATTCCCGTAACCATCAACCAACCTTAGGAGAACGACATGACGGTCAACCCTTATGAAATGGGGCTAGAAAAGACCCCCGCCAACTACGTGCCGCTCACGCCGCTCACCTTCCTGTCACGCTCGGCCTACATTTACCCCGAACGCATCGCGGTCATCCACGGCAAGCGCCGCTATACCTGGAAACAAGTCGAGGAGCGCGCCCGGCGGCTCGCCTCCGCCCTGCGCCAGCTCGGGGTGAAGAAGAACGATACGGTGGCGGTGATTCTCAACAACACGCCCGAGATGTACGAGTGCCATTTCGGCGTACCCGGCTGCGGCGCGGTGCTCAACACGATCAACATCCGGCTCGACCCCGAGACGGTGGCCTTCATCCTCAACCACGGCGAGGCCAAGGTGCTCATCACCGACCGCGAGTATTCCAAGATGGTGAAAGAGGCGATCCGCATCGCCCATCGCCCCGATCTCATCGTCATCGACGTGGACGACCCGGAATACACCGGCCCCGGCGAGCGGCTCGGCCGGATCGAGTACGAGGAATTCCTCGCCCAGGGCAACCCCGAGTTCGCCCTCGAATACCCGCAGGACGAGTGGGAGGCGATCTCCCTCAACTATACTTCCGGCACCACCGGCAACCCCAAAGGCGTGGTCTATCACCACCGCGGGGCCTATCTCAATGCCTTCAGCAACATCGTCTCATGGGGCATGCCGCCGCACTCGGTCTATCTGTGGACCCTGCCGATGTTCCACTGCAACGGCTGGTGCTTCCCCTGGACCATGGCCGCCAACGCCGGCACCAACGTCTGCCTGCGCCGCGTCGATCCGCGCCTCATCCTCGAGCTGATCGCCGAGCACAAGGTGACCCACTACTGCGGCGCGCCCATCGTGCACTCAATGATCGCCAATGCCCCGGAGAGTTGGCGCAAGGGGATCACGCACAAGGTCTCCGGCCTGGTGGCCGCTGCCCCGCCTCCGGCCGCGATGATCGAGGCGATGGCCAAGATCGGCTTCGACATCACCCACGTCTATGGGCTCACCGAAACCTACGGACCGGCCGCGGTCTGTGTCAAGCACGACGATTGGGCGAGCCTGCCGCTCGAAGAGCAGGTGCGGCTCAACGGCCGCCAGGGGGTGCGCTACCACGCCCAGGAGGCGATCACGGTGATGGATCCGGACACCATGCAGCCGGTGCCCTGGGATGGCGAGACCATGGGCGAGATCATGTTCCGCGGCAACCTCGTCATGAAGGGCTACCTCAAGAACCCCAAAGCCACCGAAGAGGCGTTTCGCGGCGGCTGGTACCACACCGGAGACCTCGGCGTGATGCAGCCCGACGGCTACGTCAAGATCAAAGACCGCGCCAAGGACATCATCATCTCAGGTGGCGAGAACATCTCCTCGATCGAAGTCGAGGATGCCCTCTATAAACACCCGGCGGTGGCCGCCGCGGCGGTGGTGGCCGCGCCCGACCCGAAGTGGGGCGAAGTGCCCTGCGCCTTCGTCGAGCTGCGCGAAGGCGCGGCGGTGACCGAAGAAGAGCTCGTGCAGCACTGCCGGCGGCTCCTCGCCGGCTTCAAGGTGCCCAAGCGCTTCATCTTCGGTCCCATTCCCAAGACCTCGACCGGCAAGATCCAGAAGTACATCCTGCGCGAACGGGCGAAATCGCGCGAGGCGATCGAATAAAAGGCGCCATGATGCCGCGCCGTGCGGCGTATGTGCGCCGCGCGGCGTTGCGCCGGCGCCACAAGCGGCGGATATCCGGGGTCCAGCGCCCCTTGTTTCCCCTTTTGCCGCGCGCTGATCGTGCTATCGTAAAATTGGGCCAAGGAGAGAGGCATGGATCACGAGGATTTCGCCGACGAGATACGTGACCTGAATCTCAGCTACCTGATCCTCGCGCAGCGCATGGTGCAGCGCGACCCAGCCTCTGCCGCCGTAAAGCTGGGGCTGGAAGCAGAGACGGCGCGCTGGCTCGCCGCATTGCCGCCGGCCAAGCTGGTGCGCATGGCGAGCCTGCAGATCGGGCTGCCGCAGTTCCGTTTCGACGCGGCCGTGCTCGAGCGCATGGCCGGAGAAAAGGCCCGCGACGAGCTCACCGCCACCCTGCACGCCGCCATCCTCGCGCACGGCAGCCAGCGAAAGAAAACCAAACGAACGGGAGGACATCATGACGAGACCTGAGTCGATCGAACGAGAAGCGGCCGACGTTTGCCTTGCAGCCGAGCTCATCCGGCTCGGCGCGCGCATGCAGCTCCTCGAAGCGGAGACTTCCTTGAGCCGCGAGCGCCTGCTCAAGCTCTACAAGGAAATCCGCCATGCTTCCCCGCCCAAGGGGATGCTACCCTTTTCCACCGACTGGTTCATGACCTGGCAGCCCAACGTGCACGCCTCCCTTTTCATGAACCTCCATCGCCGGGTGCGGCAAAGCGGTGCGGCCGAGGGCGTGCACGCGCTCATTGCCGCCTATCACCTCTATCTCGACCAGATCGACGCCATTGGCACCGACCCGGTGCTCAGCATCACGCGCGCCTGGACGCTGCTGCGCTTCTTCGAAGCCGAGCTGGTGCAGCTCACGCCGTGCTCCTGCTGCGGCGGCGAATTCCTCACCCACGCCTACGAGCCGGCCAAGACCTTCGTCTGCGGCATCTGCCACATGCCCTCGCGCGCCGGCAGCAGCCGCACCTCGGCCAAGACGGCCATCTCCCGCGGACAGAAGCGCCTGAGCGCCCAGCCCGCCTGAATCCCCCGATTGCGCCAAGCGCCACGCATGAGCCTGTGCTAACATAGAGCCCCCCGGATCGGGGGCGGCTTGGCTGCATCCGCAGCGCTCGATGGCTCACGGCAAAGCGAAAAGGGGGGATTCGTGTTTCTGCTGCTCGGGTATGTGATCATACTCGCCTCCGCGTTCGGTACTTATGCGATCCACGGCAGCCTCGTGGCGCTGTGGGTGCCGGCAGAATACGTGGCCATCGTCGGGCTCATGATCGGCAGCTTCATCGCCAGTAACGACGGCGCCACCCTCAAGCTCGTGCTCGGGCGGCTGTCGGGCGCCCTCAAGGGCTCCCCTTATACGCGCGCCTTCTACCTCGAGCTGCTCTCCCTCCTCTACGAGATCCTGGTCAAGATCCGCAAGGAAGGGCTGATGTCGATCGAGCAGGACGTGGACAACCCCGAGGGTTCGGCCCTGTTCGGCAAATACCCGCTCGTGCTCAAGGATCATCATCTCGTCGAATTCATCACCGACTACCTGCGCATGATGGTGAGTGGCAGCCTCAATCCGGTCGAAATCGAAACTCTCATGGATCAGGAACTCGAGACGCACCATCAGGAAGCGCACATGCCGCCGCATATCGTGAGCAAGATTGCCGACGCCATGCCCGCCTTCGGTATCGTGGTCGCGGTCATGGGCGTGGTGAATGTGCTGGGTTCGGTGGGCGAGCCGCCGGCGGTGCTCGGCAAGAAGCTCGGCGGCGCCCTGGTCGGGACCTTCCTCGGCATCCTCCTCTCCTACGGCTTCGTCGCGCCCATCGCCGGCCAGCTCGAAGCGAAAGTCGAGGATGGCGCCAAACCCTTCCAGGTGGCCAAGGTGGTGCTGCTCGCCAGCATGAGCGGCTATCCGCCGCAGATCGCCATCGAATTCGGGCGCAAGGTGCTGTGGACGCGCGATCGTCCCACCTTCCTTCAGCTCGAGGAAGAGCTGAAGGGGCGCAAATAACGGCGCGATGCGATGAGCGACGAGAGTCAGCAACCAATCGTCATCAAGCGCATCAAAAAGGGCGGCGGTGCCGCCCACGGCGGCGCCTGGAAAGTCGCCTACGCCGACTTCGTCACCGCCATGATGGCGTTTTTCCTTTTGCTGTGGCTGCTCGGCTCCACGGCGCAAGGGGACCTCGAAGGCATCGCCAAGTTCTTTCAGAACCCGCTCAAGGTGGCGCGCGAAGGCGGGGAGGGCGCCGGCGATTCCGAGCGTATCATCCCCGGCGGCGGCGAGGATCTGAGCCGGCGCGTGGGCCAGGTCAAGCGTGGCGAGACGCGCAGCGAGAAGAGTACCGCGACGCGCGAAGGCGGGGAGGGCGCCTCTCCCATGCATGGCCTCTCCGACGTGGAGATCGCCACTGGCGGGCAGGGAAGGGTGGCCGGCACGCCGCTCACCGAGGCATCTCCAGCACCGGGGCGCGGCGGTGGCAGCAGCGGCCCCGGCATGGGGGGCGAAAAGCTGCGCGAACTGCAGCAGCTCGAGCGGACCAAGGCGATGCTGGAGGCGATTCTCGAGGCCGACCCGAATCTACGGGCGATGAAGGATCAGATCCAGATGCGCATCTCGGACGACGGTCTGGTGATCGAGATCGTCGATACGCAGAACCGCCCCATGTTCGCGCTCGGTAGCGCCCAGGTGCAGGACTACACCCGGCGGCTCCTGCGCACGGTGGGGCGCACGCTCAACGACCTACCCAACCGCATCAGCATCGCCGGGCATACCGACGCCACACCCTATGCCGGCGATGGGCGCGGCATGTCGAACTGGGAGCTCTCCGCGGAGCGCGCCAACGCCGCCCGGCGCGAGCTCGTCGCCGGCGGGCTCGACCCGACCAAGATCTTCCGCGTCGTCGGCATGGCCGACACCTCCCCCCTCATTCCCGAAGACCCTTACGCGCCGCAGAACCGGCGCATCAGCATCATCGTGCTGAAGAAAGAAGTGGAAGATGCCTGGCGGGCGCGGGAGCATGCGGCGCCGCTCATGCAGGGGTACGGTCAGCCGCCGGCTGCGCCGACCGCCAAGCCTGGCGGAGCCTCGCCATGAACCGCGAAGAGGATTCCGCTTCGGCGCTGCGCCGCATCGCCGAGGTGCGGCGCACCATCGAGCGCCTCGCCCAGACCCGCCTCGAATCGCTGCCGCGCGAGTTCGAGCTCACCGAAGAGGATTTCGCCGCCATCCGGGCGTTGGTGGCCGAACGAGCCGGCATCGCGCTCTCGCAGGCCAAGCGCGACATGGTCTACGTTCGCCTGTCGCGCCGCCTGCGCGCGCTGGGGCTCAAGCGCTTCGCCGACTACCTGGCGCGGGTGCGCAGCGACGAGCGCGAACTCGAAGCCTTCATCAATGCGCTCACCACCAATCTGACCTATTTCTTCCGCGAGCCGCACCACTTCGAGCACTTGCGCACCTGGCTCGGGCAGCGCCCAGGGGCTCGCCTGTGGTCGGCCGGATGCGCGAGCGGCGAAGAAGCCTATTCCATCGCCATGACGGCCTGCGAAGTGTGGGGGCGGCTCGATCCCCCCGTCGAGATCCTCGCCACCGACCTCGACACGCAGGTGCTGGAAGAGGGCCGCCGCGGCATCTATGCCGCCGAGCGGCTCGAGGCGATCGATCCTCGCCTACGCGACCGCTATTTCGAACCGCTCGCCGATGGCCGCTGGCAGATCCGCGCCGAACTGCGCGCCCTCGTGCGCTTTGCCCGGCTCAATTTCGTCGAAACCCCTTGGCCGGTGCAAGGGCCGTTCGAGGCGATCTTCTGCCGCAACGTGCTGATCTACTTCGATCGCCATACCCAGCGCATGATCCTCGAGCGCTTCGCTCCCCTCTTGCGCCCGGGCGGCTACCTCTATCTGGGGCATTCGGAGAACCTCCTCTATGCGAGCGAGGCGTTCGAGCCGCTGGGACGCACGATCTATCGTCGCAAGGCCGACGGGGAGGCGGCGGCAGGGGGGGAGCATCGGTCTTCTGCACCGCCGCAGGCCACGCCGTGCGGCGAATCCTGGGTGCCTTCTCCCGCTCGTGCCGGCAGATCTTTCCTCCCGGGGGCCGCCGGGGCGGAGGCGGCCTCGTGCAGGGAGCGCGAAGAGCCTGTGCACCCCGGCGAACCGGTGATCCTCATCGGCGCCTCCACCGGCGGCACCGAGGCGATCAAGACGGTGCTGCAAGCCCTGCCGGCCGACGCTCCGCCAGTGCTCATCGTGCAGCACATGCCGGAGCATTTCACCACCTCGTTCGCCAAGCGGCTGGACCAGGTGTGCGCCTTGCGCGTGAGCGAAGCGCGAGACGGCGAGATCCTGGTGCGCGGCCGGGCCTGGGTGGCGCCGGGACACTCGCACCTTCGCCTCGAACGCCAGGGAAATGGCTACGTGCTGCGGCTGGACCGCTCCGAGCCCGTCAACCGTCATCGACCCTCGGTGGACGTGCTCTTTTTCAGTGCGGCCGAGGTGCTGGGGCCGGCGGCGGTGGCGGTGCTCCTCACCGGCATGGGGCGCGACGGGGCGCAGGGGCTGCTTGCCTTGAAAGAGGCCGGCGCCCACACCATCGCTCAGGACGAGGCGAGCGCCGTCATCTGGGGCATGCCCGGCGAGGCGGTGCGCCTGGGCGCCGCCTGCGAGGTACTGCCGCTTACCGAGATCGGGCCGGCGATCGTGCGGGCGGTGTCACAGCGGCGGCTTTCGGGCCGGTCGTGAGTTTGGCGGCGTAGGGGGCTTTGGCGGTTTCCCCTTCTTTGACGCAACCGAGCAGTTCGGCATCCTTTTCCGCGCCCTCGACCAGCCGATCGAGCCCCCGCATGACTTCGAGGCTCGCTACCTCCATGCGGTGGATGGCTTCGACGAGGTGATCGATGTCTTTTTTTGCCAGCGCTTCGAACGCTTCTTGGGCGGCCTCGTGCACCGTCCGGTGCGGTCGCTCGAGTTCGCGGTAACCGGGAAAGCCGCTGAAGCACTCCTTGCCGCGCCCCTCGTAGTACCAGCGCCCGAGGCGGCAGTTCTGGTGATTGGCGAATTCCGCCGCGGCCTTGTCGCTCACGCCGAGCACCACTTGATAGACGCTGAATTTGTAGAGAATGTGATCGATTTTTGCGAGTTCGCAGAAGCTGCGCAACGCCGCCAACCCCGCGGACTGTTCGATGTGTTCGACCAGACCTTCGAGAGCCTCGACTTCCTGCGCCGCCTGTTCTCCTTCCGTGCTGAGGCGGCTCGATTCGGCGGCGAGTTCGGTCATGGCCTCGCGGCTCGAGCCGCTGTCGTTGCGAATCTGCTCGACGAGGCGCGAGATGTCGGCGGTAGCCACCGAGGTGCGTTCAGCAAGTTTGCGCACTTCGTCGGCCACCACGGCGAAACCGCGCCCTTGCTCTCCCGCGCGCGCCGCCTCGATCGCGGCGTTGAGCGCCAGGAGATTCGTCTGATCGGCGATCTCGCGGATGAGGTTGACGATGCCGGTGATCTCCTGTGCCCGCGCATCGAGCGCCCCGACTTTCTGCGCCGCATTCTGCGAGCGCTCGGCGAGTTGGCGTAGACTCTTGGCAATCGCCTCGGCCGCTTCGCGACCGCGTTCGGCACGTTCGAAGGCCTGCTCGGCGGTTTCCCGGTCTTCGTCGCTGCGCTGCGCCAAGGTGCCGACACTACCCTGCACCTGGACAAGCGAGGTGTGAAACGCCTTGAATTCCTCGCTCACACGGCGCATGGCGTCGCTCTCCCAGCGGCAGCGATCGGCTTCGGCCTGGGCTTCTTCGAGCTGGCGGCGCAGGGCGGAGAGTTCGCTCTCCTTGCGCCGGATCTCTTCTTCCAGGGCGTTGGCGCGGGTTTCGAGCGCGCGCAGGCGCTCTTTGTGGCCGAACAACATGGGGCGCTCCTCGTTCGTTTTGGTCATGACATATATTACGGCAAAGTCGGCGCGGGACTTGAGGAAAAATAGATGGAAAAAAATGCCGTAATTCGGCTAAAGTTTGAACCCTGAGCTGCCGTAACATACGGTACCAAGATCGAATCGGAGTGGCGCGATGTCCGACCTACTCAAACGCATCGACGAGCGCACCAAGCTCGCCGGCACCAACAAGCTCGAGATCCTGCTCTTCACGCTCGGCGTGAGCAAGGTCACCAAGCGGCGCGAGACCTACGGCATCAACGTCTTCAAGGTGCGCGAGGTGATGAAGACCCCGCCCATCACCGCCGCGCCCGACATGCCTGCGGCGGTCAAAGGGGTGGTGAGCCTGCGCGGAGTGCTCGTGCCGGTGGTCGACCTGGGCGAATACGTCGGGGTGGAGCCCGGCAGCGAGCGCAACATCATGATCATCACCGAATACAACGGCAAGGTGCAGGGCTTCCTCGTCGAGTCGGTCGATACCATCCTGCGGCTCGACTGGTCGCAGATCCGCGTGCCGCCCGAGATGCTCACGGCCAAAACGGGCGGCTTGGTGACTGCGGTCACGGAGCTTCCCGATGGGCGCCTCGTGATGCTGCTCGACGTGGAAAAGGTGCTCTCCGACATCACCAAGTACGACGAGGCCGAAGATCTGTACGCCGGCATCGAGCCGCTTCCGGATGGCGACAGATACACCGTGTATTTCGCCGACGACTCGGCGGTGGCGCGCGAGCAGATCGAGCGCACCCTGCAAAAGATGGGGGTACGCTACGTGGGGGCGGTCAACGGCCGCATCGCCTGGGAGAATCTGGAAAAAGCCGCCGAGCGCGCCAAGATCACCGGTCGTCCCATCACCGACTTCGTCAGCGCCGTGATCACCGATATCGAGATGCCCGAGATGGATGGGTTCATCCTCACGAAGAAGATCAAATCCGACCGGCGCTTCACCGGCGTGCCGGTGTTGATGCATTCTTCTCTCTCGGGTATGCAGAACCAGTATCTGGGCAAATCGGTGGGCGTCGACGAATACGTCCCCAAATTCCATCCGCGCGAACTCGCCGAGACGCTGCAGCGCCTGTTCGCCAAACGTCAGGAAACCGCCAAGGAGGGCTGAAATGGCCAATCCGTCCGAACCCATGGTGATCGAACCGGAACTGGTCGACCCCGATGCCGAGAAGGCGTCAGAGCGCTTCGAAGAGATCGAGGCGCGCGCGGGGCTCGCCGGCTCGAACCGCTTCGAGATCCTGCTCTTTTCTCTCGGGACGTCCGAGACCTTCGGCATCAATGTCTTCAAGGTGCGCGAGGTGATGGCCACGCCTTTCATCACGCGCGCCCCGAACGTGCCGCCCGGCGTGGAAGGGCTGGTGAGCCTGCGCGGCAACGTGATCCCGGTGGTGTCGCTCGCCAAGGTGATGGAGCTCGCTCCCATGGACGATCGCATCGCACCGGCGATGATGGTGGCCGAATACTGCCGCAAAACGCTGGGATTCCTGGTCGATGCAGTCGATCGCATCATCCGGGTGGAATGGTCCAAGGTGCGCGAGCCGGAGAACGTCTCCTCGCAGGTACATGGCATGATCACTTCCATCACCGAGCTGCCCGACGGACGCCTGGTGTCGATCATCGACGTCGAGGCGGTACTGGCCAAGACCTTCGGCGAGGCGGTGGTGGGCGTCATCTTGCCGATTCCCGACGGTCATCGTCGGCACGTGTTTTTCGTCGATGATTCGAGCGTGGCGCGCAAGAAGATCGCCGAGGTGCTCGACAAGCTCGGCGTCAAGCACACGCACGCCAACAACGGCATGGAAGCCTGGGAGCGGCTGCAGAGCATGGCCAATTTCGCCGAGCAGACGGGAACGACCTTGCGCGATCAGCTCGACGTGATCCTCACCGACGCCGAGATGCCCGAGATGGATGGCTACGTGCTCACCAAGAACATCAAGGCCGATCCCCGCTTCGACGGCATTCCCGTGATCATGTATTCCTCGCTCACTTCTCAAGCCAATCGTACGATGGGCGAGCGGGTCGGGGTCGATGGATATGTGGAAAAATTCGACGCGCAGATGCTGGCCGAGACTTTGCGGCCGCTGCTGATGCGCTGATCAACAACGATGGAGAATGCTCGATGGCGGACGACAAGACGCGCTTCCTGGTCGTGGATGATTTCTCGACGATGCGTCGTATCTTGCGCAACCTCTTGAAGGAGCTGGGCTACACCAACGTCGACGAGGCCGAGGACGGCGTGGCGGCGCTGCACAAGCTCGAGTCGCAGCCCTACGATTTCGTCATCACCGACTGGAACATGCCGAACATGGACGGGCTGACGCTGCTGCGCAAGATCCGCAGCAGCGACAAGCTCAAGCACCTGCCGGTGCTCATGGTCACCGCCGAGGCGAAGAAAGAGAACATCATCGCCGCGGCCCAGGCCGGGGCTTCGGGCTACATCGTCAAGCCCTTCACCGCGGCGGTGCTGGCCGAGAAAATCGACCGCATTTTCGAGAAGATGGGTAAGAAACCGGCCGGAGGATCGGCGCAATGAGCAAGAAAACGCCTGATGAGCGTTCCGCGGAACGCCAAACCGACCCGAGCGGCGACAACGACGAGCTGCAGGCGCTCTTCGACAGCATCGTCGGTTCGGCGGGCAGCGTGTCGGAGCCCGAAGAGCCGCCGGCGCAAGGAGACAGCGACGAGCTGCAGGCGCTCTTCGACGCCGTGGCCCAGCAGTTCAGCGCCGCTGAAGAAGGTGCGAGGCAGGAGTCACCAGCTGCTCCAGCGCCGGCGCCCTGTCAGGTTCCGCACGACGAACTCGTTCAGCGCCTCGGCAAGGTGGCGCGCCAGCTGCACGAGGCGCTCAAGGAGCTGGGCTGCGAGACGGTCATCGCCGAAGCGGCCCAAGCCGTGCCCGATGCGCGCCAGCGCCTGCACTACATTGCCCAGATGACCGAGCAGGCCGCCTCGCGCGTGCTCAACGCCACCGACATCGCGATTCCCCTGCAGAAGTCGCTTGCCGAGAAAGCCGAGGCGCTCAAGAAGCGTTGGGACGATCTCTTCGCCAACCGCCTCTCGCCGCAGGAATTCCGCGAGCTCGCCCACGACACCCGGGCTTTCCTCGCCGACGTGGCCGACACCTCGCGCGCGACCACGCAGCAGCTTATGGAAATCATGATGGCGCAGGATTTCCAGGATCTCACCGGCCAGGTGATAAAGAAAGTGATCGAGATCGTCAGCCGCATCGAGACGGAGCTGCTGCAGATCCTCATCGAGGCGATTCCGGAGGAGGCGCGGCCGAAGAAGGCGGTCGAAGTTTCGCTGATGAACGGGCCGGTGATCGATACGCGCAAGGAAGGGGTCATCACCTCGCAGGAAGAGGTGGACGATTTGCTGAAGAGCCTGGGGTTCTGAACGCACCGGGCGCACGAAGGGAGAACGGCCGTGAGCGACTTTGCCGGAATGCAGGACCTGTTGCAGGATTTTCTCGTCGAGGCCGAGGATCTACTCTCGGGAGTCGACAACAAGCTCGTCGAACTCGAGCGCAACCCCGAAAATCGCGCGCTCTTGAACGAGATCTTCCGTGGATTCCACACCATCAAGGGAGGAGCGGGTTTCTTGGGGGCACAGGAGCTCGTCACCCTGTGCCATCTCACCGAAAACCTCTTCGACAAGCTGCGCAACGGCGAGCTGCATCTGAGCCCGGCGCTGATGGACGTGATCCTGGAAGCCACCGCGGCGGTACGCGAGATGTTCGGCTATCTCGAACGCAGCATCCAGCCGCCGCCGGCCGATCCACAGCTGCTCGAACGCCTGCGGCTCGCCATCGCCGGCAAGCTGGAACAAGGCGCCGAGGCTGCCGCAACGGCTGCGACCCAACCCCAAACCAACGCGCAGCAGCCGAACGCGGCCGAACCGGACTGGGACGCGCTGCACGCCGCCGTAACCGGCGCGGGCGCAGCCTCTGCAAAGGCACCGTCGGGTTCCGGGGGATCGACTGCTCCGCCCAGCAACGAGACCAAAGGGAAGCCGGACGAAGAGGGGGGACGGGCTGGCGTGCCCGTGGCCGCAGCCCGGCGTCCGATGGCGCCGCTTGCGCGCAAGGAGACGGTGCAGCGCGAAACCGCCATCCGGGTCGACACCGCCCGGCTCGATCAAGTGCTCAATCTCGCCGGCGAGATCGGCCTCACCAAAAACCGCCTCACGGCGCTCAGAAGCGACATCCTTTCCGGCAAGACCGACCCGGATACGCTGCATGCGCTCGACGTAGCGGTCAATCAGCTCGATTTGCTCGTCTCCGACCTGCAAAACGCCGTCATGAAGACGCGCATGCAGCCCATCGGGCGCCTCTTCCAGAAATATCCCCGCATCGCGCGCGACCTGGCACGGCAGTTGGGCAAGGAAGTCGAGCTCGTCGTCCAGGGGGAAGAGACCGAGATCGACAAGACCATGATCGAGGATCTCTCCGATCCGCTCATCCACCTCATCCGCAACGCAGTCGATCACGGCATCGAGATGCCCGATGAGCGCATTGCCGTGGGCAAGCCGCCTCAGGGGACGGTGACGCTGGCCGCCAAGCAGGAGGGGGATCACATCGTCATCATCGTCGCCGACGACGGCCGTGGTATGGACCCCGAGAAGATCCGTGCCAAGGCGGTGGAGAAAGGGCTCATCACGCCGGAAGAGGCCAACAGCCTCGACGAGCGTCAGAGCCTGAACCTCATCTTCCTGCCCGGCTTTTCCATGGCCGACCGCGTCTCCGACGTCTCCGGCCGAGGGGTGGGCACTGACGTGGTGCGCACCAACATCACCAAGCTCAACGGCACCATCGACGTGCGCTCCGAAGTCGGGCGCGGCACCACCTTCATCATCAACCTGCCGCTCACCTTGGCGATCCTGCCGGTGTTGCTGGTGCGCCTGGGCGAGCAGCCTTTCGCCGTGCCGCTCTCCATGGTGCGCGAGATCCTGCCGATCCACCTCGACGAAGTGCGCGAGGTCGGCGGGCGGGCGACGCTCTTCGTGCGCGGCGAAGTACTGCCCATCCTGCCGCTGGCCAACCTCCTCAACTGGAGGCTGGAGCGTACCCCGGCCTATGGGGTGCTCATGCAGATGGCCGAATTCTCCTTCATCCTCGGCATCGACACCTTCGCTGGCCGTGAGGACGCGGTGATCAAGTCGCTGGAGGATTTCCGCCCCAAAGGCGTGGCCGGGGTGACCATCCTCTCGAACGGCCAGATCGTGCTGATCCTCGACATGAAGGAGCTCTTCGAGACCGGTACGGGCACCAAAGGGGTGAGCAAGGCGTCGCTCGATGCGAAGAAAGCCGTCGCTCCTGCTTGAGGCAAAGGGTGCGCTGTAAGTGGAGGTAAAGGCGGCGGGCGGGTCCCGCCGCCGTCGTTTCAGGCAAGGAGCGTGAGGAGCCGTTGCTGCGCCGCCTCGAACTGGGCCAGGCCCTGCTGCTGCAGCGTCTCTCCGATCGCCTCGAGGTCGATGTCGATCCGAGCGCATCGCTCCCAGTGTGCCTGGGCGGCTTCGACGTCTTCCACGATCGTCGCGCCGCGCGCCTGGCCGTGATCGAGGAGCGCCGTGAGCGTCGCCTCGGGCAAGGTATTGACCGTCTCCGGCCCCACCAGCGGTTCCACGTAAAGCAGATCCGGATAAGCGGGGTTCTTGGTACTGGTGCTCGCCCACAGCGGCCGCTGCGCCCGGGCCCCTGCGCGGCGCAAGGAGCCGAAAGCGCGCTCGCCGAAATGTTGCAGAAAGTCCCGATAGGCGAGCTTGGCGAAGGCCACCGCGGTCTTGCCCTGCCAGTCGGGGCGTTCGGGCGCGCGCTCGGCAAGGAGCGCATCGACGGCCGTGTCGAGCCGGGAGAGGAAGAGGCTCGCCACGCCGAACATGGGTGCGAGCGGCCGGCCGGCGGCTTGACGTTGCTCGAGACCACGCCGATAGGCCTCGACGACGCGCCGGTACTGCGTGCGCGAGAAGAGCAGCGTCACGTTGACGTTGATCCCCTCGGCGACGAGCGCTTCGAGCGCTTCGGCGCCGGCGGCGGTGCCGGGAATCTTGACGAGCAGATTGGGGCGTTCGATCGCGGCATGCACCCGCCGGGCGGCGGCGATCGTGCCGGCGGCATCGTGCGCGAGCGCCGGGTCCACTTCCAGGCTCACGTAGCCGCGCTCCCCGCCCGAGGCTTCCCACAGCGGAAGGAGCAGGTCGCAGGCGCGGCGCACGTCGGCGAAGGTGAGTCGCTCGAGCCGTTCCGGCGGCGGCAGGGACGTGCGGCGCAAGGCTTCGACGTCTTCCCGATAGAGGGGGCTTTTGGCGATGGCGTTTTCGAAGATGGACGGATTGGTCGTAATGCCGCTCACGCCGATTTCCAACAGCTGGGCGAGCCGTCCGCCCTCGAGGAGGTCGCGCGAGAGGTGGTCGAGCCAGATCTGTTGGCCGAGTTCGAGGAGCTGATGCAGCACGGTTCGGGTCGTCATGTGTCGTCTTCCAGGGCGTCGTCGCAGGAGCTTGCCAGAGGGGCCGCCAGGGCGGCGATCTTCGCCCTTAGCATATCATCTTCGTGCGGCGCCTCGACGAAGGAAAGCGCCTCTTCCCAGCCGAGCCGGCGGGCGAGCGTGGCGAAGGTCGCATCGAGCGCGTGCAGCGCGAGCAGTGCACCGCTGTCGGGGTAGCGCACCGCCAGATCGCAGCAGGTGAGCAGCAGGCGCGACACGCCCAGGTGCTCGCGCCACAGGCGGTTGTGTAAACCGTGACCGTAGGTGGTGTCGCCGATGAGGGGGTAGCCGGCATGGCGCAGATGGCGGCGGATCTGGTGCTGGCGTCCGCCGTCCGGATAGCAGGCCACGAGCGCGTAGCGGCTGGTGGGATGACGGTCGTTGGGCCAGGGCAGTTCGATCGTCGCCAGGCGCCGTAGCTCGGTGCACGCCGCTTTCTCCGCGTCGCGCGGCCCCGGCACGGTGCGGGCGATGCGCGACAGCGGCCGATCGATCGTCAGGGTTTCGGGCGGATGCCCCCGCACCACGGCGAGGTAGCGCTTCGCCACGCGCCGGCCGGCGAAGTCGGCGGCCAGGGCGGCGGCAGCGGCTGCGTCGAGCGCGAAGAGCACCGGCCCGGAGGTCGGTTTGTCGAGGCGATGGACGGGGAAGACATGCCGGCCGAGGCGACCGCGCAGCCAGCGCATCAGGATGCGGGATTCGCGCGCGTCGAGCTCGGTGGGATGGACCAGCCAGCCGGAGGGCTTGAAAACGGCGACGAGCCGTTCGTCCTCATGCAGGAGGGAAGGCTCGTCGCGCTGGGGCGCCGCTGGGTTCAGGGCGTCAGGCGGCGTAATTGCGCTCCGCGAACTCCCAGTTGACCAGGTGTTCGAGGAAGGCGGTGACGAAGTCGGCGCGGCGGTTGCGGTAGTCGATGTAGTAGGCGTGCTCCCACACGTCGATGCACAGCAGCGGCGTATCACCCGTGGTGAGCGGCGTGCCGGCCGCGCCCATGTTGACCACGTCGACCGAACCATCGGCTTTCTTCACCAGCCACGTCCAGCCGGAGCCGAAGTTGCCCACGGCGCTGGTGTGGAAGACTTTCTTGAATTCGTCGAAGCTGCCCCATTTGGCCTTGATGGCATCGAGCAGGGCTCCTTTGGGCTCACCGCCGCCGTTGGGCTTCATGCAGTGCCAGAAGAAGGTGTGGTTCCAGGTCTGCGCCGCGTTGTTGTAGATCGGGCCGGCCGGGGCTTTCTTGACGATGGACTCGAGGTCCATGTTCTCGTATTCCGTGCCCTTGATGAGGTTGTTGAGGTTGGTGACGTAGGCCTGATGGTGCTTGCCGTAGTGGTACTCCATCGTCTCTTCGGAGATGTAGGGGGCAAGCGCGTTTTTCGGGTAGGGCAGTTCGGGCAGTTTGTGTTCCATGTTCTCTCTCCTTTGCGTGAAGGGCCGGCGTTCGGTCCGGCGAGGGGGTGAGGAAAAACCTTTACTATTTTAGTCGGACTTTTCCACCCCGACAACCTCGGCCATGGCACGGCCATCGTGGAATTCGAGGCGGATGTCTTGCCTTTCGGCGAGTTGCCCCGTGCTCGTGAGCACCTGCCCGGCGGTGTCGCTCACCAGCACATAACCGCGTTCCAGCACCGCCTTGGGGTCGAGCGCTTCGAGTCGATCGGCGAGGCGTTCGATGCGCCGATGCTGGGCTTCGATCGCCTGCGCTGCCGCCCGCGGCAAGCGCTGCGCGAAGGCGTCGAGCCGGGCGCGGTGTCCGGCGAGCGTGGGCCGGGCGGCGGCAAGGCGCCGGTGCAGCGCATCGAGCCGCAGCCGCGATTCGGCGAGCGTGCGCCGCTGCGCCGCCGTAAGCCGCGCGTGCAGCCCTTCGAGCCGTCGCCGGGCCTCGGACAGGCGCGCCGCGGGGTGGGTGAGGCGCAGCTGCAGGCGGTCGAGTCGCTGGTTTTCGGTGAGCAGACGCTCGCGCAGCGCCCGCTGCAGGCGCCGCGCCAGCAGATCGAGTTCGAGCGGCAGTTCGGTCCAGCCTTGGCTCAGCAGCATCGCTGCGCCGGTGGGGGTGGGGGCGCGCACGTCGGCCACCAGATCGGCGATGCTCACGTCGGCTTCGTGCCCGACGCCGCTCACGATCGGCACGGGGCTTGCGGCGATCGCGCGGGCAAGCGCCTCGTCGTTGTAGGCCATGAGATCTTCGGGGCTGCCGCCGCCGCGCACGAGCAGTGCCGCTTCGATGCCGAGCCGCGCCGCAGCCTCGCCAAGGAGTGCAAGCGCTGCCACCATTTGCGCCGGCGCTTCCGCGCCTTGCACCAGCGTGGGCAGCAGCACGATCTCGACGAGGGGGGCGCGCTGGCGCAGCGTGCGCAGCACGTCGTGGATGGCGTCCCCTGCCGGCGAGGTGATGAGGGCGATGCGCCGCGGCCGGCGCGGCAGGGGCCGCTTCCTTTCGGCGGCGAAGAGTCCCTCGGCTTCGAGCTTGGCTCTGACGGCGAGGAAACGCTGCCACAGGAGGCCGGCACCGGCCGGCTTGAGGCCGCGCACCACCAGCTGGTACTCGCCTCGAGGGGCATAGACGCTCAGCTCGCCCGCTGCCTCCACGCTGTGTCCCTCGGCGAGTAGCCGTGCGAACATCGTCGCCTGACGCCGCCACAGCACGCAGCGCAGCGCCGCGGTTTCGTCCTTGAGCGTGAAGTAGCAGTGCCCCGAGGCGGCGAGGGTGAGGCCGGAGATCTCGCCGATGACGTTGACCTCGGAGAACCCCGTTTCGAGGCACTCCTTGATGCGCTGCGTGAGCTGGCCGACGGTTTCGGCAGGAGGGACGAAGAGGGTGGGATCGGGCTTCATGCGCGCGATTGTACCGGGGTTTCATCCCCATCGGGACACGGGATGTCACGGCACGGTAACTTTGCTCCGGAAGACCTTGATCCACAGGCTGTTTTTCCTAATCGATTGATTTTCAATGTAAAAATTTGTTGCTGAAAAATGTGGCAGAGTGAGCTTCCTCGCGTGGGTGCAGGGGTTATGCCTGCTTTTGTCCGTTCATGCACAAAGTTATCCACAGACTTTGTGGAAGAGCGGGGAAGCTTGGGGCGGCGTGCCCCCGTGTTCGGGCGTATAATGCCGGACGCAACGCATCCGTGAAAGGAATTTCTTCCGTGTGGTCGGTGATACAGGCTTCTGGTTGGCCGATCTGGCCGCTTCTGCTCGCCTCCATCCTGGCGGTGGCGATCATCATCGAACGCGCCTGGACGCTGCGGCGCAAGCGCATCAATCCGCCGGGGCTGCTCGATTCGGTGCTCGAGGAGCTGCGCCGGGGCGCTTCCCCGCTGGAACTGGCACAGCGGCTGGAAGGGCATTCTCCCCTGGGCCGCGTGTTGGCGGCGGGGCTGCGCAACTACGGTTCCTCGCGCGAGGTGATGAAAGAAGCGATCGAGGATGCCGGCCGGGTGGTGGCGCACGAGCTCGAACGCTATCTCACGGCGCTGGGGACCATCGCGGCCATCTCGCCGCTGCTGGGCCTGCTCGGCACCATCGTGGGGATGATCGAGATCTTCGCGTCGCAGTCGGCGGCCGGCGCCAATCCCCAGCAGCTGGCGCACGGCATCTCGGTGGCGCTCAACACCACCGGGCTCGGCCTCATCATCGCCATTCCCGCGACCATCTTCTGGCGCCATTTCCGTGCCTACGTCGATTCCCTGGTGATCGAGATGGAGCAGGAGGCAGTGCGTCTGGTGGAAGTGGCGCACGGGGAGCGGGCCGGAGTGGGCGCATGAAGTTTCACAAAGCAGAGAGTTCGCGCGAGGAGCCGTTCCTTAACCTAGTGCCGCTCATCGACGTGGTGCTGGTGATCCTGATCTTTCTGAGCGTGACGACCACCTTTTCCCAGACGGCGCAGCTCAAGATCGATCTTCCCGAGGCCGACGCGGCGGCGCCGGTCGACGCCGCGCCCAAGGAATGGGTGGTGGCGATCACCGCCGACGGGGCCGTGTTCGTCGGCGAGCGCGCCGTGGGACTCGGCAGCGTGGAGGACATCGAATCGGCGCTCAGGGCGGTGATCCCTTCCGGATCACAGCCGACCATCATCATCGAAGCAGACGCCAAGACGCCGCACCAGCGCGTGATCGACGTGATGCGCGCGGCCCAGCGTGCCGGCTTCGACAGGCTCACTTTCTCCGTCGAGCGCGTCGAATCGCGATGAGCTCGGCGCCGGCGTGGTGGTCGCATCGCGGCGCTGTGGCGCTGGGGCTTCTTCCTTGCTCCTGGCTCTTCGGCCTTGCGGTGCGGCTGCGCGCGCTCGCCTATCGTCGCGGCTGGCTGCGGCGCTGCCGGCCGCCGGTGTTCGTGCTGGTGGTGGGAAATCTCAACGTGGGTGGCAGCGGCAAGACGCCGGTGGTCGCGGCGCTCGCCCGCGCGCTCGAGGCGCGAGGTGTGCGCTGCGGCATCGTCAGCCGCGGCTATGGCGGTAACCTCGAGGGAACGGCGGAAGTGCCGGCCGAGGGCGATCCCGCCTGCTATGGCGACGAGCCGGTGCTGCTCGCACGCGAAGCGCAGGTGCCGGTGGTGGTGGGGCGCGCGCGCTGCGCCGCCGTGGCCGAGCTGCTGCGGCGCCATCCCGACGTGCGTCTGGTAGTTGCCGACGACGGCCTGCAGCATCTGCGGCTCCAGCGCGACTTCGAGCTCGTGGTGCTCGATCGGGGCGCTTTGGGCAACGGCTGGCTGCTGCCGGCCGGGCCCTTGCGCGAGCCGCTCTCGCGCCTGCGCACGGTCGATGCCGTGGTGGCGCACGACCCGCGGCAGGTGCGCACTCTGGTGCCGGCCGGGGTGCCGCTTCACGGGCTGCGGCTCGAACCCGAAGCGCTCGTCTCGCTCGACGACCCTTCGCGCAGGCTGCCGCTTGCGGCGCTTTCCGGACGGCGGGTGCATGCCGTGGCGGGCATCGGCCGACCGGAGCGCTTCTTCGCCACGCTGCGCGCCCTGGGCGCCGAGGTGGTGCCGCACGCCTTTCCCGATCACCACCCGTACCGGGCGGAGGATCTGGACTTCGGCGCTCCCGGCGAGTGGCGGATTTTCACCAGCAAAGATGCGGTAAAATGCCGGGCATACGCGCGGCCGCACGATTGGGTGCTGACGGTGCGCGCCCGGCTCGACGAGACGCTCGTCGAGCGCATTCTGGAGCGAATACATGGACACTCGTCTGCTGGACGTGCTGGTATGCCCGCTGTGCAAGGGGCCGCTCAAATACGACCGTGAGCGGCAGGAGCTCGTCTGCCGCGTCGATCGTCTGGCCTATCCAATCCGCGACGGCATCCCGGTGATGCTCGCCGACGAGGCGCGTCCGATGACGGCCGAGGAAGTCGAGGCGCTCAAGTGAGCGGGTTTCGCGTGGTGATCCCGGCGCGGCTCGCGTCCACGCGCCTGCCGAACAAACCGCTCGTCGATCTCGCCGGCAAACCGATGGTGGTGCGGGTGTGGGAGCGGGCCGTGGCGAGCGGCGCCGACGAAGTGTGGGTAGCGACCGACGCACCGGAAGTGGCGGCCGCGGTGGAGCAGGCCGGCGGCCGGGCGATCCTCACGCGCGCCGACCACGCCTCCGGCACCGACCGGCTCGCCGAGGTGGTCGAGCGCCTGGGCTGGGAGAACGAGGCGATCGTGGTGAACGTGCAGGGCGACGAGCCGCTGATCGATCCGGACGCGATCCGCACAGCGGCCCAGGTGCTCGCGCTCACGCCCGAGGCGGCGATCGCCACGCTGGCGCATCCCATCGACTCGGTGGAAGAATTCTTCGACCCGAATGCGGTGAAGGTGGTGTGCGACGCCACGGGACGGGCGCTCTATTTTTCCCGGGCGCCGCTGCCCTGGGGGCGGGACGCTTTCGCCGCCGGGCGTCCGGCGCGCCTGCCCGAGGGGCTGCCAGCCTTGCGCCACGTCGGTTTGTACGCTTACCGGGCTGTTTTCCTGCGCGCGTTCTCCAGGCTCGCGCCTTGCGCACTGGAGCGGTTCGAGATGCTGGAGCAGTTGCGCGCTCTGTGGTACGGATACACCATCCAGATCAAAGTGCTCGACTCGGCCCCGGCGCCCGGCATCGATACGCCGCAGGACCTGGAGCGGGTACGTCGCATGCTCGCCGGGGCCGCATGAAGACCGGCTACTTCCGTTTTCGTCGTCAATCATAAAGGAGAGGGGATCGTGCGCTTGATTCTTCTGGGACCGCCCGGCGCGGGCAAAGGGACGCAGGCTACCATCATCAAGGAGAAGTTCGGTATTCCGCAGATCTCCACCGGCGACATGCTGCGCGCCGCGGTGAAGGCGGGAACGCCGCTGGGGCTCGCGGCGAAGAAGGTGATGGACGAAGGCGGACTGGTTTCCGACGACATCATCATCGGCCTGGTGCGCGAGCGTCTGCAGCAGCCCGACTGCCAGGCGGGCTACCTGTTCGACGGCTTCCCGCGCACGATCGTGCAGGCCGAGGCGCTCAAGGAAGGCGGCATCCCGCTCGATTACGTGCTGGTGATCGAGGTGCCCGACGAGGAGATCATCGATCGCATGAGCGGCCGCCTGGTGCATCCGGCGTCCGGCCGCACCTATCACGTGCGCTACAACCCACCCAAGGTGCCGGGCAAGGACGACGTCACCGGCGAGCCGCTCGTGCAGCGCGACGACGACCGCGAAGAAGTGGTGCGCAAGCGCCTGGCGGTCTATCACGAGCAGACGAAACCGCTCATCGCCTATTACGAGGCGTGGGCGGAAAGCGGTGATCCCGCCGCGCCCAAGGTGCGCAAGGTCTCTGGCCTGGGGCCGGTGGAGGAAATCACGCGGCGCATCCTGGAGGCGCTTGCCGGCTGAGGTAGTAGTTTCTGGCGTTTCTTCACGACGTGCGGCGCTGCAGATGCCCGAGAGCGCTCGAGTCGCGTTGACGTGAGCCTTGAAGGGTTCCTGGTGGCGTCGCAGTCGTTAGGGCGTTCTTGCGTAACTGGAGCATTATGGCTTTTGCCTTCGAAATTTCTTGACCGGTTCGCACACTGTCTGATGGCTTATGAATCAGACTCGATGGCGAGAATCGAGGCAATCGTCCTTGGCATGACATTTTATTTTTACAAAGGGAGTGGACATGAGCGAAAGAATTATGTGTCAGGTCCCGGACGATTACGTGGCACTTTTATGAAAAGTTCCGGTTTTTCTGCGTACCATCTTTTCATGGCCTCGATGGGCGGGACATGCCCCAGGGCTTTCTGGGGAATGTGGTGATTGTACAGCCAGACGTAGCGATGAATCGTTGCCTCCAGCGCTTCGCGGCTGTCGAAGCGATGGGTGGCGAGTACCTCGCTGATGCGCCCATTGAAGCGCTCGACCATGCCGTTCGTCTGCGGACGGCGAGGTTTGGTCAGCCGATGCTCGATGTCGAGCGCCTGGCACAGTTCATCGAAGGCATGTGCTCCCGTGGGGGTGCGCTCTCCC
>NZ_LIPU01000008.1:0-87435 GCF_001418245.1 Tepidiphilus thermophilus
CGGCTCCTGTCACAAGGGGCTTTGCAGAGGCTTGAGCCGTATGCGGGGAAACTCGCACGTACGGTTCTTAGGGGGCGGGGCGGCAGTAATGCTGTCCTGCTACCCGACACCGGGAACTGCGACGACGCACCCGGGTGGCCAGCATCTTCCCCAACATGGATTCCTGCCTGCGCCTGGTCTCGGCGCTGCTGGCCGAACTCGACGACGAGTGGATGACCGGCAAGGTCTATCTCAACCTCAACCCGTAACCCCGGCGTCATGACCAACACCACGGAAATTTACAGAAAAAAGGTTGCACAACCCGCATAGATGCGTTATCATGCAACTATGCATACGATCAACGTACAACCACACGAAATCTTTCAGGCCCTCGCCGACCCGACGAGGATCCGTATCGTCCGCCTGCTGGCCGAGACCGGCGAGGAGGCCTGCCTCTGCGAACTGGTGGACAGCCTGCTTGAGCCCCAGTACAAGCTGTCGCGCCATGTAAAGATTCTGCGTCAGGCTGGGCTGCTGTCCGCAGAGAAAGATGGGCGCTGGGTCTATCACCGCCTCGTGCGCGGCGTGCCTTACCTGGAATTGGCCTACGACATGCTGCGGGCGCTGCCCGACGTCGGCGGGCTCTTTGCCCAGGACTTGCACCGTTTTCGCGAGCGGATGTGTTTACGGGAAGGCGGGCGCTGTCGTATCGGCATCCAGACCGCATCGCTTGCGGCGGTGGAGGGCGAGTGATGGGCTGCGCCTGCGCCGCCGAGGCCCCGGTGGTCATGCCGCGACCCTGGCGCAACGCCAAGGTCGTCACCTCCGTATGCTCCGGGCTGTTGCTGCTCACCGGCTTCGTCGGCGGCTATCTCGGCCTGCCCGCCGGGTTCCAGGCAATTCTCTATATCGCCGCCGTACTCGTCGGCGGCTACTATTTCGGCCGCGAGGCGCTGGAGGAACTGGTCAAGGAGCGCGAGATCGGCATTGAGCTCCTCATGTCCACCGCCGCCATCGTCGCCGGGGTCATGGGGCAGTGGGCGGAGGCCGCGACGCTTGTGTTTCTCTACTCGATCTCCGAGGCGGCGGAAGGCTACACGGCGGAGCGCGCCCGGCACGCGATCCGCGCCCTCATGGACTTGGCCCCGAAGACCGCGCTCGTGCGGCGCGGAGACGAGGAGATACGGATCCCGGTCGAGCAGATCCGGGTGGGCGATGTCTTCATCGTGCTGCCGGGCGAGTCGGTCGCCACTGACGGCGAGGTGGTCGACGGTCATTCCAGCGTGAACCAGGCGCCGGTGACCGGCGAATCCGTGCCGGTCGAGAAACTGCCGGGCAGCCAGGTGTTCGCCGCCACCCTCAACGGCGAGGGCGCGCTCACGGTGCGCGCCACCAAGACCTTCGCCGACAACACCCTCTCGCGCATCATCCATCTGGTGGAAGCCGCGCAGGCGAGCAAGGGCCGCAGTCAACGCTTCATCGAGCGCTTCGGCAAGCGCTACAGCCCCTCCGTCCTGGGCGTGGGCATCCTCATCGGCCTTTTGCCGCCGCTGTTCGGCCTGCCTTGGGAGGACTGGCTCACCCGCGCCACCGTGTTCATCGTCGCCGCCGCCCCTTGCGCCCTGGTGATCTCCGTCCCCATCACGCTGGTCGCCGCCATCGGCACCGCCGGCCGCAACGGCCTGTTGATCAAGGGCGGCGTGCATCTGGAGAACCTGGCCAAGGTGCGGGTGGTGGCCCTGGACAAGACCGGCACGCTCACCCTGGGCCGGCCGCAGGTCACGGATGTGATCCCGCTGGACGGGCAAAGCGAACGCGAGGTACTGGCCGCGGCCGCCGCCCTCGAACTGCGCTCGCAGCACCCCCTGGCGCAGGCCGTGCTGGAGCGGGCCAAGAGCGAGGGCATCGCGGTCAACCCGGCCCAAGATTTCCTGTCCCTCACCGGCGCGGGCGCCCGCGGCCGGATCGAAGGCGTCGACCACTATGTAGGAAACCCACGGCTCTTCGAGGGGCTGGGCGTTCCGGTGGCCGCCGCGATGCCCCGCATCGAAGCCTTGCAGCGGGAAGGCAAGACCGTGGTGCTGGTCGGCACCGATCGAGCCCTCGACGGCCTGATCGCCATCGCCGATCCGCTGCGGCCGGAGGCGGTCCGGGCCGTCGCCGAGCTCAAGCGCGCCGGCATCGAGCGGGTGGTCATGCTGACCGGCGACAATCCCTTGGCGGCGGAAGCGATCGCCAGGCAGGTGGGTGTGGACGAGGTGTTCGCCGAGCTTTCCCCGGAGGGCAAGGCGCGCAAGGTCGCCGAGCTGGAGGCGCGCTACGGCAAGGTGATGATGGTCGGCGATGGCGTGAACGACGCGCCCGCACTGGCGGCGGCCCACGTCGGCGTCGCCATGGGCGCGGCGGGCACCGACGTCGCGCTGGAGACGGCGGACGTGGTGCTGATGAGCGACAACCTCGCGCGGCTGCCCTATCTGATTTCCTTCAGCCGCCGAACCTGGCAGGTGATCCGGCAGAACCTCGCCCTGTCCGCGGTGGTGATCGGCGGCCTGATCGCGGGCGCGGTGGGCGGCTATTTCACCCTGCCGATCGCGGTGCTGGCGCACGAGATCAGCGAGTTCGTGGTGATCGGAAACGGCCTGCGCATGCTGCGCCGCTGAACAGCAATTCCAACCCAAGGAGCGTTGTCATGGATATCAAGTACGGTTTCGGCAAGACGGTGGAGCTGACCTTCGATCAAGCGATCGAGCGCGTCACCCAGGCCCTGCAGGCCGAAGGCTTCGGCGTGCTGGCCGACATCGACGTCGCCGGCGCGATGAAGAAAAAGCTCAACCAGGACATGCCGCCATACCGGATTCTCGGGGCATGCAATCCGCCGCTGGCGCACCGGGCACTGACGGCGGAGCCGTCCATCGGCTTGCTTCTGCCGTGCAACGTGGTCGTGCGTCAGGACGATACGGGCAAGGTGCACGTGGAATTCATGGACCCTAATGCGGTGCTGGATCTGGTGAACAAACCCGAAATCACCCAACTGGCAAGTGAAGTGCGGCAGCGGCTGGAGCGGGTGATGCAGGCGCTGTAACCCGGGTCTGTCAGGCAGAAGCGCCTTTCCAGCCAACGGCGAACGAGGAGCAAGGAGATGAAAGCAGGTCGAGGCATTTCAAGCGCAACCGCTGGCACAGCCATTGCGATCGCGTTGCTTCTATCCTCCCTCGCCGTTAGCCCCGCCCAAGCGGATGACGCAACAAAATTGGCGCAAGGCATGATGGGGCCGGGAATGATGGGCCCCATGCACAGGAACATGATGCAGCGGATGATGGGGGGCGCCCTGCCGCCCGGCGTCGATCCCGCGCTGCTGCCCGAGCCCCATTCAGCCGGCGCGCGCATCCTGGAATATTACTGCACGCAATGCCACAACCTGCCCGGCCCGGGCATGCATACCGCCGCCGAATGGCCGCAAGTGCTGGGCCGCATGAACATGCGCATGCAGATGATGAGCGGAATGATGGGAGTGGCGGCTCCGAACAGCGCGGAACTGGACATCCTGCTCGACTATCTGCAGAAGCACGCCCAGCAGCCGATCGATGCGGCCGAATTTCCGGACCTGAACACACGGGCGGGTCAGGCGTTCGGCACCATCTGCGCGCAGTGTCACGCCCTGCCGGACCCGCGGCAACACACCGAACAGGAGTGGCCGGCGGTGGTCGGCCGGATGCGCGGGCACGAGGCGGCAATGGGAAAGTTCGTCCCGGACAAGACGACGACGGCCGAGATTATCGACTTCTTGCGGCGGCATGGCCGCACCCGGGAATGAAAGGCTAAGAAGATGATGATGGATTACGGCATGGGCTGGGGATGGGGATTCGGCTGGATCTGGATGATCCTGCTCTGGCTGGTGCCGGTACTGCTCGTGCTGGCCGCCATCAAGTATCTGTTGGGCGGCAGAAGCCGAACGGGCACGGGCGCTCGCCAGGGCGATGACCGGGCCTTGGCTATCCTTGAAGAAAAATACGCGCGGGGGGAAATCGATCGCGACGAGTTCTTGCAGAAGCGCGACGACTTGAAGGGGGGATAGGCCCCGGTCCAAGGACCGGGTTGTGCAATTTCCACCAGTAAAGGAGATGCAAATGAACACCAAGCAAAAACTCGTTGGCGCGCTTGCCGCGATGGCGCTTTTGGGAACCGTGGCCAGCGCTTCGGCTCAGCAAGGGCAACCGTACTACGGCTACGGCATGGGACCCGGCATGATGGGCGGATGGTGCCCGATGTGCGGCATGGGCTGGGGATGGGGATTCGGCTGGATCTGGATGATCCTGCTCTGGCTGGTGCCGGTACTGCTCGTGCTGGCCGCCATCAAGTATCTGTTGGGCGGCAGAAGTCGAACGGGCACGGGCGCTCGCCAGGGCGATGACCGGGCCTTGGCTATCCTTGAAGAAAAATACGCGCGGGGGGAAATCGATCGCGACGAGTTCTTGCAGAAGCGCGACGACTTGAAGGGGGGATAGGCCCCGGTCCAAGGACCGGGTTGTGCAATTTCCACCAGTAAAGGAGATGCAAATGAACACCAAGCAAAAACTCGTTGGCGCGCTTGCCGCGATGGCGCTTTTGGGAACCGTGGCCAGCGCTTCGGCTCAGCAAGAGCAACCGTACTACGGCTACGGCATGGGACCCGGCATGATGGGCGGATGGTGCCCGATGTGCGGCATGGGGCCGGGGATGATGGGCATGGGACCGGGCATGATGGGTCCCGGCATGATGGGCATGGGTCCCCGCGGGATGTGGGGGGATTGGGATGACTGGGACGACCGCTACATGGGCCCTGGCATGATGGGCCCTGGCATGATGGGCCCCGGAATGATGGGCCCCGGAATGATGGGCCCCGGAATGATGGGCCCCGGAATGATGGGCGGATACGGCTATGGCCCGGCGCTCGACCTCACGGAGCAGCAGCAGGCCGAGATCGCACAGATCCAGGAGGACTTCCGCAAGAAGCAGGGGGACCTGGCGGCGAAGATGTATGCCGAGCAAGCCAAGCTCAACGAAATCTACTACTCCGGGAAGCGTGACCCCGCCGCGATCGACAACCAATACAAGAAGATTTGCGACCTGCGACGGCAGATGATCCAGATCCAGGTCGATGCGCAGAATCGCATGGACGCGGTGCTCACCCCCGAGCAGAAGGAGCGGCTGCGCGGTTACTACGGCGGGCGGGGCGGGATGATGCGGTAGCCGGCCACAGCCGGCCACGTTAACGGTGACTGGGCCGTGCTCGAGCCGGTCGACGCCGACTACCGGCCGACTCTACCGGGCACGCCGTCGCACACGGTCCTGCTGAGTAATCTCGCCAGCCGGGTACAGCCGATCCTGCGCTACGACCTCGGGGACAGCATCCTGCAGCGGCCCGATCCCTGTCCCTGCGGCAATCCACTGCCCGCGATCCGCGTGCAGGGCCGCTCCGCCGATGTGCTCTCATTTACGACAGAACGCGGCGAGCGTGTCTTTATCCCTCCGCTGGCGTTGGAGCTTGACCATATCTCTGGCGTCGAGCTGTCGCAGATCGTGCAGACTGCACCGATGCGTCTGCGCGTGCGCCTGCGTCCCGCGCCCGGCGCCGACCCGGAGCGCATGTGGGGGAGGCTGTGCGTAGTGGGATCGCGTGCCTGCTCATCGAGCACCGGCTCGATCAGGTCGCGGTCGAGCGCGCCGAGGAGCCGCCTGCGCAATCCAGCGGCGGAAAGTACCGCACCGTCATTCCGCTACCTCCCGAGGGCGCCCCGACCACGCAGGGTTGAGGCTATGTCTGGTTTGGGTGAGCGATGCACTCATCCAACCGGTTGAACGGTCAGCACGTAACTTGTTGATATTGAATGGTGCCGTCGGCGCTCCCTGTTGACTTCGACCTTTCGCCGGGGAGCAGGGCCGGAGAGAAAAACGGCGCGGAGAGAGCGAAATGGGGCCCGAGGCAGGCGAGACGGCCGGGGAAGGAAGTCCGCAGGAATCCGCAGGAGTCCCCGCGAACGCGCGGGAGCGCGCAAGAAAAAAGGCCAACCGAGAACGGTTGACCTTTATATATTGGTGGCCAGGGGCGGAATCGAACCACCGACACGCGGATTTTCAGTCCGCTGCTCTACCGACTGAGCTACCTGGCCGCCGAAGACCGCCATTATAGCGGCGGGAAAGAGAAAGTCAATCATCCTTGGCGCGGGGGCGCTCGTCCTGCCGGGCGGGGCTTCGTGCCGGCAGGGGGAAGCGCACGCGGGCGAGCGTGCCCTGGCCGTGGGGGTTGGGTTCGAGGCTGACGTCGGCGCGGTGCATCTCGGCGATCTCGCGCACGATCGCAAGGCCCAGGCCGGAGCCGTCGACGCCGGTGTCGAGCACGCGGTAGAAGCGCTCGAAGACGCGGGGGCGGTCGGCGGGGGGGATGCCGATGCCGGTGTCTTCGATCTCGACGTCGACCGAATCCCCGCGGGCTAGCGCGCGCAGGGTGACGCTGCCGCCGGGCGGGGTGTATTGGATGGCGTTGTCGACCAGGTTCTTGAAGAGTTCCTGCAGCATGAGGCGGTTGCCCTCGACTTCCAGCCGCCCTTCGCTTTCGTCGAATCCGAGCTCGAGCGCTTTGTGCTGGGCCTTGGGGTAGAGCTCGAGGGCGACGTCGCGCAGCAGTTCCTGTACGTCGAGGCGTTCGATGCGGTGTACCGTCTCCGAGCTCGATTCGGCGCGCGCCAGCGTGAGGAGCTGCTGGATGAGGTGGGCGGCGCGTTCGGCGGCGCCGTGCAGGCGCTGGAGATCCTGGCGCAGCGCCTGCGGGTCGCGCTCGCGCAGGGCGAGCTCGGCCTGCATCTTCAGGCCGGTGATGGGGGTGCGCATCTGGTGGGCGGCGTCGGCGATGAAGCGGCGCTGGGCCTGGAGGTTTTCTTCGAGACGGGCCATCATGTCGTTGAAGGCGACGATGAGGGGGCGCACTTCTTCGGGGACGCTCTCGGGCGCGATGGGCGAGAGGTCGGTGGGGCGGCGCTGGCGGATGCGCGCCTGCAGGCGGGCGAGCGGGGCGATGCCGCGGGTGAGGCCGAACCAGACGAGCACGACCGAGAGCGGAATCAGGGCGAATTGCGGCAGGAGCACGCCGGTGACGACGTCGGAGGCGAGCTCGCGGCGCTTGTTGAGGGTCTCGGCTACCTGGGCGATGACGAAGCGCGGCTGCTCGGGGCCAGGGCGGCGGTCGATGCGGGCGGCGACGCGTACCGGTTCTCCGGCCACGACGTCGTCTCGCCAGCGCACTTCGCCGTCGGGCAGCCAGGGGCGGGGCGGGGCGGGGATCTCGGCGTCGCCGCCGACGAATCCTTCGTCGGTGCGGACCTGGAAGAAGACGACGTCGCTTGCCGAGGAGCGAAAGAGGATGCGGCCCGGCGCGGGCAGGTTGAGCTGGACGCGGTCGCCGTCGATCGTCACGAAACGCGCGAGCATCTGAACCTGTTCGCCCAGGGCGTGGTCGAACGAGCGGTTGGCAATGCGGTCGGCCACCTGGTGCGTGACGATGATGGAGAAGGGCCAGAGAAAGAGCAGCGGGGCGAGGAGCCAGTCGAGGATCTCGCCGAAGACGGAGTTGGGCGAGCCGTCGGGCGTGCGCTTACGCCAGGGAAGCATCGCTGGGCTCCAGGCTGTAGCCGAGGCCGCGCACCGTCTGGATGCGTACGCCGCTTCCTTCGATCTTCTTGCGCAGCCGGTGCATGTAGACTTCGATGGCGTTGGTGGAGACTTCCTCGCCCCAGCCGCAGAGGTGTTCGACGAGCTGTTCCTTGCTCACGAGCCGCCCGGGGCGGGTGATGAGGTATTCGAGGAGCGCGAGTTCCCGGCCGGAGAGTTCGAGCGGGGTGCCGTCGAGCCAGACGCGCCGGGCGCTCTGGTCGTAGCGCAGCTTGCCGGCTTCCACCACCGGCGGGGCGGCGAGCGAGCGCCGGGTGAGCGCCCGCACGCGGGCTTCCAGCTCGGGGAGCGCGAAGGGTTTGGTGAGGTAGTCGTCGGCGCCGGCATCGAGCCCGCGCACGCGGTCTTCGATGCCGTCCTGGGCGGTGAGGATGAGCACGGGGGTGGTGTTCTTGCGCGCGCGCAGGCGGCGCAGCACTTCGATGCCGGGCAGTCCCGGCAGGCCGAGATCGAGGATGACGAGGTCGTAGGGGGTGGTGTGCAGCGCCACGTCGGCCTCGCGGCCGTTCATCACCGTGTCGATGGCGCAGCCGGATTGCCTGAGCGCGCGGGCCAGTCCCTGGGCGATGACGGCGTCGTCTTCGGCGATGAGGATGCGCATGCGGGCGTTCTCCGTGGAGCGGGGGAGGCTTCGTCGGCATTGTGGGTGCCCTGCCGCCCGCCGTCAAGGGTGGGGTCGGGGCGGGTGATATAATCGATTCCTTTCTTCGGATCTCCATCTCGCGCGCTCATGCCGTTCTATGCCTTGGGTCTGAACCACCATTCGGCGCCGATCGCGATCCGGGAGCGGTTCGCGTTCGATCCGCAGCGCGTGGTGCCGGCCCTGCAGGAGCTGTGCGGCGGCGTGGCCGGCGTGTCGGAAGCCGCCATCCTCTCCACCTGCAACCGCACCGAACTCTACGTGGCGGCGCGCGAGGCGGAGCCGGTGGTGGCCTGGCTCACCGCCCGTCAGGGCACGCCGCTGCCGGAAGTGGCGCCGCACCTCTTCACCTATATCGACCAGGCGGCGGTGCGCCACGTTTTTCGCGTGGCGAGCGGCCTGGATTCCATGGTGCTGGGCGAGGCGCAGATCCTGGGGCAGTTCAAGGACGCGGTGCGGGCGGCGCAGGCGGCGGGCACCCTTGGCAAGCATCTGCACAAACTCTTCCAGCACACCTTGGCGGTGGCCAAGGAAGTGCGTTCGGGCACGGCGATCGGGGCGAACGTGGTCTCCATGGCCGCGGCGGCGGTCAAGCTCTCCGAGCGCGTCTTCGGGCCGGTATCGGAGCAGCGGGTGCTCTTCGTCGGCGCCGGCGAGATGATCGAATTGTGCGCGACGCACTTCGCCGCCGGCCGGCCCAGGCGGATGATGGTGGTCAACCGCACGCTCGCCCGGGCCGAGGCGATCGCCCAGCCGCTGGGCGCGGGGGTGGGGCGGCTCGAAGACCTGCCCGAGATCTTGCCCGAATTCGACACCGTCGTCTCGAGCACGGCCAGTCCCTTGCCGCTCATCGGCCTGGGGATGGTCGAGCGCGCCCTGAAAAAGCGCCGGCGCCGGCCCTTCGTGATGGTGGATCTGGCCGTGCCGCGCGACGTGGAGCCGGAGGTGGGTGAGCTCGACGACGTCTTCCTCTATACGGTGGACGACCTGGCGCAGATCGTGCAGGCGGGGCTTGCCTCGCGGCAGCAGGCGCTGGTGGCGGCGGAGCGCATCGTCGAGGAGCGGGTGGCCGAGTTCATGGCCTGGGTGCGCTCGCGCGAGATCGTGCCGTGGATCCGCCGCCTGCGCGAGCGGGCCGATGCGCTGCGCGAGGCGGAGCTGCAGCGGGCCTTGCGCCGCCTGCATGGAGGCGAATCGCCCGAGGCGGTGCTCATGGCCCTGAGCCATGGGCTGATGAACAAGTGGCTGCACGCGCCCACGCGCTTTTTGCAGGAGGCGGCCGAGCCCGAGCGCGAGGCGCTGCTCGCGGCCCTGCCGCGGCTCTTCGCGCTGGAAGAAGGCACGCCGCCGGCAAAAGATGGGGAGGAGGACGCGGCACAGGAAGAATCCCTGCCTTTGGCGGTGCCGCGGGGGGAACGGGGATGAGGGAACGTCTGCGCGAACGCTTGCGACGCATGGAGGAACGGCTGCAGGAGCTCGACCGGGCGCTGCTCGATCCGGCGGTGGCTTCCGATCCGCAGCAGCTGCGCCGGCTGGGGCAGGAGCGGGCGGAACTCGAACCGGTGGTGGCGCTGTGGCGCGGCCATCGGGCGCTGGAAGAGGAGCTGGCTGCCACCGAGGCCCTCATGGCCGATCCGGAGCTGCGCGCGCTCGCGGAAGAGGAGAAGGCGCGGTTGGCCGGGCGGCTGGCCGAGAGCGAGCATGCGCTCACCGAGGCGCTCACGCCGCGCGATCCGGAGGACGACCGGCCGGCCTTCCTCGAGATCCGCGCCGGGACGGGCGGCGAGGAGGCGGCGCTCTTCGCGGCGGACTTGCTGCGCATGTATCTGCGCTACGCCGAGCGCCGGGGCTGGCGCAGCGAGATCCTCTCGGCGAGCGAGTCCGACCTGGGAGGGTATCGCGAGGTGATCGTGCGGCTGGAGGGGCGGGGGGTCTATGGCCGGCTCAAGTTCGAGTCGGGCGTGCATCGGGTACAGCGGGTGCCGGCCACCGAGAGCCAGGGGCGCATCCATACTTCGGCCTGCACGGTGGCGGTGCTGCCGGAGCCGGACGAGGAGGCGGTGGTGCGGCTCGATCCTGCCGAGCTGCGCATCGATACCTTCCGCGCGAGCGGCGCGGGCGGGCAGCACGTCAACCGGACCGATTCGGCGGTGCGCATCACGCACCTGCCCACGGGGCTCGTGGTCGAATGCCAGGACGACCGCTCGCAGCATCGCAACAAGGCGAAGGCCATGGCGGTGCTGGCGGCGCGGCTGGAGGCGCGGCAGCGGGACGAACAGGCCGCAGCGGTGGCTGCGGCAAGAAAGAGCCTGGTGGGCAGCGGCGATCGCTCCGAGCGCATCCGTACCTACAATTTCCCGCAGGGCAGGGTGACGGACCATCGCATCAATCTCACGCTCTACCAGCTCGATGCCGTGCTCGAGGGGGATCTGGATCCCCTCATCGAGCCGCTGCGCCTCGAATACGAGCAGGAGCGGCTGCGCGAGCTGGAAACGGAGGGCGAGGCATGAGTGCGGCTCCGTCGGCCCTGCCGCCCGAGGCGACGGTGGGCGAGGCGCTCGCCTGGGCGCGCGCCCGCATCGGGGCGCTGGAGGCGCGCGTCCTGCTGAGCTACGCCAGCAGCTGGAGTTCGACCAAGCTCACGGCGTGGCCGGAGCGCCCCTTGCCGCCGGAGGTGCTGCAGCGCTTCGTCGACTTGGTGGAGCGGCGCGCGGCGGGAGTGCCGGTGGCCTATCTCGTCAGGGAGCGGGAATTCTACGGGCGGCGCATTCGCGTCACGCCTTCGGTCTTGATCCCGCGGCCGGAGACCGAGACCTTGGTGGAGGTGGCGATCGCGCTCGCGCTCACCCTGCCGCCGGGGCATGCGCCGCGCATCCTGGATCTGGGCACCGGCAGCGGCTGCGTGGCCATCACCCTGGCGCTGGAGCTGCCGCAGGCGGAAGTGTTGGCGGTGGACGCCTTGCCCGAGGCGCTCGGCCTGGCGATGGGAAACGCCGCTCGCCTGAAAGCGAGCGTGTCGTTCATGGAGAGCGACTGGTTTTCCCGGATCGGCCCGGGCGAGACGTTCGACCTCATCGTCTCCAACCCTCCCTATCTCGCCCAGGACGATCCCCACCTCGAAGAGGGCGACCTGCGCTTCGAGCCGCGCCAGGCGCTGGTTGCCGGAGAAACCGGGCTGGAAGCGATCGCGGCGATCGTCTCCGAGGCGCCGCGCCACCTCGCCGAGGGCGGCTGGCTGCTGCTGGAGCACGGTTGGGATCAGGCGCAGCGGGTGCGGGGGCTGCTGCTCGATGCGGGCTTTCTCGAGGTACAGAGCTGGAAGGACCTGGCCGGGCACGAGCGGGTGAGCGGAGGGCGGCGACGGAGGCGGGCAGCGGATGAGGGCCATCGGCCGAAGTGAGCGGATTTTTCCTGTAATTTCAATCATTGTCGTTCGAAATGACATGTTATCATGAGCGTATGGCTTGGGAGGGCAGGATGAATCCTTTGGCGGTAGAAAAAAGGACGAAGCGGCGCCGGTGCCACGTTGCCTGGGCCGTGTTCTCCCTCTGGTTCGCCTATTCGGCGGCGTTGCTGGGGTGGCATGCCTGGACGATTCCGGCTCCCGACGTCTGCTTTGCCCGCCGTTGAGTCTTCCGTCGCAAGGATCCGATCGATGTCCGATACCCCTTTGACCGCCGGCGCCGACGAAGCGCTGGTGCCATTCCAGACGCACGCCGACCGGCTGATGCTGGGCGCGCTCGCTGTCCATCTGCTGGTGACGCTGGCTTCGGCCGCCGTCACCGATACCTGGGGCATCGCGCTGCTGGTGGGGGTGCCTTCGCTCCTCGTTCCCGCAGGGATCGCGTTCGCCCAACCGGGGTCGCTGGTGGCGCGGATCACCATCGCCACCGCCTTCATGGTGTTCTCGGCGCTCCTCATCCAGCAATACGGCGGGGCGATCGAGGCGCACTTCGACATTTTCGCCTTGCTGGCCTTTCTTCTTTATTACCGCGACTGGCGCCCGGTTCTCGTGGCGGCCGTGGTGATCGCGGTGCACCACGTGCTCTTCAACTATTTGCAGATGCTCAACTGGGGGGTCTACGTCTTCGAGCAAGGCCCCTCCTGGGTGCGGGTGGCGGTGCATGCGGCCTACGTGGTGGTCGAGGCGGGGCTCATCATGTACATGGCGCAAAACCTCAAACGGGAAGCGGTGGAGAGCGCCCTGGTGGCCGAGACGGCGCGGCGAGTCGGTACGGGCGATTTGCGTACACTTCAGGGGCGAGGGTATCCCTTGTTGCAGACGATGGCCGACATGCAATCCCATCTGGGGGCGAGCCTGCAGCGCGTGCTCGATGAGGCCAACGCCGTGGCCGCTGCCGCCCATCGGCTCAAGGAGCTTGCTGGCGAGGGAAGGGGGCGAGCGCAAGCGCAAAAAGGAGCGACACACGAAGTTCTCACGGCGGTGTCTGCCTTGGCCGAGGCGCTGCGCGAGCTCGCCAATGAGGCCGAAGCGGCGCGACGCCTGGCCGAAGACGCGGGCGATTCCGCGCGCAGCGGCGGGGAGGTGATCCGGGGAACGATCCACGAAATCGCCGGCGTTTCCGCTTCCATCGAGGAGGCGGCCGGCAGCGTGGAACGGCTCGGGGCCCAGTCCGACCGCATCGCCGTGGTGGTCGATCTCATCAAGGAGATCGCGGGGCAGACGAACCTTCTTGCCTTGAACGCGGCGATCGAGGCGGCGCGTGCGGGGGAAGCGGGCAGGGGCTTTGCCGTGGTGGCCGACGAGGTACGGAAACTGGCGGAGCGCACGGCCGCGGCCACCGACGAGATCGTCTCGATGATCGCCGACATCCAGCAGAGCAAGGCGCAGGCGCTACGAAACATCGAGATCGCCGTGGAGCGGGTACGTCAGGGAACGGCGATGGAGGAACAGACCGGCGAAGCGATCGCCAAGATCATCGACGATGCGAACCGCGTGGAGCAGGCGTTCGTGGCGATCGCCCAGGAAGTTTCGCGCCAGAGCGATTCGATCCAGACGGTGGCGGCGACGCTCACGCAGGTGGCCTCGCTTGCCGACGCGAACGAGCAGTCGATGAGCCAGGTTGGAGAGGAAGTGGAGCGCTTGAAGCGCGCCGCCGAATCCTTGACGGCGACGGTGGGAGCATTCCAGTTGCGGTAAAAGGATACGGGGGGAAAACAAAAAGGCCTGCCGCAGGGGCAGGCCTTTCGATTGGTTGCGGGGGCAGGATTTGAACCTGCGACCTCCGGGTTATGAGCCCGACGAGCTACCGGACTGCTCTACCCCGCGATCGATTTGCACATTATAGCCGATTCCCGGGCGGAGTCAAGCATTTTTTGTGCACCGCGAAGATTGCGCGGCGCGCGCTTCCGGGGAGGGGCAAGGGGCGTCGTATAATGCGACGCCATGGTTGCCCGTTTCTTCGTTCCCGATCTCGTGCCCGAGGCTGGCGCGCAGGTGCCGCTGCCGCCTGCCGCGGCCCATCATGCCCTGCGCGTGCTGCGGCTGCGTGCGGGCGAGCAGGTGGTGGTATTCGATGGGCGCGGCGGCGAGTGGCGGGGCGTGCTGGAGGTTGCCGGAGGCGATGCGGCGCGGGTGCGGCTCGAAACCTTCGATCCGGTCTCGCGGGAATTGCCGTTTTCGGTGACGGTGGGGCAGGCGCTGCTGCCGGCCGAGCGCATGGACTGGGCGATCCAGAAAGCGGTGGAACTGGGGGCGGCGCGCATCGTGCCGCTCCTGACGGCGCGCACCCAGACGGGGGGAGCGCTCGAACGGGGGGCGCGCAAGCAGGCGCATTGGCAACAGGTGGCAGTGGCCGCGGCGCAGCAGTGCGGTCGCACGGCGGTGCCGGAAGTGACGCTGCCGCGACGCTGGCGGGACTGGATCGAGGAAGCGCGGGGAGCGCGCCCCGAGGCTTGCCTTTGGCTGCTCGCGCCGGGGGGCGTTGCGCTTTCCCGTCTGCCGGCGCCCGAGCGCAGTGTGACCGTGCTCGTCGGGCCCGAAGGCGGCTGGAGCGAAGAGGAGCTGGACGAGGCCGGACGGCTCGGCATCGAGCGCATCGGCCTGGGGCCGCGGGTCCTGCGCAGCGAGACGGCTGCAGCCGCGGCCTTGGCGATGATGCAGGCCCTGTGGGGGGAGTGCTGATGTTCGAGAACGTGGAATTGGGCCATCGCCTCGACAAGGAGACGTATCGCCAGCGCTCGGAAGCCGTGCGCCTGCAGTTGCTCGATCTGGAATACCGCCTGGTGCAGGAGCGCGCCTTCGCCACGCTGATCCTCATCAACGGGGTCGACAAGGCGGGCAAGGGCGAGACGATGAACCTGCTCAATTCATGGCTCGATCCGCGGCACCTCGACAGCCACGCGATCGACCGCCCGAGTTCCGAGGAGGAAGAGCGGCCCTACATGTGGCGTTTCTGGCGCCGCTTGCCGCCCCGCGGGCGCATCGGGGTCTTCTTCGACAACTGGTACGCCGACATCATCGAGGATCGGGCGACCGGGCGCAGCAAGCGCAGCGCCTTCGAAGCGGCGCTCGAGCGGGTACGCCGGTTCGAGGAAATGCTGGCGGCCGAGGGCGTGCTGCTGCTGAAACTGTGGTTCCACATCTCGGCCAAGGAATTGAAACGCCGCCTGGAGAAACTCTCCAAGGACGAGCGTACGAGCTGGCGGGTGCGGGAGTCGGACTGGCGCTATCTCGAACACTACGACGAATACGCTCAGACGGCTGCTGCCGCCATCCGGCACACGAGCACCGGCGTGGTGCCTTGGGTGCTGGTCGACGGGGCCGATGACCGCTACCGGGCGGTGTTCGTGGGCGAGACGCTCGCCGGCGCCTGGCAGCGCAAGTTCGAGGCCGTCGAGCGCGGGGAGGGGGGCGCGCCGCCCCTCGTCCTCGTGCCGGATCTCGAAGAGCGTCCCAACGCCGTGAGCGCGCTCACGCTCCAGCAGCCGATGGGAAAGAGGGCGTACGAGCGTCGGCTGGAGGAGCTGCAGGGACGGCTCGATGCCTTGGTGCGCGACGCGCGTTTCGCCAAGCGCAGCTTGGTCGTGGTCTTCGAGGGAATGGATGCGGCCGGCAAGGGAGGGGCGATCCGGCGTGTGACGGCGGCGCTGGATGTGCGGCGCTATCAGGTGGTTCCGATCGCCGCCCCCACCGACGAGGAACTCGCCCAGCCTTATCTGTGGCGATTTTGGCGCAGGATGCCGGGGCACGGCCGGGTGGTGATCTTCGACCGTTCCTGGTACGGGCGCGTGCTGGTCGAGCGGGTCGAGGGGTTGTGTGCGCCGGCCGACTGGATGCGGGCCTATGCCGAGATCAACGATTTCGAGGAGCAGCTGATCGAAAACGGGACCGTGGTGGTGAAATTCTGGCTGGCGATCGATCCCGAGGAGCAATTGCGGCGCTTTCGCGAGCGCGAGAAGGATCCTCTCAAACGCTACAAGATCACGCCGGAGGATTGGCGCAACCGCGAGAAGTGGCCGCAGTACGAATTGGCGGTGGGCGACATGATCGAGCGCACGAGCACCGAGATCGCACCGTGGACGCTGGTCGAGGCGAACAACAAATACTATGCGCGGGTCAAGGTGCTGCACACCTTGTGCGAGCGTCTGGAGGCGTCGTTGTGAAAGGGGGTAGGGAAATGGACGGGCACAGGCAGCAGGCGGGGCGCAGCGGGCTGCCCGAAGAGCGCATTCCCGAGGTTTCTCCGCCCGTGTCGCTGCAAGACGGTTCGGCTGCGGCTTTCGTCGGCTGGATGCGCCACTCCGCCCCTTACATCCACGCCTTTGGCGGCAAGACCTTCGTGATCGCCTTCGACGGCGAGGTGGCGCAGGGCGAGCGCATGCAGCGGCTCGCCTACGATTGCAACCTGCTCGCGGCGCTGGGCATTCGCCTGGTGCTGGTGCACGGTGCCCGGCCGCAGATCGACGCGGAGATGGCGCGCCGCGGCCTGACGCCGGTGTTCCACAAGGGGATGCGGGTGACCGATGCGGCTGCGCTCGAGTGCGTCAAGGCGGCGATGATGGTCACCCGCGTCGAGATCGAGGCCAAGCTCTCGCAAGGCTTGCCCAACACGCCCATGGCGGGCAGCTACATGCGGGTGACGGGGGGAAATTTCATCACCGCCCGGCCGTTGGGGGTGATCGACGGGGTGGACTTTCAATACACGGGGGCGGTGCGACGGGTGATCGCCGAGGAGATCGTCGCCGACCTGGAGCAGGAGAACGTCGTCCTCATCACGCCGCTCGCGCCTTCGCCTTCGGGCGAGATCTTCAACATCACGATGGAGGAAGTCGCCACCGAGGTGGCGGTGGCGATCGGCGCGGAGAAACTCGTCTTCCTGTGCGATGCGCCGGGGCTATTGGACGCGCAGGGCAAGCTCGTCTCCTCCGTGACGGCGGATGCGGCCGCCCGGGCGCTCGCCGAGGGGAGCGGGCTCACGGAGGATTTGCACCTCTACCTGCCGCATGCGCTCGAGGCGGTCCGCCGTGGCGTGGGGCGGGCGCATCTCATCGACCGCGATCTCGACGGCGGCCTCTTGCTCGAATTCTTCACCCATGCCGGCGTGGGAACGCTGGTGACGCGCGATCCGATCTTCCGCTTCCGCGACGCGCGGCCCGAGGACGTGCCGGCGCTCATCGCGCTCATCGCGCCGATGGAGGCCGACGGTACCCTCGTGCGCCGTGACCGCGAGCTGCTGGAAAAGGAGATCGAGCGTTTCGTGCTCGTGGAGTACGACGGCGTGGTGGTGGGTTCCGCTGCGCTTTATCCCTTCAGCGAGGAGCGGGCGGCGGAGCTGGCGTGCCTGGCGGTGGCGCCGGAGTTTCGCCGCGCGGGGATCGGGGAAGAGCTGCTGCACCGCATCGAGGCACGCGCCCGGGCGATGGGGCTGGAGCGGCTCTACGTGCTCACCACGCGCACGGCGCACTGGTTCCTCGAGCGGGGGTTTCGCGAGGTGGGGCCCGATGCCCTGCCACGGCGCAAGCGCGAGCTCTATAACTATCAGCGCCGCTCGAAAGTGTTCGTGAAAGAATTGACCTGAACGGAGAAAGGGGTAGCGATGGCAAGGACCGTGTTTTGCGTGAAACTGGGGCAGGAGGCCGAGGGGCTGGAGCGGCCGCCGCTGCCGGGAGCGCTGGGCAAGCGCATCTTCGAGAACGTCTCCAAGCAGGCGTGGCAGGAGTGGCTACGCTATCAGACGATGCTCATCAACGAGAATCGCCTCAACCTGATGGAGCCGTCGGCGCGCAAATACCTGCAGGAGCAGATGGAGCGCTATTTCTTCGGCGAGGGAGCCGACGAGATCGCCGGCTACGTGCCGCCGGATCGATAGGCGATCACTGGGGGGGCTGCGGTTTCGCTTCGGGGGTGTAGCGGATGTCGCGCCCCTCGACGAGATAGACCACCTGCTCGATCACGTTCTTGGCATGATCGCCCACGCGTTCGAGCGACTTGGCGACGAAGACGAGCTCCAGCGAATGCGAGATCGTGCGCGGGTCTTCCATCATGTAGGTGATGAGCTCGCGCAGGATTCCCTTGAACATCGCATCCACCGTGCGATCGTCGGCGAGGATTTCCTGGGCCTGGCTGTCGTCGAGCCGGGCATAGGCGTCGAGCGAGGCATGCAGCATGGCCAGCGTCGTGCGCGTGATGAGCTCGAGCTCGATTGCAGGGGTGAAGGAGGGCGCGGCCTGATAGAGACGGATGCCGCTCTTGGCGATCTTCTTCGCCTCGTCGCCGATGCGTTCGAGGTCCTTGCTGATCTGCAGCGAGGACATGACCAGGCGCAGGTCGGCGGCCGCCGGGGCGTTGCGCACGATGAGCTGGACGCTTTGCTCGAAGACGCGCCGGTCTTCCTCGTTGATCGAGCGCTCCGTCTGCAGCACTTCGTCAAAGAGCGCCTGATCGCCTTTGCGCACACCCTCGACGGCTTTCTCGACCTGGCGCTCGACGGCGCGGCCCATTTCGAGCACGGTCTGGCGCAGCTGGTTGAGCTCGCGGTCGTAAGGGCGGAACGTGTGTTCTTCTATCGTCTTCATGGCTTTCCTCGCGGCGGTGCAGACATTATGGTGGGACGACGTTACCGTTTCGTGACGGCGCGTTCGCGCCGCTGCACGCCCTCGCCGGTGCCAAGCAGCAGCACGTCGGCACGCCGGTGGGCGAAGATGCCGTTGGTGACCACGCCGGGGAGGTCGTTGAGCGCGGTCTCGAGCGCATCCGGGTCGTCGATGACGAGGCCGTGCACATCGAGGATGGCGTTGCCGTTGTCGGTGACGAAACCGAGGCGGCGGCGCGGCTCGCCCCCTAACTCGCGCAGCCGGCGGGAGACGAGCCGCTCGGCCATGGGGATGACTTCGAGGGGCAAGGGGAATCGCCCCAGGCGCTCGACGAGCTTGCGCTCATCGCAGATGCACACGAAGCGCTCGGCCATGGCGGCGACGATCTTTTCGCGGGTGAGTGCGCCGCCGCCGCCCTTGATCATGGCAAAGTCGGGGTCGATCTCGTCGGCGCCGTCGACGTAGAGCGGCACCGTATCGAGCTCGGTGGCGTCGAGCACGGGAATGCCGTAGCGGCGCAGCCGCTCGGTGCTGGCTTCCGAGCTGGAGACGGCCCCGCGGATGCGCTTGCCACTTTGCACCAGGGCGTCGATGAAGAAGTTCACGGTGGAGCCGGTGCCGATCCCGAGGAAGATGTCCTCGGGGACTTCGGCCACGGCGGCCACCGCCGCCAGGCGCTTCAATTCGTCGGCGTGGGTCAGGGCCATCAGCGCAGGCTCGCGGCGTAGTCGGCGAGCGCCGAGATCTCGGTGTCGGTGAGCTTGTTGGCGATCTGGCGCATCATCTGCTCGGGATCGTTGGCGCGCTGCTGCTCGCGGAAGGCCTTGAGCTGCACGACGACGTAGTCGGGGGTCTGGCCGGCGAGCCGGGGATACATGATGGGGATGCCCGCGCCGTTGTTGCCATGGCAGCCGGAGCAGGCGGGCACCGCCTTGTCGGGGATGCCGTAGTGCCAGATCTTCTGGCCGAGGGCGAGGGTTTCCTGGGCCTTGGGTTCGGCCGGGACCTGTTTCTGCTGGGCGAAATATTGAGCCAGCCCGAGCATTTCTTCCTTGGAATACGCCATGACCATCGCGTTCATCGTGGCGTTTTCGCGGGCGATGGGCTTGTCGTCCCAGGCTTTGAAGTCGACGAGCTGCTTGTAGAGGTATTCGGGGTGCTGCCCGGCGAGCTTGGGGTATTCGGGCATGAGCGGGGTGTTGCCGTCGGGCCCGTGGCAGGAGGCGCACACGGTGGTGGCGATTTCCTGCGCGTGAGCGGGGTCGACGGGTTCGGCGGCGTAGACCAGGCCGGAAGCGGCGAGCGCGGTGAGCACGATGGTACGCTTGATCATGGGAATCCTCGACGCGATGGGTGAGAATGTGCAAATTTTGCTATTCTATCGCATCTCCCCGTTTTGCGCAGGCCCGCCTGTCGCCTCTTTCCCATGCCTCTTTTCCGCCATGCCGAGTTCGTCACCTCCATTGCCAAGCCCGCGGGGCTGCCGGCAGCCAAAGGGCCGGAGATCGCCTTCGTCGGACGCTCCAACGCCGGCAAATCCAGCGCGATCAATGCCTTGGTCGGGCACACGCGGCTGGCTTACGTCTCGAAGACGCCGGGGCGGACGCAGTTGCTCAACCTCTTTCGCACGCCGGCGGGGCTCTATCTGGTGGATCTGCCGGGATTCGGCTACGCCAAGGTGCCCGAGGCGATCCGTCGCGGTTGGGCGGAGCTGATCGAGCGTTATCTGCGCGAGCGCGAGGCGCTCGTCGGCCTCATCCACATCATGGACGTGCGCCATCCGCTCACGGCGCTCGACCGGCAGCTGCTCGACTGGTTCCTTCCCAGCGGCAAGCCGGTGCATATCCTCCTCTCGAAAGCCGACAAGCTCTCGCGCGGGGCGCGGGCGGCGACCGTGGTCCAGGTGCGCCGCGCTTTGGCCGCATGGGAGGGGCAGGTGACGGTGCAGGCGTTTTCGGCCCTCAGCAAGCTGGGAGTGGAGGAGGCCGAGGCGGTGGTGCAGGGGTGGTTGGCGGGCGTTCTGCCCGAAACGGCATGAAAACGCCGAGATGCGAAAAAAATGGCCCGAACGCAGGGGGAGGTTCGGGCCATGAACCCGGCGGTATCGCCGGGGTCCCGCTCAACAGGAAGGCTTTGCGGCGGCGCAGGCAGATGGAGCAGAGTTACTTTCATAGAAGGCTTGCACGGGCGAAAGTTCCCGCCGGCGCGGGAATGCCGACAAGGAGCGAATGATGCAGTTTTTCGGTAGGTTTCCCACGACGCGGATGCGTCGCATGCGGGCGTAACGCCGCATTCAGACGCCCCAAGCCATCCCTCATTGTTAGTGCTCCAATGATCACTTCGAGCCTGGGATGCGAGATATGGCGATTCCTGCATCTGATCGATTTGTTGCCTGTTGCGCAACAGGCTAAAATGGACCATGATCAAATCGTTCCGCCACAAAGGCCTGCGCAGATTCTTCGAGACAGGCAGTACCTCGGGCATCCAGGCCAGTCATGCCAAGCGCCTGCGGATGTTGCTCGTCGCTTTGGAGACGGCGCAGACGATCGACGACATGGACATCCCGGGCTTTCGTCTGCATCCGCTCAAGGGCGATTTGGACGGACGCTGGTCGGTTACCGTGAGCGGCAACTGGCGGATGACCTTCGAGTTCCGTGACGGGAACGCGTATGTTGTGGATTACGAGGACTATCACTGATGACCATGCATAACCCCCCTCATCCCGGCGAATTCATCATCGAGGTCTATCTGCAGCCCTATGGCATCAGCGCCCGCGAGCTGGCGCGTCGGCTCGATGTCGCGCCCTCCACCTTGAGCAGAATCCTCAAGGGCAGAAGCAGGGTAACGCCGGACATGGCGCTTCGGCTATCGAAAGTGCTTGGGCGTAGCCCCGAGAGCTGGCTTGCCATGCAAGATGCCCACGATCTCTGGGTCGCTCGCCAGCACACGAATCTCGAACGCGTCAGTAAACTCGAGTTGGTTATGGCCTGACGCGGGCAGGTGGGGGAATATCTTTCTCCACACCCTTTCTCTCAATCTTGACGCCCCCGCGTCTCCCTCGTCTCGCTCGCCGATGCACCGCGGGATCGCGTCGCCGCCGCTACAATGAGCCGCACGGCCATGCCCCGATACAGCTACAATAGGCGGCGACATGAACGCCCGCCACGACGCCAGCTACAAGCACCTCTTCTCCTCGCCCAAGGTGGTGCGCCACCTCGTCGAGGGGTTTCTGCCCGAAGAGCGTGGTCGCCGCCCATCTGGCTCAAGCGCCAGCAGCGCCCGCGGGATCTGGCCCGAATGGGTGCAGGCACGTTTGCGCATGGCAAACGCTGACGAGATCGACACCTGGCTCGACCGCGTGCTCGATGCGCAGCGGCTGGAAGAAGTGTTCGCAGAAAATCTTTCTGATCTGGGAAAACGCTGACAAGGAGCGAATGATGCAGTTTTTCGGTAGGTTTCCCACGACGCGGATGCGTCGCATGCGGCGCGACGAGTTTTCCCGGCGCTTGATGCGCGAGCACGTGCTCACGGCAGACGATCTGATCCTGCCGGTGTTCGTGCTCGATGGCGAAAACCGCGAGGAGGCGGTGCCTTCCATGCCGGGGGTGAAGCGCCTGTCGATCGACCGCTTGCTCTCGCTTGCCGAAGAGGCGGTCGGGCTGGGTATTCCGGCGCTTGCCCTCTTTCCCGTGATTCCGCCGAGCCTCAAAACTCCGGGTGCGGAGGAGGCGTGGAATCCGGCGGGTCTGGTGCCGCGGGCGGTGCGGGCGCTGAAACAGCGCTTTCCTCAGCTCGGTGTGATCACCGACGTGGCGCTCGACCCCTACACGAGCCACGGGCAGGATGGGTTGATCGCGCCGGACGATCCGCGCGGCTACGTGATGAACGACGAGACGGTGGCCGCCCTCGTGCGTCAGGCGTTGTGTCACGCGCACGCCGGCGCCGACATGGTGGCGCCCTCCGACATGATGGACGGGCGCATCGGCGAGATTCGCCGCGCGCTCGACGAGCAGGGGCTCATCCACGTGCGCATCCTTGCCTATTCGGCGAAATACGCTTCGGCCTTCTACGGGCCGTTTCGCGATGCCGTGGGCTCGGCGGCCAATCTCGGCAAGGGCAGCAAGGCGACCTACCAGATGGATCCGGCCAACAGCGACGAGGCGCTGCGCGAGGTGGCGCTCGATCTCGACGAGGGGGCCGATGCGGTGATGGTCAAGCCGGGCATGCCGTATCTCGACGTGATCCGGCGGGTCAAGGAGACCTTCGGCGTGCCGACGCTCGCCTATCAGGTGAGCGGCGAGTACGCCATGCTCAAGGCGGCTTTCGGCCACGGCTGGCTCGACGAGCAGGCGGCGATGATGGAGTCGCTGCTTGCCTTCAAGCGCGCCGGGGCCGATGCCATCCTCACCTATTTCGCGCTCGAGGCGGCGCGGCTGCTCGCGCGGCGCTGAGGCGGGCGTCGCTCAGGGGCGGCGGTGCAGGCGAATCACCGCGCGCCCGTCGGGCAGCGTCTTGGGCGCTTCTTTCCAGGCGTGTCCAAAGACGAGCTCGACGGTGATGGGAATCGTGCCGTCGGCCTCGCGCCGCGCTTCCAGCGCCGCGAGTGCCCGCTGCCAGCGCTCCTTGCCGGTGAGGGTGTGGCGGCGGTCGCGGCGCGCGTTCGTCGCGCCACTCGCGCGCAGATCCTGCCACAGGCGCGCCGGGTCGCGGTAGCGCAGGGTGAGCATCTGCATGTCCATCACCGGATCGGAAAAGCCGGCGGCCACGAGCAGGTCGCCTACGTCGTGCATGTCGAGAAAGGAATGCACCGCGGTGGGGCCGAGCGCTTCGCGCAGCTCGCGCAGCGTGTCGGGGCCAACGGTGGAGAAGAACACGGTGCCGCCCACGGCGAGCACGCGCTGCCATTCTTTGAGAGCGAGGAGCGGTTCGGAGAGCCAATGCAGCAGCAGGTTGGACCAGAGGAAGTCGACGCTGCCCGTGGCCAGCGGCAGGGCGTGGGCATCGGCTACGAGGGTCTTTGCCGGGTCGCGGCGCACGAGCCGGGCAAGCCAGGAGGATGGGGGGGCGAGGTGCGCGAGCCGCGCCGGGGCGAAGTCGACGGCGATGGCCTCGGCTTGGGGATAGCGCGCGCGTAGCGCCGGCAGGTCGTGCCCGCCGCCCACGTCGAGCAGGCGCCGCGGCGCGATGCGCAGGTAGTCGAGGCGCTCGAACAGGCGCTGGGCCGTTTCCTCGGCAAGGAAACGATTGGAAGGGTAGGCCGCGGCCGTGCGCTCGGCGCGGCGGCGGATCAGGGCGGGGTCGAGGTCGGGGCCGAAGGCGGTGGAGGTGTCGGGCATGTCGTCGGAGGGGAAATGAATCTGCCGGATTTTACGCCGCTCGTCGATTTTTTCCTGCCCTCGCGTTGCGGCCTGTGTGGCCTGGGGGCGACGGTGCGGGGTCTGTGCGCGTCCTGCCGTGGCGAATTTCTGCCGTGGCGGCAGGAAGAGGCGTGCCGGCGCTGCGGCGATCGTCTCACGCCCGCAGAATGCGAAGGAATCTGCGCCCAATGCGCGCTGAAACCGCCGCGCTTCGAAGCCGTTTCGGCGGGATTCTGGTATGAGCCGCCGCTCGATGCGCTCATCCACCGCTTCAAGTACGGTGCCGACCTGCGTCTGGGCCGGGCGCTCGCGCTGGCGATGGCGCAGACGATGCTTCCGCCGCTGGCGATCGACGTCCTGCTGCCGGTACCGCTCGCGCCCCGGCGCCAGCGCTCGCGGGGATTCAACCAGGCGGCGGTGCTCACCCGTGATTTGGGCGCGGCGTGGCGCCTGCCGGTTCTACTCGACGCGGTGCAGCGCCGGCGCGAGACGCCGCACCAGGCCCGTCTGCATGCTTCGGCGCGGCGCGAGAACCTGCGCGGCGCTTTCGCCGTGGAGCGGGCGCGGGCGATTGCCGGGCGCCGGGTGGGCGTGGTTGACGACGTGCTCACCACCGGGGCGACGTTGAACGCGTTGGCGGAGGTCTTGCTGGAATCCGGAGCGGCTGCGGTCCAGGGAATCGTGCTGGCGCGGGCGGCTTCGCCCGTTCGTCTGACGGGGTGACGGGAATGTTCGAGATCGTCCTTTTCCAGCCGGAGATTGCGCCCAACACCGGCAACGTGATCCGGCTGGCGGCCAACACCGGGGCGCGGCTGCATCTGGTGCGGCCGCTGGGATTCGTGCTCGAAGACAAGGGACTGCGCCGCGCGGGGCTCGATTATCACGATCTTGCCCAGGTGATGGTGCACGAGGATTGGGCGGCGTGCCGCGCCTGGCTGGGTACGCGGCGCCGTTTCCTGCTGACGAGCAAAGGCGTGCGCCCCTACGCGGACGTGGCGTTCGCAGCGGGAGACGTCTTCGTCTTCGGCTCCGAGACGCGCGGCGTGCCGTCCGAGGTGGCGGAAGGATTCGCCGAGGCTTCGCGGTTGCGCATTCCCATGCTGCCGGGTAACCGCAGCCTCAACCTGTCGAACGCGGTCGCGCTCGTCGTCTACGAGGCCTGGCGGCAGCAGGGGTTTGCCGGCGGGGGATGAAACGGGCGCTCAGGGGCGCTCGAACTTCGGGTCGCGCGCGAGCAGCGCCTCCACCACCGCCTCGGCGGCGAGATCCGGCTCGAAGAGCAGGCGATGGACGGCTTCGGCGATGGGCATTTCGATGCCGTGGCGCCGGGCGAGCGCCACCGCCGCGCGGGTGGTGGGCACGCCCTCGGCGACGTGCCCCAGTTCGGTGAGGATCTCGGCCAGCGGCTTGCCCGTGGCGCGCATGAGCCCCACGCGGCGGTTGCGCGAGAGCTGTCCAGTCGTGGTGAGGATGAGATCGCCCATCCCTGCCAGTCCCATGAGGGTCTCGTCGCGCCCGCCGAGCGCCCGGGCAAGCCGCGCGATCTCGGCTAGCCCCCGGGTGATCAGGGCGGCGCGGGCGTTGAGCCCGCAGCCCAGGCCGTCGGCCACGCCTGCGGCGATGGCGATGACGTTCTTGAGCGCTCCGCCCACCTCGGCGCCGACCACGTCGTCGTGGGCGTAGAGGCGCAGCCGGGGCTGGTGCAGCTGTTCGACCCAGTGCTTGGCCCAGTGGGCGTCGGCGGCGGCGAGCACCAGGGCGGTGGGGAGGTTGCGTGCCACTTCCAGGGCGAAGCTGGGGCCGGTGAGCACGCCTGCCCGGGGCGGCAGCAAGGTCTCGGGCCATGCTTCGGTGACGATGCGGTGCGGCAGCGCCAGGCGCTCGGGGTCGATCCCCTTGCAGGCCCACAGAAAAGGGAGGTTGGGGCGCTCGCGCGCGAGCGCCGCGACGGTGGCTCCGAGCCCCGCGAGCGGCGTGACGATCAGGGCGAGGTCCGCCCCGGCGAGCGCCTCGGGGAAATCCGCCGTGACGGCGACGTCCTCGGGCAGCGGAACTTCCGGCAGATAGCGGCGATTGCAGCGTTCGTGCGTGATCTGCTGGGCCTGCGCTGGATCGCGGCACCACAGGCGTACGCGGTGGCGGCGCGCCATGGCGATGGCGAGCGCCGTGCCCCAGGCTCCGGCACCGAGCACGGCGAGCTGCATCACAGCCCCCAGACGGCGCTGCGAGGGATGAAGCCTCGCAGCGGGCCGGCGGCGACTTCGGCCCAGCCGTCGCTCGTACCCAGCAGCGCCAGGACGACGTTGCGCTCGACCTCGCAGACGATGGCCGCTGCGGGATCGGGTGCCGAGCGGATTTCGGCACGGTCGACGATGACGATCACCGTGCGCAGATCGTCGAGATTGGCGGCAGGCACCCAGTACAACCCGCCTTCGGCGTCCCGGATCTGCGCCCATTCTCCCCGGTTCTGGATCCATTCCACCGGCGTGCCGGGCAGCAGCGAAAAAACGGGTACCGGCTCGCCGGGTGCGAGATAGGCCGGCGTGAGGGCGGTGACGTGACGATACGTCGCCCCTTCGGCATGGGTGGGGACGGGCGCCACGAAGATCAACGCGGCGGCCAGCCAGGCAAACGCCCGGCTGGGTCCTGTGCCGAGAAGCCCCCCGCCCCGCCGTTTCATCCCGGGCTCACTGCAGGCGCGCTTCGCCCTCGCCGCTCTGGGCGAGTTCGGCTTGGCGCTTCTGCTGCGCGTAGAGCGCTTCGAAATTGACCGGCGCGAGGATCACCGGCTGGAATCCGGCGCGCAGCGACGAGGAGGTGATGGCCTCGCGCGCATAGGGGTAGAGCAGATTGGGGCAGGCGACGAAGAGCAGCGGTTCGAGGTTCTCTTCCGGCACGTTGCGGATCTGGAAGATGCCGGCCTGCGCCGCTTCGATGAGAAAGAGTGTTTTGTCCTGGCCGATCTTGGCGGTGACGGTCACGGTGAGCGTGACGTCGAAGAAGCCCTCGTCGAGGCGCGTGGCAGCGGTGGCCAGTTGGACGTCGATGTTGGGCGTCTCGCGCTCGAGAAAGCATTGCGGCGCGTTGGGGACCTCGATCGAGAGGTCGCGCACGTAGAGTTTTTCCACGCTGAAGATCGGCTGGTCGGAGGTTTGCGTACCGTTGGTGTCGCTCATGGCAGGGTTCCGTAAGAAGGATCAATGGGAAGAGGATGCGCCTTGCAACAGTGCGTCGAGCTTGCCCTGGCGTTCGAGCTCGTAGAGATCGTCGCAGCCGCCGACGTGGGTCTCGCCGATGAAGATCTGCGGCACGGTGCGCCGACCGGTGAGGCGCATCATTTCGTCTCGTTGCGCCGGGTCGCGGTCGATCAGAATCTTTTCGATCTCGGTCACGCCCTTGCGCCGCAGGAGTTGTTCGGCCCGGACGCAGTAGGGGCAGACCTGGGTGGCGTACATGCGCACTTTGGGGGATGGGCTCATTTCTTCTTCCTCGAGGATTCGCTCTCGAGCGGCAGATTGGCCTTGCGCCAGGCATCGATGCCGCCGGCGAGCGTGTAGGCGTGGGGGAAACCCGCGGCGCGCAGCTTCTTGCAGGCGGTGGCCGAACGCGCGCCGCTGTCACAGTAGAGAATGAGATGGCGCGAGCGCATCTGCTCGATGCGATGGTCTTCCAGGAGGCGCTCGGCGGGGACGTGGAGGGCGTTGGGCAGGTGCGCCTTACGGTAGTCGGCTTCGCTGCGGATGTCGACGAAGACGGCATCTTCGCGGTTGACCATGACGACGGCCTGGGTCGGCGTGACGCGGCTGTCGTCGGTGGCACTGCGCACCGTCTCGACGATCCACCACAGGCCGCTTGCCACGGCGAGCAAAGCCCAGTGCCAGTTTTGCACGAGAAATTCCTGCAACATTGCCTCCTTTCGCGACGGGATGGAACGGCGCACGTGCGGCGGCTGCGATAAAATGCTCGGCTCGATCGTGGTGTGCAGCTGCCGTCGCCCGAGCGCCGATCGAGGTGTCCAATCATATCAGAGGATGATCATGTACAAGATCGTGCTGTTGCGTCATGGCGAATCCACCTGGAACAAGGAGAACCGCTTCACCGGCTGGACCGACGTCGATCTCACGGAGAAAGGCGTCGAAGAGGCGCGCGCGGCCGGGCGGCTGCTGCGCGAGCGGGGGTTTTCCTTCGATCGGGCGTTTACCTCGGTGCTGAAACGGGCGAACAAGACGCTCAACCTCGTGCTCGAAGAGCTCGATCAGCTGTGGCTTCCGGTGGAGCATTCCTGGCGCCTCAACGAGCGCCACTACGGCGCGCTGCAGGGGCTGGACAAGGCCGAGACGGCGGCCAAATACGGCGACGAGCAGGTGCTGCTGTGGCGCCGCTCTTACGATGTTCCTCCGCCGCCGTTGCCCGAGGGTGATCCGCGCATCACCGCCGACGATCCGCGCTACTGGGATCTGCCCAAGGCCGAGTTTCCCCGCACCGAATGCCTCAAGGATACGGTGGCGCGCTTCGTTCCTTACTGGCAGACGGTGATCGTGCCGCGCATTCTCGCCGGGGAGCGTATCCTCATCGCGGCGCATGGCAACAGCCTGCGTGCGCTCATCAAATACCTCGACGAGGTGTCGGATCAGGACATCGTCGGGCTCAACATTCCCACCGCCCAGCCGCTCGTCTATGAGCTGGACGAGAGCTGCCGGCCGCTCAAGAGCTATTACCTCGCCGACGAGGAGACGATCAAGGCGCAGCAGGCGGCCGTGGCGGCGCAAGGGCGCGCGAAAAAGTGAACCGAATGCATCGGACGGCGCACCGATGATCGGGCGCAGACTGGCCGTTTCAGTAGGGTTCATTCTGCTGGCCGCGGCCGTCGTGCCCGCCCATCCGGCCGGGGCGCCGCAGGGAGAGGGGCTCGGGGAGAAACGCTCCGAGCTGCAGAACCTGCAGCGCGAGATGCAGCGCATCGACCGTGAAGTGCGCCAGACCGAGTCGCGCCGTCGGGAGACCGAGGCGAAGCTGCAGGAGGCCGAACGGGCGGCCAACGCCTCGGCACGCAAGCTGGAGCGGCTGCGCGCGGAAGAAGAGGCCCTGTCGGCGCGTATCGCCGAGAACGAGGCGACGCTGGCGGAGCTGGAACGCTCGATCGCCCGGCATCAAGAAGAGGTGGCCGCGTGGGCGCGGGAGTATTACCGCCGCCAGCGACCGCTCGATCCGATTTTCTCCAGCGAAGATCCGGCCGAGGCAGGGCGACGGGCGCACTATCTGGAGCTTCTCGCCGCCGATCGGGCCCGGCGCATCGCCGCCTTGCGCGAGCAGCAGTCCCGCGCGGCGGCGCTGCGCACGGAGCTCAAGCGCCGTCAGGAGCGTCTGGTGCAGGTGAGGGAAGAGGCGGCGCAGGAAGCGGACCGTTGGCAGGCCCTGGCACAACAGCGGCGGCAGCTGCGCGAGGAGTTGGCGCAACAGCTCCAGGCGGCGAAAGATCGCAAGCGCGAGATCGAGGCGGATGCCGCGGCGCTCACGCAGCTGGTGCGTCGGCTGGAAGCCCAGGAACGGGCACGACGCGAGGAAGAGGCGCGGCAGGAGCGCCTGCGGCGGGAGGAAGAAGCAAGACGCGAGCGTGAGCGGCGCGAAGCGGCGCGGCGCGCGGCGCTACAGGCCAAGCGCGAGGCGAGCAGTGCGTCTCCGGCTGAATCTTCGGCATCGCCGCCATCGCCGAAGCCCCCGGAAGACGAGGCTCCTTCCCGCCCGGCGCGGCGCCTCGCCGATGCATCGGCCGCCGGAACCCCCCTTTCCGGGCTGCACGGCCGTCTGGGCTGGCCGGTGCAGGGCAATCTTCAGGGGCGCTTCGGTGCGTCCCGCCCCGAAGGAGGGACGTGGCGCGGGGTGTTCATCGCCGCCGGGGCGGGACAGCCGGTACGGGCGGTGGCCGACGGCGTGGTCGCCTACGCCGACTGGCTGCGCGGTTATGGTAATCTGATCATCCTCGATCACGGGGGCGGCTATCTCACCGTCTATGCCAATGCGGACTCCCTGTTGCGCGAGCCGCAGCAGCGGGTGCGGGCCGGAGAGACGATCGCCACCACAGGGACGAGCGGCAACATGGGCCGCTCGGGGTTATACTTTGAAATTAGGCACAATGGCGAGCCGCTCGATCCCCTGCGATGGATCGGCGGCTGACACAATCTCGGGGTGATGCGAATGCGGCGCTGGATCAGTCGGGTTTCCTTGTTGGTGGTCGCGGTGGTGGGCGGCGTCCTGCTCACGCTCAATCTGTCGGCCTGGGCCGAGCGCAACGCCTCGCCCGCCTTGCCGCTCGAGGATCTGCGGGCGTTCGCCGAGGTCTACGACGCAGTCAAGAAGGGCTACGTCGAGCCGGTGGAGGATCAAAAGCTCATCACCGAAGCCATTCGCGGCATGGTGAGCGGCCTCGATCCGCATTCGGCCTATCTCGACCCCGAAGAATATCAGGAGCTGCAGGTCGGCACCCAGGGAGAATTCGGCGGCCTGGGCATCGAGGTCGGCATGGAAGACGGTTTCGTCAAGGTCGTCTCGCCGATCGAGGATACCCCGGCCTTTCGTGCCGGCATCAAGGCGGGCGATCTGATCGTGAAAATCGACGAGACGCCGGTCAAGGGCATGAGCCTGCGCGATGCGGTCAAGCGCATGCGCGGTAAACCCGGCACCAAGGTGAAGCTCACCATCGTGCGCAAAGAGGTGGACAAACCCATCGTACTCACGCTCACGCGTGAGGTGATCACCGTGCGCAGCGTCAAGAGCAAGCGCGACGGGAACGTCGCCTACGTGCGCGTGACGCAGTTCCAGGAAAATACCGGTCCCATGCTCATCGAGCAGCTGCGCAAACTGCGTAAGGACGGAGCGCTACAGGGCGTGATCCTCGACCTGCGCAACGATCCGGGCGGCCTGCTCAATGCGGCGATCGGCGTGTCCGGCGCCTTCCTGCCCGACGACGCCCTGGTGGTGAAAACCTCCGGCCGCCTGCCGGACTCGCAGCGTGAATACCGTGTGCGCCCGTCCGATTATCTGCGCGGACCCCGCGAGCGCGACTATCTCGCCGACCTGCCGCCGGAGTACCGCTCCGTGCCGATGGTGGTGCTGGTCAATGGCGGATCCGCGTCGGCTTCCGAGATCGTGGCGGGTGCCTTGCAGGATCATGGCCGGGCCAAGATCATGGGAACGCGCTCGTTCGGCAAGGGCTCGGTGCAGACCATCCTGCCGCTCAACAACGGCGCGGCGCTCAAGCTCACCACGGCGCTCTACTACACGCCCAGCGGCCGCTCCATTCAAGCCAAGGGGATCGAACCGGACTTCGTCGTCGAAGAAACCGAGAAAGGGGCGGCGCGCTTCCTGCGCGAGGCCGACTTGCAGCAGCACCTCGAACTCGACGGCAAAGGTGTCAAACGGGCGGGGTCCGGCGAGACGGCGACCGGTGAGGACAAGGAGGAGGCGCCGGCCGAAGAGCCCGACATGCCGCCGAAATTCGAGTACGGTTCGGCCGAAGACCGGCAATATCAGGCAGCCTTGAAGTGGCTGCGCGAAGGGGTGGCTCCGCCTGCGCCGCCGGCCGAGACCTCTGCCCTCGGTCAGGCTCCGAAAGCGGCGAAACGCTGACCCGTCCGATGGACGACGCGGCGCTGCTGCGCTACAGCCGCCACCTGCTCCTGCCCGAGATCGGCATCGAAGGGCAGGAGCGCATCGCACAGGGCAAGGTGCTGATCGTCGGGGCGGGTGGCTTGGGCTGCCCGGCGGCGTGGTATCTCGCCTCGGCCGGTATCGGCCGGCTGTTTCTCGCCGACGATGACGTGGTCGATGCTACCAACCTGCAGCGCCAGACGCTCTACGACGAAAGCACCCTTGGTCAGCCCAAGGTGCTGGCGGCACAGACGGCGCTTGCCCGCGTCAATCCGCTGGTCGAGGTGGTGCCGCTGCAGACGCGGCTCGAGGGTGAGCGCTTGGCACAGGCGGTGGCGGAGGTCGACCTGGTGCTCGATTGCAGCGACAACTTCCCCACGCGCCACGCCGTCAACCGCGCCTGCGTGGCGGCCGGAAAACCGCTATTTTCCGGCTCGGCGATCCGTTTCTCGGGGCAGATCGCCGTGTTCGACCGGGCGGGGCGCGGCGGGCCGTGCTACCGCTGCCTTTTTCCCGAAGAGGCCGAGGACGAGGAGCTGCGCTGCGCCGTGATGGGCGTGTTCGCGCCGCTCACCGGCCTCATCGGCACGGCGCTCGCCGCCGAGGCGATCAAGTGGCTCGCGGGACTGGGGGCGGCGCTTTCCGGCAGGCTGGTGCTCTTCGATGCCTTGACGATGCAGTGGCGCAGCTTGAACGTGGCGCGCGACCCCTCATGTCCGGTCTGTGGGGCGCAGGCGCAGGCGTAGGTCTTCGCCCAGGCGTTTCGTCTCTTCCACGCGAAAGCGCGGTGCTTCTTCGAGTGTGCCCGGTTCGGGCAGGGCGAAGAGGGCGCGCGCCTGATTCCCGAGCACGCAAGGGGCGGCGTAGTGCAGCCATTCATCGACGAGCCCCGCGGTGAGGAAGGCGGCGTTCGCCGTGGCGCCGGCTTCGATCAGGACTTCGTTGATTTCGTTTGCCCCTAGCCAACGGGCGAGCGCCGCGAGATCGATGTGCCCAGCGGCGTCGGCCGGCAAGCGGATGACGCGATGCCCCCGGGCTTCGAGGCGGGCGCGTTTTTCCGCTTCTTCCCGTACCGTGAAGATCCACACCGGCTCGCCGTGCAGCAGACGGGCGGATTCGGGCAGGCGCAAGGTGCTGTCGAGCACGGCGCGGCGCGGAGCGCGTCGGCAGGGGACGTGGCGCACCGTGAGCTCGGGATCGTCGGCGAGCACGGTGGCGATGGTGGTGAGCACGAGGCAGGAGCGGGCGCGCCAGCGGTGCACGTCGCGTCGGGCGGCTTCGCCCGTGATCCAGCGGCTGCGCCCGTCGGCGAGCGCGGTGCGTCCGTCGAGCGTGGCGGCGGTCTTCAGACGGAACCAGGGCCGGCCCTGGGTCATGCGGGTGAGAAACCCCCGGTTGAGCTCGGCGGATGCTTCGGCGCACAGCCCGACGTCGATGGCAATGCCCGCCTGGCGCAGGCGTTCGATTCCCTTGCCGGCCACGCGCGGGTTGGGATCCTGCAGGGCGACGACGACGCGGGCCACGCCGGCGGCGACGAGCGCGTCGGCGCAGGGCGGAGTGCGGCCGTGATGGCTGCAGGGTTCGAGCGTCACGTAGCAGGTGGCGCCGCGCGCGGCCGCTCCCGCCTGGCGCAGGGCGTGGATTTCGGCATGCGGTTCGCCGGCGCGCTCGTGCCACCCTTCGCCGAGCAGCCGTCCGTCGGAGGAGACGATGACGCAGCCGACGCGCGGATTGGGCGTGGTGGTCTCCAGCCCCTTGCGCGCGAGCCGCAACGCCCGGCGCATCCAGTAGGAATCGTCAGGAGCGGGCGAGGTCGGCGGCATCGTCGTCGGTGTGCTTCTCGCTGCGCTTGCGCCGGGCGCTTGCCTGCACGTCGCGGATGAGTTCGGCGAACTTGCCCACGTCCTCGAAATTGAGGTAGACCGAGGCGAAACGCACGTAGGCGACTTTGTCGAGGCGCTTCAAGGCGTCCATCACCATCTCGCCGATCATGGTACTGGGGACTTCGCTCGCGCCGCTCGAGAGGAGCTCCGCTTCGATGCGCTCGATGGTGCGTTCGATCGTCTCGGCGGGCACGGGGCGCTTGCGCAAGGCCAGCCGCAAACTGGCGGTGAGCTTTTCCCGGTCGAAGTCCTCGCGCGAGCCGTCGCGCTTGACGACGACCGGGGGCTTGAGATCGACCCGTTCGTAGGTGGTGAAACGGCGCTGGCAGTTGGCGCAGCGGCGGCGGCGACGCACGACGCTGCCGTCGTCGCCTTCGCGCGTATCGAGCACCTGCGTGTCCGCGTCACCACAGAAAGGGCATTTCATCGCGAGGAATCAATGCTCGTAGACGGGGAAACGACGGCAGAGCTCGGCCACTCGTTCCCGCACGCGGGCGAGCACGGTTTCGTCGCTCGGCGCATCGAGCACGTCGGCGATGAGGTGCGCGACCTGTTCGGCTTCGAGTTCGCCAAAGCCGCGGGTGGTCATGGCCGGGGTGCCGATGCGGATGCCCGAGGTGACCATGGGTTTTTCCGGGTCGTTGGGAATGGCGTTCTTGTTGACCGTGATGTGAGCCCGCCCCAGCGCCGCTTCGGCGTCCTTGCCCGTGACGCCCTTGGGACGCAGGTCGACGAGGAAGAGGTGCGATTCGGTGCGGCCGGAGACGATGCGCAGGCCCCGCTCGTTGCCGAGCACGCGCGCCATCACCTGGGCGTTGAGCACGACCTGTTCCTGATAGCGCTTGAACTCGGGACTCATGGCTTCCTTGAAGGCCACGGCCTTGGCAGCGATGACGTGCACGAGGGGACCGCCCTGCAGGCCGGGAAAGATGGCGGAGTTGATCGCCTTTTCGTGCTCGGCTTTCATGAGGATGACGCCGCCACGCGGCCCGCGCAGGGTTTTGTGCGTGGTGGAGGTGACGACATCGGCGTGCGGTACGGGATTGGGATAGAAACCGGCGGCGATGAGGCCGGCGTAGTGGGCCATGTCGACCCAGAAGATCGCCCCCACATCGCGGGCGACCTTGGCGAAACGTTCCCAGTCGATGCGAAGCGAATAGGCCGAGGCGCCGGCGACGATGATCTTGGGTTTGTGCTCGTGCGCCAGCCGCTCCATGCGGTCGTAGTCGATCTCCTCGCGCTCGTTGAGCCCGTAGGCGACGACGTTGAACCATTTGCCGGAGAGGTTGAGCGGCATGCCGTGCGTGAGGTGTCCGCCCTCCGCCAGGCTCATGCCCATGATGGTGTCGCCGGGCTTGGCGAAGGCCATGAGCACCGCCTGGTTCGCCTGCGAGCCGGAGTGGGGCTGCACGTTGGCGGCTTCCGCGCCGAAGAGTTTCTTCAGCCGCTCTATGGCCAGGCGCTCGATGACGTCGACGTGTTCGCAGCCGCCGTAGTAGCGCTTGCCGGGATAACCCTCCGCGTACTTGTTGGTGAGCTGCGAGCCCTGCGCCTGCATGACAGCGTAGGAGACGTAGTTCTCGGAGGCGATGAGTTCGATGTGCTCTTCCTGCCGGCGGTTTTCGGCTTCGATCGCGGCGAAGAGCTCCGGGTCGACCTGGGCGAGGCCATCGGCTTTGCGGAACATGGGGGACTCCGTCGGGGTTCGGAAACGGGAAATTCTAGCACGGGGCGCGGGGTCACATCGCGGCGATCTCGTCGCGCGCCGGCGCTTCGAGGTGCGAGGTCTCGGCCCAGGCGAGGATGGCGCGCTGCTGCCCCCAGCGCACCCACGACAGGCCGCAGTTGGGGATGGGGAAGTCGCGCTTGCGCTCGAGCGGCAGCCCCTCGACGTGGCGGCGCACGGCGTCGAGCACGCCGCCGTGGGTGACGAGGAGCACGGCTTCACCGCGATGGGCGCGGGCGAGTTCGTCGAGCGTGCGGCCGATGCGGGTGAAGGTTTCGAGAAGCGCTTCACCGCCGGGCGGTCGGTAGTGGGGATCACGGCTCGCGTAGCGGGCGTAGCCTTGGGGATCGAGCCGTTCGGCTTCTTCGGGCAGAAGGCCCTGGAAGTGGCCGCAGTGCCGCTCGCGCAGGCCCGGATGCGGCTGAAGGGGCGCGTCTTCGCCGAGGATGAGGCGGGCGGTCTCGAGCGTGCGCGCGAGGTCGCTCGCATAGTGCGCGGCAAAAGGGATTCCGGCAAGGGCACGGCGCACCGCCAGCGCCTGGCGGCGGCCGGTGTCGTTGAGCGGCACGTCGAGATGCCCCTGGATGCGCTTGTCGCGGTTCCAGTCGGTTTCGCCATGGCGCACCAAGCAAAAGAGCGCGTCGTCGCCATCGGGCAACGGAAAGGGAAGTGTTCGTTTCATACGAGGGTTTCGGTCACGTCGGGATGGGAGAGGAAGGCGCGCGGGCTCGCGCTCGCGCCGTAGGCGCCGGATTGATAGACCACGAAGAGATCGCCCGGTTCGGCCGGCGGCAGCAGCACCTCTTGGGCGAGGATGTCGAGTGGGGTGCACAGCGGCCCGACCACGGTGACCCGTTCGCTCGCCGGCAGGTGCATCTTGTTGCCGATCGCCACGGGGTAGTTCTTGCGGATCACCTGGCCGAAGTTGCCGCTCGCGGCCAGATGCTGGTGCAGGCCGCCGTCGACCACGAGGAAGGTGGTGTCGCGCGAGCGTTTCTTGTCGAGCACGCGGCAGACGTAGAGGCCTGCCTCGCCTACGAGGTAGCGCCCCAGTTCGATGACGAGCTCGGTTGCGGGCAGGAGACGGTGCAGCTCGGCGGCGAGCGCGCGCAGGTTCTCGCCCACCGGTTCGAGCGCGAGCGGCTGCTCGCCGGGAAAATAGGGGATGCCGAACCCGCCGCCGAGGTTGAGCCAGCGCGGCGGCGCAGGGAGCCGTTCGGCAAGGCGCACGAGGCGATCGAAGGAAGCGCGCTGCACGGCCACGAGCGTTTCGGCATCGAGGATCTGCGAGCCGGCGTAGAGGTGCAGCCCCTCGAGGGCGAGGCCGGCAGCCTGGAGGGATTCGAGCAGGGCGGGAGCGCGCTCGAGGTCGATGCCGAAGGGTTTGGCCCCGCCGCCCATCTTCATGCCGGCGCGCTTGAGCTCGAAATCGGGGTTGAGGCGCAGCGCGAGGTGCGGTGCGATGCCGAGCGACTCGGCGTGGGCGAGCACGCGCGGCAGTTCGCGCTCGGATTCGAGCGTGATCGTGATCTCCGCGGCCAGCGCCTGGCGCAGCTCTTCGTCGCGCTTTCCGGGACCGGCAAAGGCGATGCGCTCGGGGGCGATGCCGCAGTCGAGGGCAAGCGCCATCTCGCCGCCGGAGGCCACGTCGAAACCGTCGGTCTCGCGCGCGAGCAGCGCCACGAGCGGCGGGAAGGGGTTGGCCTTGATGGCGTAGTGCAGGCGCACTTCGGGTCCGATCGCCGCGCGCACGCGGGCTACGCGCGCGCACACCCGGCTTCGGTCGTAGGCGTAGAAAGGCGTGCGGCCGACGCGCTCGGCGAGCCGGGTGAGCGGCAGTCCGCCCACGGTGAGCTCACCGCGCGCATCGACGGGAAATTCGCGCATCGGTGCGTGTTCCGGGATCATACTTGCGTCTGGGTCTTGGCGTAGCGGGCGAGCCGTTCGCGGATCGCCGGCCGGTCGAGCTTGCCGTTGGGGTTGCGCGGCAGGGGCTGATCGGACAGGAGGAAGACCTGCGGCATCTGGTAGGGCGGCAGGTGCTGGCGGCAATGGCGGCGCAGGGCTTCCAGGTCGAAGGGTTCGACCGCCGGCTGCAGCGCCACGGCGATGATCTGGCCGAGCCGCTCGTCTTCCAGCCCGCAGGCGCAGCACTCGCGCACGAGCCCGGAGGCGATGAGCGCTTCTTCGATCTCGGTGGGGCTGACGCGATAGCCGGAGGTCTTGATCATCTCGTCGCGCCGCCCTGCGAAATAGAGATACCCTTCTTCGTCGAGCCAGCCGTAGTCGCCGGAGTAGACCGCCCACTCGCGCGCCGGCACTGGCGACGGACGCGGATCGACGGCAGGGGGTAGCGGCCGGAACCGTTCGGCGGTGCGCTCGGGGTCGTTCCAGTAGCCCTGCGCCACCAGGGGACCGCTCTGCACGATCTCGCCGACTTCGCGCGGGGCGCAGGGGGTGCCGTCCTCGCGCAGTACGAACACTTCGGCGTTGGGAATGGCGCGGCCGATCGAGTCGGGTCGGCGGTCGATTTCTTCCGGCGGCAGGTAGGTGGCGCGGAAGGCCTCGGTGAGGCCGTACATCAGATAGGGTTTGGCTTGGGGCGCGAGGGCGCGCAGGCGCTCGAGCACGCGTCGCGGCAGTTTTCCGCCGGTATTGGCGAAATAGCGCAGGTGGGCGGCGACAGGAGCCGGCCAGTCGAGCTCGGCGAGCGCCACCCACAGCGGCGGCACGGCGGTGAGCCCGGTGACGCGCTCGCGCTCCATGGTGCGCAGCACGTCGACGGGCAGCAGGTAGTTGAGCAGCACCACCCGCGCTCCGGCGCAGAAGGCCGTGGTGAGCTGGGAAAAGCCCGCGTCGAACGAGAGCGGCAGCGCCGCGAGCAGCACGTCTTCGGGGGAATTTTCCAGATAGCTCGCCACCGATTGGGCTCCGGCGACGAGGTTGCGGTGCGACAGCACCACGCCCTTGGGGCGCCCCGTGCTGCCGGAAGTGTAGAGGATGGCGGCGACGTCGTTCTCGGTGGCGGGCGGCGCGGCGAAGGCACCGGCCTGCGCCAGGCATTCGCGCCAGGAATGGGCCTCGGGCGGTACGCCCTGGCCCGGTTCATCCACGGCGAGCACCCCCGGCGCCACGCCTTCGGGCCAGGGCAGCAGGGTGCGCAGGCGCGTGGGGGCGGAGACGAGGCAGCGCGCGCCGCTGTCGCGCAGCAGGTAGTGCACCTGCTCGGCCTTGAGGAGGGGGTTGATCGGCACGAAGATGGCGCCGGCGGCGGCTGCGCCGAAACAGGCGATGACCGTCTCGGGCCGTTTGTCGAGCCAGACCGCGACGCGATCGCCGCGGCGGATGCCCAGCGCCTGCAGCGCCGCGGCGCAGCGTTCGATCTCCCGCGCGAGCCGGGCGTAGGTGAGGTGCTCGCTGCCAGAGGTGAGCGCCCGGGCATCAGGGCGCCGTTCAGCGTGGTAGCGCGGCAGATGCCACAGCAGGAACGGTGGATGCATGGCGGAGCGACCTCCCTTTATAATGATCGTTTCGCCGCCCGTGGGCGGCGTTGCTGGAATGAAGGGGAACGAGGTTGGACATCGAAACGAGGATCCTCGAAATCTTGGGCGAGGCGCTCGAATTGCCACCGCAGCGTCTGGTCGAACTCGGCCGCGACAGCGCTCTTTTGGGAGCCATTCCCGAGCTCGATTCCATGGGCGTGCTCGCCGTGATCCATCTGCTCGAAGAGCGTTTCGGGTTCATCATAGGCGACGAGGAGATCGACGGCACCACCTTCGCCACGCTCGGCACGCTCGCCGACTTCGTGGCGGAGAAGCTCGGCGGCTGAGCCGCCGCCATCCTCCACCTACTCGGCCCGGATCATCGTGCCGACCCCATGGTCGGTGAGGATCTCGACGAGCAGCGCGTGCTCGACGCGCCCGTCGATGATGTGCACCGAGCGCACGCCGTTCCTGGCCGCTTCCAGCGCGGAGGCGATCTTGGGCAGCATCCCGCCCGAGAGCGTGCCGTCGGCCACCAATTCGTCGATTTCGCGTGGCGTGAGCCCTGTGAGGAGCTTGCCGTTCTTGTCGAGCACGCCGGGGGTATTGGTCATGAGGATGAGTTTTTCGGCGCGCAGCACCTCGGCGAGTTTGCCCGCCACCAGGTCGGCGTTGATGTTGTAGGTCTGCCCTTCCTCATCGACGCCGATCGGGGCGATCACGGGGATGAAGTCGCCGCGATCGAGGAACTGGATGATCGAAGGGTCGATATGGCTCACCTCGCCCACCTGGCCGATGTCGATGAGCGCTTCGCCGTCGTCGCGCTGGCGCAGGCGCATGCGGCGGGCGCGGATGAAGCCGCCGGCGTCCTTGCCGGTGAGACCGACCGCCTTGCCGCCGTGCCGGTTGATGAGGTTGACGATCTCCTTGTTCACCTGGCCGCCGAGCACCATCTCGACCACGTCCATGGTCTCGGCGTCGGTGACTCGCATCCCCTGGATGAATTCCCCTTTCTTGCCGATGCGTTCGAGCAGGCGCTCGATCTGCGGCCCGCCGCCGTGCACCACCACCGGGTTCATGCCGACGAGCTTCAAGAGCACCACGTCGCGCGCGAAGCTGTCTTTGAGGCGCTCGTCGGTCATGGCGTTGCCACCGTACTTGATGACGAGCGTCTTGTCGAAGAACTGGCGGATGTAGGGCAGCGCCTCGGCGAGCACGTCGGCTTTCTGCGCGGCGGTGAGCGGTTCTCGGGTCATCGCGTCGTCCTTGGGTTTGGCGGAATCAGGCGTTCTTGGCCGGTTTTTCCGGTTCGATGCGCAGGCGGATGTGCAGCTCGCGCAGCTGTTTCTCATCGACCGGGCTGGGGGCATGGGTGAGCAGGCACTGGGCGCGCTGCGTTTTCGGGAAGGCGATCACGTCGCGGATCGATTCGGCGCGCGCCATCATCGCCACGATCCGATCGAGCCCGAAGGCGAGGCCGCCGTGGGGCGGAGCGCCGTACTTGAGCGCGTCGAGCAGGAAGCCGAACTTGGCGCGCGCCTCCTCCTCGCCGATGCCGAGCACGGCAAAGACGCGTCGCTGCACCTCCTCGCGGTGGATGCGCACCGAACCGCCGCCGATCTCCCAGCCGTTGAGCGCCAGGTCGTAGGCCTTGGCGCGCACGCTGCCCGGGTCGGATTCCAGTCGCTCGAGGTCTTCGTCCTTGGGTGAGGTGAAGGGGTGGTGTAGCGCCGTCCAGCGCTTTTCTTCCTCGTCGTATTCGAACATGGGAAAATCGGTGATCCACACCGGCGCCCAGTCGGCCCCCGTGAGGAAGCCTTTCTCGTGCCCGATCTTGGTGCGCAGCGCCCCCAGCGCATCGTAGACCACTTTGGGCTTGTCGGCGCCGAAAAAGATGAGATCGCCGCTTTGCGCGCCGGTGCGCTCGAGGATGGCGCGCAGGGCCTGTTCGTGCAGGTTCTTGACGATGGGGGATTGCAAGCCGGTTTCGTCGGGGCGACTCGCGTCGTTTACCTTGATGTAGGCAAGCCCCTTGGCACCGTAGATGCCGACGAATTTGGTGTACTCGTCGATCTCGCCTCGGGTGAGCTGCGCCCCGCCGGGGATGCGCAGCGCCATCACCAGACCGCCGGAATTGGCCGGGCCGGAGAAGACCTTGAAAGCGACGTCGCGCACGGCGTCGGTGACGTCGGTGAGCTCCAGCTTCACGCGCAGGTCGGGTTTGTCCGAACCGAAACGCGCCATCGCCTCGGCATAGCTCAGGCGCGGGAAAGGATCGGGCAGCCGCACGCCAAGCGCCTCGGCGAAGACCTCGCGGATCATGGCTTCGGCGAGTGCCGTGATCTGCGCTTCCGTCATGAAGGAAGTCTCGATATCGACCTGGGTGAATTCGGGCTGACGGTCGGCGCGCAGGTCTTCGTCGCGGAAGCACTTGGTGATCTGGTAGTAGCGGTCGAACCCCGAGACCATGAGCATCTGTTTGAAGAGCTGGGGCGATTGCGGCAGGGCGTAGAAGTGGCCCGGATGCACGCGCGAAGGCACGAGGTAGTCACGCGCCCCCTCGGGGGTGCTGCGCGTGAGCATGGGCGTTTCGATGTCGACGAAACCGTGCGCGTCGAGGAAACGACGGAAGGCGCGCGCGGTGCGGTAGCGCAGCAGGAGGTTTGCCTGCATCGCCGGGCGACGCAGGTCGATGACGCGGTGCGTCAGGCGCACCGTCTCCGAAAGGTTGGTCTCGTCGAGCTGAAAAGGCAGGGGCGCGGCGGCGTTGAGCACTTCCAGCTCGCGGCACAGCACCTCGATCTCGCCGGTGGGCAGATTCGGGTTCTCGGTGCCGGCGGGACGGCGGCGCACCGTGCCGGTGACACGCACGACGTATTCGTTGCGCAGGGATTCGGCGGTGCGGAACGTCTCGGGGGAGTCGGGATCGCAGACGATCTGCACCAGCCCTTCGCGGTCGCGCAGGTCGAGGAAGATGACGCCGCCGTGATCGCGTCGGCGATGGACCCAGCCGCAGAGAGTGACGGTCTGATCGAGGTGTTCGGTATTGATTTGTCCGCAGTAGTGGGTGCGCATGGACGATCCGTTTCGTTCGAAGGGTGAAATGGTCATGTCCCCGCGTCGGGGGAATGAATCGAGGGCGGCATCGCCGTCGGCGTGATGGTGCCCAGAGAGATCACGTACTTGAGCGCTTCGTCGATGCCGAGCTCGAGCGGGATGATCTCGCTCTCGGGCACCAAGAGAAGGAAACCAGAAGTGGGGTTGGGGGTGGTCGGTACATAGACGGCGATCATGGGTTCGGCGACGCCGGTGCCGCCGACCACCGCTGCCGGAGGCTCTCCGGTGACGAAGGCCACCGTCCAGGCCCCGCGGCGGGGATATTCGACGAGCACGGCGGTGCGAAAGGCCTGGCCACCTTCGGAGAAGAGCGTTTCCGAAACTTGCTTGACGCTCGAATAGAGGCTCTTGACGATGGGGATGCGCCGGATGAGCGCCTCCCATAGCTCGATGAGGCGCTGCCCGAGCACGTTGGCAGCGACGATGCCAGTGGCGAAGACCAGACTTACCGCGGCCACGACGCCGAGCCCCGGGATGCGGTAGCCCAGCAGCGTCTCGGGCCGCCAACGCTCGGGCAGCCAGTCGATGAGGGCATCGAGCGTGCCGACGATCCAGGCGAGGACGGCGAAGGTGACGACGATGGGCAGCCAGACGAGCAGACCCGTCACGAAGTAGCGGCGCATCGTCGTCCTCGTTCCTTTCGCCCGTCAGGCTCAGTGGCAGCCGCAGGCGCCGCCGCAGCAGCCCCCACCGGCCGTGGCGGCGGTTTTTTCGCCACCTTCGCTGGAGGAGGATGTGCTCGATGAGCCGCCCCCCTTGAAGTCGGTGGCGTACCAGCCGCTGCCTTTCAGCTGGAAGCCGGCGGCGGAGACGAGTTTGGCGTAGTGAGTGCTGCCGCAATCGGGGCAGCGGGTGATTGGCGCATCGCTGAGTTTCTGCAGGTGCTCGTGTTGGGCGCCGCAATCGGCGCAGCGGTATTCATAGATGGGCATCGCCGAGTCTCCTTGGTTGGAACGACGTGGAACCGATGCAGACAAACGAGGAAGTCTACCGCAAAATGGGGGCGCCGAGCCACCAGTGCAAGATCTCGTGCCCCCACAGGAGCGCCACGGCACCGCCGGCGGCGAGAAAAGGGCCGAAAGGCAGAGGCTCTCCTTCCTTCAGACGCCCCAGCGCCTTGAGCGAGACCCCGATCGCGGCGCCGGCAAGCGAGGAGAGCAGCAGCACGAGGGGAAGCGCCGTCCAGCCGAGCCAGGCGCCGATGGCGGCGAGCAGCTTGAAGTCGCCGTAGCCCATGCCTTCCTTGCCGGTGAGGAGTTTGAAGAGCCAATAGATGCTCCACAGGACCAGATAACCGGCCACCGCCCCCAGTACGGCATCGGGCAAGGGAACGAATGTGCCGTGCAGATTGACCAGCAGCCCCGCCCACAGCAAGGGCAGCGTGAGCGCATCGGGCAGCAGCCGCGTGTCGAGATCGATGAAGGCGAGTGCGATCGCGCACCAGAGAAAACCGGCGGCAGCGAGCGCCTGCCAGGTTGGGCCGAAACACCAGACGGCGGCCGCCGCCGCGAGCGCCCCGAGGAGCTCCACCAGCGGATAGCGCCAGCCGATGGGGGCGCGGCAGTGGCGGCAGCGCCCGCGCAGCACGATCCAGCTCACGAGCGGAACGTTCTCCCAGGCGGAGATGGCGTGCCCGCAGTGCGGGCAGTGCGAAGCCGGTCGTGCGAGGTCGTAACGCGGCTGCGCCTCGACTGGCAGGCCCAGGAGCTCGCGCGCCTGCGCCTGCCAGTCGCGCTCCAGCATGCGCGGCAGGCGGTGGATCACCACGTTGAGGAAACTGCCCACCATCGCACCGACGAGCAGCGCCGCGAGGAGCTGCACGCCGAGCGGCAGCCCGGCCACGGCGCTCATATGGTCTGGGCCATCTTGAAGATGGGCAGATACATGGCCACGACGATGCCGCCGATGACGACGCCGAGAAAGACCATGATGATCGGTTCGAGCAGCTGGGAGAGCGAAGCGACCGCCTCGTCGACCTCCCGCTCGTAATATTCGGCCACCTTGCTGAGCATGGCGTCGAGCTGGCCCGATTCCTCGCCGATGGAGACCATCTGCGTGACCATCGCCGGGAAGACCCCGCTGTCGGTCATGGCCACGGTGAGCGAGATGCCGGAGGTGACCGCCTGGGTGATCTTTTCGGTGGCCTCGCGATAGACGATGTTGCCGGCGGCATCGCCCACCGACACGAGCGCTTCGTTGAGCGGCACGCCCGCGGCGAACATGGTGGCCAGCGTCCGCGTCCAGCGTGCGATGGTGGCCTTGCGGATGATGTCCCCGATCACGGGGATGCGCAGGATCATGCGGTCGAGCAGGGCACGGAAGGCGGGAGATCGTCGGTGCAGCATCCCGAAACCGACCACGAGCAGGATCACCGCCACCAGCATGTAATACCAGTTGGCGACGAAGAACTCCGATAGGTCGATGACGATCTGTGTCGGGGCGGGAAGATCGGCACCGAAACTGGTGAAGATGTCCTTGAACTGCGGAATGACGAAAATCATCATCACGGCGATGACGAGCATCGCCACCACCACGACGGCCGTGGGATAGAAGAGGGCCGATTTGATCTTGCCTTTGATCGCCAGGATCTTTTCCTGATAGGAGGCCAGGCGCTCGAGCAGATCGTCGAGGATGCCGGCCTGTTCGCCGGCGGCCACCAGCGAGACGAAGAGGCGGTCGAAATACATGGGGTACTTGGCGAAGGCGGCCGCGAGGCTCGAACCGGCGGCGATGTCTTCGCGGATGAGATTCAATAGCCGCGTCAAGGCCGGGTTGGTCGAGCCCTTGATGGCGATGTCGAAGGATTGCAGCAGCGGCACGCCCGCCTTCATCATGGTGGAGAGCTGCCGGGTGAAGAGGACCAGATCCTTCTCGCCGACGCGACCGCGCCGTTGCTTGATTTTCGTGATCTTGGTGACGACCACTCCTTGGCGGCGCAGCGCCGTGCGGGCCGAGGCTTCGCTCGGGGCGCGAATCTCCCCGCGGGCCGGTTTGTTCTGGGCATCTTTACCCTCCCAGCTGAACAGCAGCTCTTTGGGTTTGGCGGTCGTAGTTGCCATGGGAAACCTCTCGCAACAGGGTCAATCGTTGGTGGCGGCAAGCACTTCGGTGAGCGAGGTGATGCCGTGCTTGACTTTGAGCAGCCCCGCCTGACGCAGGCTGCGCACTCCTTGGCGCCGGGCTTGGGCTTCGATCTCCATGGCCGAGGCATTGGCCATGATGAGGCGCTGGATTTCCTCGCTGATGGGCATCACCTCGTAGATGCCCGTGCGTCCCTTGTAGCCGGAACCGCGGCATTTCTCGCAGCCGACCGGGCCGTAGGGCTGCCAGCTCCCGTCGAGCTCCTCTTCGCTGAAACCGGCTGAAACGAGTGCTTCCACCGGGACGTCGATCGGTTTCTTGCAAGTGCACAGGCGCCGCACCAGCCTTTGCGCCGTGATGAGGATCACCGAGGAGGCGATGTTGAAAGGGGCGATGCCGATGTTGCGCAGCCGCTCGACCGTGCTCGGGGCGTCGTTGGTGTGCAGGGTGGAAAGGAGCAGGTGGCCGGTCTGGGCGGCCTTCACACCGATGTCGGCGGTCTCCAGGTCGCGGATCTCGCCCACCATGATGATGTCCGGGTCCTGGCGCAGGAAGGCGCGCAGCGCCGCGGCAAAGGTCAGCCCCACTTTGTCGTTGATGTTGACCTGGTTGATGCCGGGCAGGTTGATCTCCACCGGGTCTTCGGCGGTGGAGATGTTGACTTCGGGCTTGTTGAGCAGGTTGAGGCAGGTGTAGAGCGAGACGGTCTTGCCCGAGCCGGTGGGGCCAGTGACGAGGATCATGCCGTAGGGACGCTCGATCGCTTCCAGCAGCGCCGCCTTCTGATCGGGCTCGTAGCCGAGAGCGTCGATGCCGAGCATCGCCTGGCTCGAATCGAGGATGCGCAGCACGATCTTCTCGCCCCACAGGGTGGGCAGGGTCGAGACGCGGAAATCGATCGCCTTGTTCTTGCTCAGCACCAGTTTGGTGCGCCCGTCCTGGGGAACGCGCTTCTCCGAGATGTCGAGTTTGGAGATGATCTTGAGGCGCGCCGCGATTTTTTCCTTGAGCGCGAGCGGCGGGCGGGCGATCTCGCGCAACACGCCGTCTTGGCGTACGCGGATGCGGTAGAACTTCTCGTAGGGCTCGAAATGGATGTCGGAGGCGCCTTCGTTGATCGCGTCGATGAGGATCTTCTGGATGAAACGCACGACGGGGGCATCTTCGACATCGACCTCGCCTTCGTCTGCCTGGGGCGTGACTTCGCTCAAGGAAACGGCTTCCAGGAGTCCGTCGCCGTCTTGGACGAGGGTGGAGAGGGCGTTGTTGAGTGATTCGTAGAGCTTGTCGCAGAAACGGGCGAGCGCGAGGGCAGGGGCGACGACGAGTTCGATCGTCTGGCCGGTCTGGAATCGGATCTCGTCGTAGACGCGCACGAGCGTGGGGTCGGCCACGGCGATCACCGTTTTGCCCTTGCGCTGTGACAGGGCGACGACCTGATAGCGGTTGGCGATCTGCGGATCGATCAGCTTCTTCGGCAGGGCGCCGGGGTCGACGGCAGCAATGTCGAGTACGGGCAGCCCAAACGTCTCTGCGGCGAACTGGGCGACCTTGCGCTCATCGAGCAGGCCCGACTTGATGAGGGTGAGCAGCAGACCATTGGGGCCGGCCTCTTCCTTGGCATGGGCCTGCTCGACGGTCTTCTCGTCGATCCAGCCCTTCTGGATCAACGCCCGCACCAAACCCGTCGTCTCGATCATCGTCCTTCCTCGCTTGAGCGTTCGCCGGAGCTGCTTTCGGATGTATCCGCTTCCCCGGCCGTTGGCGCATAGAGGCGTACCGAGCGGATACGCCGATCATGACATTGTAAAACGTCCATGCGGACGTCGCCAATACGCAGCGACACTTCCGATTCGGGGATCTCCTGGAGATATTCGAGGATCAGGCCGTTGAGGGTGCGGGGGCCGTCGGTGGGCAGATCCAGCCCGAGCGCCCGGTTGAGCTCGCGCACCGGCGTGGCGCCATCGACGATCACCGTACCGTCTTCCTGCCATTGCAGCACCGTATCGCTGCCGGGGCGGCTGGTGGTGAATTTGCCGACCATCTCCTCGATGATGTCGTCGAGCGTTACCAGACCCTGCAACTCGCCGTATTCATCGACCACCAGAGCCAGCCGCTGGTGATGTTCCTGGAAGAACTGCAGCTGCGTCATGGCGTTGGTCTCTTCCGGCACGAAGTAGGGCGGCGAGAGGCTGCGGCGGATGGCCTCACGGGAGAATCCTGAGGTGAGCGTCTCGGCGAGCAGCTGGCGCACGTGCAAAATGCCGAGCACCTCGTCGGGATTGCCTTCGATCACCGGTAGGCGCGTGTGGTAGGCGGTGGCCAGTTGCGCGCGCAGCGTCTCCTCGTCGTCGGTGAGATCGAGAAATTCGATCGCCTGTCGCGGGATCATCACGTCGGCCACCGTGATGCGCTCGAGATCGAAGAGCTTGAGCAGGACGTCGCGGTGTTTCTCCGAGCGCAGCACGCGCGACTCGAGCACGAGGCTGCGCAGTTCCTCGAGGCTCGGCGCCTGCGGCGTGGCCCGTCGCGGCAGGCGCAGCAGCCACAGTAGTCCCTTGACGAAGAGATTGACGAAATCCACCACCGGGCCCACGAGGCGCAAGATGGCGGTGAGCGGATAGGCGATGTAGGGGGCGAGCAGGTCGGCGTAGCGCGCGCCGATCACCTTGGGGGTGATCTCGGAGAAGACGAGGATGAGGAAGGTGAGCACGAAGCTGCCCACGGCGAGCATCGTCTCGTTCTGGCCGAAGAGCTCGATGGTGATGACGGAAGCGAGCGTGGCCGCACCGACGTTGACGGCATTGTTGACGAGCAGGATCACGCTCAGCATCCGCTCGGGGTGGGCGGTGAGCGCCGCGGCGAGCTGCGCGCCGCGCTCGCCGTTGTCCGCGCGGGCTTTCAGGCGGTAGCGGTTGGCTGCCATCATCACCGTCTCGCTCATGGAAGCAAAGCCGGAGGTAAGGAGCAGCACGGCCAATCCGATCCATTGCCACAGCAGGTCGGCGAGCATGGAGTCGTCCATCGGCGTCATCGACGGTGCAGGAGGTATTCCAGAACGAAATGGGTGCCGAGGTAGGCGAGCGCCAAGGTGACGAAACCGGCCCAGGTCCAGCGCAGGGCCACGCGCCCGCGCCAACCCCAGGCGTGTCGCCCCAAGAGTAGCACGCCGAAGATCGCCCAGGCGAGCAGGGTGAAGATGGTTTTATGGTCGGGGCGCAGCGGCTGGCCGAAGAGCGCTTCGGAAAAAACGACGCCGGTGAGCACCGTGACCGTGAGCAGGGCGAAGGCTACGCCGATCACGCGAAAGAGCAGCGTCTCCATCACGAGCAGCGGCGGCATCCGCCCGAGCCAGGCCGCGGGTTCGCGCCGGTGCAGGGCACGTTCGAGCACCGACATCAGCACCGCGTGCAGCGCGGCGAGCGTGAACAGCGCATAGGAGAGCAGCGCCACGACCAGGTGCAGGCGCAACCATGGGTTGTCGGCGGCGATCGTGGCACCGGGAAGGGGCAGCCAGGGCACGAGCAGGCACACCAGGGCGGCAATCGGCGTGAGCACGGTGTAGAGCCAGCCGATGGGGGCGTAGAAAGATTCGATCCAGAAGAAGAGGGCGGCGAGCCACACCGTGAGCGAGAGTGCCGGCGCGAACCCGAGCCGCAGTCCTTGGTCCGACAGCAGCAGGGCGGCCGCGCCCCAGCCGTGCGCGAGGATGGCGGCGGTGAGCAGCGCCCGGTCGAGTGGGCGCGGGCAGCGGCCTCCTTCTTCCGGTTGGCGGCGGCAGCGCCGCCCTACGGCGATCGCCCCGAGGCCGTACAAGAGGAAGGCCAGCAGATGGGGTAGAATCGAATCCATGATCCTAGTTTACTCGAAGAATGCCGAGGTTTTGTGCCCATGCTCGACAACCTGACGCAAAGACTGTCCAAAGTCGTCAAGACGCTGCGCGGCCAGGCGCGGCTCACGGAGGAGAACATCCAGGAGGCCCTGCGCGAGGTGCGCATGGCGCTGCTGGAAGCCGACGTGGCCCTGCCGGTGGTCAAGGACTTCATCGCCCGCGTGAAGGAAAAGGCCGTCGGGCAGGAGGTGATCGGTTCGCTCACGCCGGGTCAGGCGCTCATCGGCGTGGTGCACGACGAGCTCGTGGCGCTCATGGGCGGCCAGGGCGAGGGGCTCAAGCTCGAGGCGCGCCCGCCGGTGGTCGTCCTCATGGCGGGGCTGCAGGGGGCGGGGAAGACCACCACCGTGGGCAAGCTCGCCAAATGGCTCAAGGAAGAGAAAAAGAAGAAAGTGCTGGTGGTCTCCACCGACGTCTACCGGCCGGCGGCGATCGAGCAGCTGCGCACGGTGGCCGAGCAGGCCGGGGTCGATTTCTTCCCCTCCTTGCCCGAGCAGCAGCCCGAGGCGATCGCGCGCGCGGCCAAGGATTGGGCCGAGCGGCATTTCCACGACGTGCTGCTGGTGGATACCGCTGGGCGCCTGGCGATCGACCAGGCGATGATGGAGGAGATCAAGGCGCTGCACGCGGCCTTGAATCCGACCGAGACGCTCTTCGTGGTCGACGCCATGCTGGGGCAGGACGCAGTCAATACCGCGCGCGCCTTCAACGAGGCGCTGCCACTCACCGGTGTGGTGCTCACCAAGCTCGACGGCGATGCGCGCGGCGGGGCGGCGCTGTCGGTGCGCGCCGTCACCGGCAAGCCGATCAAGTTTGCCGGCGTGGGTGAGAAGCTCTCGGGCCTCGAACCCTTCTATCCCGATCGCATGGCGAGCCGCATCCTCGGCATGGGCGACATCCTCGGCCTGGTGGAAGAGGCGCGGCGCAGCGTCGACGAACAGAAAGCCAAGGAGCTCGCGCAGAAGCTGCGCACCGGCAAGGGGTTCGATCTCAATGATTTCCGCGAGCAGATCGTGCAGATGCGCAAGATGGGCGGCATCGGGGCTTTGCTCGACAAGCTGCCGGCGCAATTCGCCCAGGCGGCCGGGCAGCTGCAGGGCGGCATGGAAGAGAAGGCGATCCGCCGCATCCAGGGCATCATCGACGCCATGACGCCGCAGGAGCGGGCCAACCCCGACATCATCAAGGCGAGCCGCAAGCGGCGCATCGCCGCCGGCGCAGGTGTGACGGTGCAGGAGGTCAATCGCCTGCTCAAGCAGTTCGACCAGACACAGCGCGTGATGAAACAGTTCTCCAAGGGCGGAATGGGCAAGGTGATGCGCGGACTGCGCGGCGTGATGCCGCGGCTGCACTGAGGAACGATGGATCTCATCCGCATCGCGCTTTTGCGCTCGCTCGCCACCCTGGGGCGGGGCAAGATCCTGTGGGAGATGTTCTGGCCGCTGCTCGCGGCGGGCTTGGTCTGGATCGCGGCGCTTGCGCTTGCCTGGGAGCCGCTCACGGCGTGGCTGGCGGGCTGGTTCGACGCCTCGCCGGACGGGGCGCAGGCGGGAATGCTGGCGATGGCCGGATTCTTCGCCCTCAAGGTGCTGCTGGTGCTGGGCGTGCTGCCGCTCATGTACGTCACCCTGCTCGTAATCGTGGGCATCTGGGTGATGCCGCGCGTCGTCGCCTTGGTCGGTCGCGAGGAATACGCCGATCTGGAATTGCGCCATGGCGGGAATTTTGCCCGTAGTCTGTGGAACACTCTCAGCGCCTCGGGCCTCTTCCTGGTCGGGTTTCTCGTGAGCATGATTTTCTGGTGGATTCCCGGTGCGGCGCTGGTCCTGCCTTGGCTCTTGACGGCCTGGCTCAACAAGCGCACCTTTAGCTATGATTGCCTGATGGAGCACGCCGACGCCGAAGAGCTGCGGGCGCTGGAGGCGCGCGAAGGGGGAACCTTCTTCTGGCTCGGGGCGATCGGTGCGGCACTTGCCTATGTGCCGCTACTCAATCTCTTCGCGCCGGCGCTCACGGGGCTGCTCTTCGTGCATGCCGGGCTGGAGGCGCTGCGGCGGCTGCGGCTCGAGCGCGGTGCCTGGATCGTGGAGATGGACTTGCCCAAGGGGAAAAGATGAGCGCATTCGGGGCCTACATCATCGGCGACGAGATTCTCTCGGGCCGTCGCGAGGACAAACACTTCGCCAAGCTGCGCGAGCTGCTGCACGCGCGGGGGCTGCGCCTTTCCTGGGTGCACTATCTCGGCGACGAGCCGCAGCGGCTCACCGAGGCGTTTCGCCGCAGCCTTGCGAGCGAAGACATCGTCTTCAGTTTCGGCGGCATCGGTGCCACGCCGGACGATCATACGCGGCAGTGTGTGGCGCACGCCCTGGGCGTGCCGCTCGAGCTGCATCCCGAGGCCGAGGCGCTGATCCGCGCGCGCTTTGGCGAGCGCACCACGCCGCAGCGTCTGGAGATGGGGCGCTTTCCCCGCGGCGCGCGCATCATCCCCAACCCCTACAACCAGATCCCGGGTTTTTCCGTTGCCGATCACCACTTCGTGCCGGGTTTTCCGGTGATGGCCTGGCCGATGGTCGAATGGGTGCTCGACACCCAATACGCGCACCTCTTTCATCGCGAGGACTACGTCGAGGATTCCGTCTACGTGTGGGACGCGCATGAGGGGGATCTGGTCGATCTGATGCAGGCGCTCACCGTGCGCTATCCTGAAGGCACGCTCTTTTCGCTGCCGTCGGTGCCCGAAGAAACGGGAGGGCGGCGCCGGCTCGAGCTCGGTTTCAAGGGTCCCAGAGCGGTGGTCGAGGCGGCGATGCGCGACATCGTCGCCGCGCTCGAAGCCCGAGGTTTGTCGTGGGAGCGCCCTCGGAGTTGATTCCCTAACCAGAAGAAGGAGAGACGCCATGCCCCGTATCCTGCATACCATGATCCGCGTCGGCAATCTCGACCGTTCGATCGAGTTCTATACCAAGGTGCTCGGCATGCGGCTGCTGCGCCGCGAAGAGTACCCCGAGGGGAAATTCACCCTGGCCTTCGTCGGCTATCAGGACGAGAGCGAGGGGGCGGTGATCGAGCTCACCTACAACTGGGGAGTCGATCATTATGAAATGGGCAACGCGTTCGGGCACATCGCCATTGCCGTGCCCGACGCCAAGGCGGCCTGCGACGAGATCCGCGCCCGCGGCGGGAAGGTGGTGCGCGACGCCGGGCCGATGAAGCATGGCACCACCGTGATCGCCTTCGTCGAGGATCCGGACGGCTACAAGATCGAGCTCATCGAACGGCCTTGAGCCGGCATCCCAAGGCCGGGATCGTCAGAGATGGCTTTGTGTCCAGCGCACGATCTCGGCCGTGCCCACGGCGCCGGAGTGCCGCGCGACTTCCCGTCCCTGGTGAAAGAGGATCATCGTCGGAATACTGCGGATGCCATAACGCGCAGCCGTTTCCTGGGCCTCGTCGGTGTTGAGCTTGGCGAGCAGCACGCGCGGGGCGAGCTGGCTGGCGGCATGGGCAAAGGCCGGAGCCATCATGCGGCAGGGACCGCACCAGGGGGCCCAGAAATCGACCAGCACGGGAAGGTCGTTCTTCGTCAGATAGGCGTCGAAGCGCGCTTCGTCGAGCTCGACGGGGTGGCCGGGAAAGAGCGGTTGGTGGCATTTGCCGCAGTTGGGCCCTTGGTGCAGACGGTCGGTGGGGACGCGATTGACGGCGAAGCAGTGCGGGCAGACGACGTGCACGGTGTCGTTCATGGGGAGTGCTCCACAAGGAAATCCGATGAAACTATGGGGGCAAAGAGAGCGATGGTCAAGAGGGCGTGCGCCGCATCTACCCGGAGTGCCCGGAGGAACGGAACGATGTCGCTGAAGTCCTGCGTTTTGGCCGTTCTGGCTGGGATGGCGCTACCGCTGACGGTTTGGGCGCAGCCGCGCGCGGAGCTGACGATCGGCATGTACCGGATCGTGGCCGAGGTGGCGGCCGACGAGCCCTCGCGCGAACGCGGCCTGATGTTTCGCCAGCACCTGGGGGCGAACGAGGGGATGGTGTTCGTCTTCCCTGCGGCGGGGCGTCAGTGCATGTGGATGAAAAATACCCCCATCGCGTTGTCGGTGGCCTTTCTCGACGAAGCAGGGCGCATCCTCAACGTGGAGGAGATGGCACCGCGCACCTTGGATTCGCACTGCGCTGCAGCGCCGGCGCGCTACGCGCTGGAGATGCCTGGCGGGTGGTTCCGCGAGCGCGGCATCGGTCCCGGTACGCGCATCGAAGGGCTCGAGGCGCTGAAATGATTCGTTGGTGCCAGGGAGGGGAGTCGAACCCCCAAGCCTCGCGGCGGCGGATTTTAAGTCCGCTGTGTTTACCGATTTCACCACCCTGGCCCGCGAGCCCGACGATTGTAGCGGAAAATCTCGGCCGGTGTAGAATCGGTTCCATACTGCATAGTGTGGTTTTTTCATGATCGACGAACAGCAGGTCGAGGAATTGCGGGCGCAGATGGCGCGCGTCGTGATCCGGGATGATCCCGCCTGGATGGCCGAAGAAGCGCGCCCCTTGCTCGCTTCCATCGACGAGACGCTGCAGCAGGCAGGGGATTTGGCCTTTCCCCTGCCTTCCGACCTCGTGGTGGCGCTGCAGCGCGTGCTCTCCACGGCCATGGACCGCCTGGAAAACGGGGTGGAGGAGGCGCGCCGCAACCCGCGGGTGGCGAACATCTTCGCCGCGTTCGCGCTGCGCACCTATCTGCTCGCGCTGGTGAGCCGCGTCGGTTTGCCCGCCGGTTTCTGGCGTACCTTGACGGGGCTCTGCCTCTCCCTTCTGCATGAAGGAAATGCGGCCATCCGGGGCGAGCTCGCCTGGCTGCTCGCGCTCGCGGCGGCCGATCCCCGCTTCATGGACGCGCGCGAGCTGCTGTGGGCCTTGCGCTGGGTGCAGTCGAACGATCCGGTCATCGTCTTGCATCGCCCCGGTGAGGCAGAAGAGGACGGCTTCGTGATGTCACTGCAGCTCGACGAGCCGCCCGAGCCGAAGGCATGGTTTTTCAAGCGCGCGGATAGCCCCGAGCCGAGCCTCTCCTTCTCGCTCGAGGAGCTCGCCAAGCGGGCGGAAGAGGAGATCCGGCAGCTCGACGGCATAGACTGGACGATGCGCCGCCGCGTGGAAGGCGGAGTGACGGCCGACGGCCGGGTGGCGCTGCTGCGCGAGTTGCTCGATCGCTGGCGCTACGGCTGGCAGCAGCGTCTGCCGCGCAAACCGTTCGACGCGATGGCCGAACTGCTGGTCGGCTGGGAAGATGTGCTGCGGCAGCGCATGGGTTTGCCAACCCACATCCGGCCCGTGCGCGTGACCGACGTGAGCATCAGTGGCTATGAACTGCGCTGGACCGATCGTGAGCAGGCCCTGTTCTTCCCCGGCCAGGTGGTGGCGATCCGCGCCGGCGGTGATCTGCGTTGGATCCTGGCGCTGGTGCGCTGGCTCAGGCAGCATCCCCACGGGCTGCAGATGGGGATCCAGGCGGTGGGGTTCGAGCCGGAAGTGGTGGCGCTCAGCCACGGGAAACCCGCTCCTCCGGGCTTTCCTGCCCAGATGGCCCTGGCGGTGCGCAAGACGCCGCCGCTGCGGGTGCAGCCGGCCTTGATCTGCCCCACGGGGACGATTGCCGGCTCGCGGCTGGCGATGGCGAGCGAGCCGGCGGTGGGGCAGTGGCTTCTGAGCCAGGTGCGTTTCATCCGCTTCGAGGCGCAGACGCGCTGCGTCGAGGTGCTTCAGTACGAGGTCGATCCGTTTCCGGAAGATTGAGCCGGCAGCCGGGCGAGCGTGGCGCCGAAGACGGCGCCTGCGAGAATGACGGCCCACAGGACGTAAATCCACACGAGAAAGATGGGAATGGCGGCAAAGGCGCCATAGACGAGATCATAGGTGGCGAAACGGGAGATGAAGGCGGTGAATCCGCGCTGTACCAGCAGGAAGGCGAGGGTGGCGAGAAAGGCGGCGGTGCCGGCGTGGCGGGAACGCACGGGGTGGCGCGGCACGAGCTGGTAGAGTGCCCAGAGGAAGGCCCAGATCAACACGAAAGAGACGAGCGGCGTGGCAAGCGCCCCGAGCCCAGCCATGCGCAGCGATTCGCGCGCGAGCCGGGTCGTGAGATAGACTCCGGAGCCGAAGAGAAGGGGCCCGGCGGTGAGGACGAACCAGTAGGTGACCAGCCGTGCTGCGATCGGACGCGGGCGGCGCAGGCGCCAGATGCGGTCGAAGGCCGATTCGATGGTCGCGAGCAGCAGCAGCGCCGTGACGATGAGCATCAGCGTGCCGATCACCGAAAGCCGGGCGGCGTTGTCGACGAATTCGCGGGTGTAGAACGTCACCAGTTTGGCGGCGGCTTCGGGCAGCAGGTTGGCGCTGAGGAAGTCGCGCAGCGCGAGACCGATTTCCTCGAAAGCGGGGAAGTTGCGAAAGACGAGCACCGTGATGGTGAGTAGCGGCACGAGCGCGAGCAGCGTGGTATAGGTGAGCGCGGCCGCCACCATCAGGCAGTCGGCGCGGCGCAGCCCCAGGACGAAGCGCCGGGCGAACCGTGCGACTTGGCGGGGCGAGGGCAGGGAGAGGGACGGTATCGGCACATCCGCTCCGGCGGACTGAAAAAGAGGACGGAATGGACGGCCATTGTAGGGGAAAAACCCGATGCTGGGCGCGAGCGGCCTTTGTGCTCGCCTTGGCGCTGGCGCTGTGGTGCGTGCTGTGGGAAGGGTGGCTCGCGCCGCTGCGCCCCGGTGGCTCCTGGCTCACGCTCAAGGCGCTGCCGATCGCTGCCGCCTTGCCGGGATTGTGGCGCGGCCGGCGCTACACGGCGCAGTGGGCCTCGCTCGTGACGATTTTCTACGTCGCCGAGGGCGTGCTGCGCTGGGGCGATTCGCAGGGGGTGGGGTTCTTCGCCAAAGGGGAGACGTTCCTTGCCTTGGCACTCTTCGCGGCGCTGCTCGTCTTCGCCCGCCGCGCGGGGCGGCAGGGAGAAGACGGGGCAGCGTAAGGCTCACAGCTGCGGGTTGATGCGCACGGCGTCGTGGCTCAGCTTGTTGAGGGCGTTGAGGTAGGCCTTGATGGAGGCGACGATGATGTCGGTGTCGGCTCCCAGGCCATTGACGATACGTCCGCCCTTGCTCAGCCGCACCGTGACTTCGCCCTGGGCGTCGGTCCCTTGCGTGATGGCATTGACCGAATAGAGGACCAGCTCGGCGCCGCTGTGCACCAGGGCTTCGATCGCCTTGAAGGCGGCGTCCACCGGCCCGGAGCCGTCGGATTCGATGACGTATTCCTTGCCGTCGATCGCGAGCGTGAGCTTGGCGTGCGGCGCTTCGCCCGTCTCGGAGTGGATCACGGCCGAGACGAGCCGGATGCGCTCTGCTTCGTTGGGCGCCGGTTCTTCGGCCATGAGGGCGAAGAGGTCTTCGTCGAAGATCTCGTGCTTCTTGTCGGCGAGCTCCTTGAAGCGGGCGAAGGCCTGGTTGAGCTGCTCTTCCGATCCGATCTCGATACCCAGTTCTTCCAGGCGGGCGCGGAAGGCGCGGCGGCCGGAGTGTTTGCCGAGTACGATCTTGTTGGCCGTCCAGCCCACGTCTTCGGCGCGCATGATCTCGTAGGTCTCACGGTGCTTGAGCACGCCGTCCTGGTGGATGCCCGATTCGTGCGCGAAGGCGTTCGCCCCGACGATGGCCTTGTTCGGCTGCACCGGAAACCCGGTGATGGTGGACACGAGCTTGGAGGTGGGCACGATCTGCGTGGTGTCGATGCGCGTGTCGCAGGGGAAGGCGTCCTGGCGCGTGCGTACTGCCATGACGATCTCTTCGAGCGCGGCGTTGCCGGCGCGCTCGCCCAGGCCGTTGATGGTGCACTCCACCTGACGCGCTCCGGCGAGCACCGCCGCGAGCGAGTTCGCCACCGCCAGCCCCAGGTCGTTGTGGCAGTGCACCGACCAGATCACCTTGTCGGAGTTGGGCACGCGCTCGATGAGGCGGCGGATTTTCTCGGCATATTCGTGCGGCAGGGTGTAGCCGACGGTGTCGGGGACGTTGAGGGTGGTGGCGCCGGCTTCGATCACTGCCTCGAAGATGCGGCACAGGAAGTCGAGTTCGGAGCGGCCGGCGTCTTCGGCCGAGAATTCGACGTCGTCGGTGAATCGTCGGGCCAAACGGACCGCCTCGACCGCCTGCGCGACGACCTCGTCGGGCGTCATGCGCAGCTTTTTCTCCATGTGGATGGGGCTGGTGGCGATGAAGGTGTGGATGCGCTGGCGCTTGGCCGGGCGGATGGCCTCGGCGGCGCGCTCGATGTCGGCCGCGTTGGCGCGGGCAAGCGAGCAGACGGTGGATTCCTTGATCGCTTCGGCCACAGCCCGTACCGCTTCGAAGTCGCCGGGGGAGGCAGCAGCGAAACCGGCTTCGATGACGTCGACGCGCATGCGCTCGAGCTGGCGGGCGATGCGCAACTTTTCTTCCTTGGTCATGGAGGCACCGGGGCTTTGTTCGCCATCGCGCAAGGTGGTGTCGAAAATGATCAATGGGTCTTTCATCATGTGGCTCCTGAGATAAAAGGACGAAATCCGGCCTTTGCCGCGACCGGCGGGTCGGGGCAGAGAAGGCAAACGGCAGGGGAGAGGGGAGTGTGTATTTAGCGCGCGAGGCGCAGCAGCGGGCCCAGCAGCAGGCCGGCCGTGAGAAGGAAGGAGCGAAGGAGGTCGCTTGGCATCTTCATGGAGCAAAATCTACACGGAAATTCGCATCGAAGCAAGCGTTTTTGCCATCGAAAAAAGCTATGGCTGGGGCGAGGCGTCGGCGCTGTGGCGCCGTTTGTGGCGCCAGCGCCAGAAAGCGAGCACGTAGCCAGAGAGCGCATAGCCAAGAAAGAGCAGGAAGAGCAGCCCGGGGTAGATCGACACGAGGGCGAAAGCGAGCACCACGCTTGCGGCGGCAACGAAGGGAAAGGAGCGGCGCAGGTCGATGCTCTTGCCGCTCCAGTAGAGGATGTTGGTGACCATGCTGATGCCGGCAAAGGCCGTGAGGAGAGCGGCGGGCCAGCGCAGTTCGGCTCCGGTCCAGCCCAGATCGTGCGCCACCCAGGCGAAGCCGGCTACGAGGGCGGCGGCGGCCGGGCTGGGCAGGCCCTGAAAGTAGCGCTTGTCGATCACGCCGAGGTTGGTGTTGAAGCGCGCCAGGCGCAGCGCGGCGCCGGCGCAGTACAGGAAGGCGACGATCCAGCCGATCTTGCCCAGCGGCTGCAGCGCCCAGGTGTAGCTCAGCACGGCGGGGGCGACGCCGAAAGAGACCATGTCGGCCAGCGAATCGTATTGCGCGCCGAACTCGCTCTGGGTGTGGGTGAGGCGCGCGATGCGCCCGTCGAGCCCGTCGAGCACGATGGCGGCGAAGATCGCTACCGCCGCCGTCTGGAACTGCCCGTCGAGCGCCTGCACCACGGCATAGAAACCGGCAAAGAGCGCCGCCGTGGTGAAGAGGTTGGGCAGAAGGTAGATGCCGCGGCGCTTGGGCGGCGTGGTGTATTCGTGTTCTTCGCTCATCGGGCGGCCTCGCGTTCTGCCGCCGGAAATTCGGCGAGGATCGTGCTCGTCGCCTTGACTTTTTCCCCGAAGACGACTCGCGGGCGGCTGTCCGGCGGCAGGTAGAGGTCGACGCGCGAGCCGAAGCGGATGAAGCCGTAGCGCTGGCCGCGAGTGAGCCGATCGCCCGGTTCGACGTAACAGAGGATGCGGCGTGCCACGAGCCCGGCCACCTGCACGCAGCTGAGCTCGTGCCCGGTGTCGCTGCGCAGGTGCAGCGCATTGCGCTCGTTTTCACTGGACGCTTTGTCGAGCGCCGCGTTGAGGAACTTGCCGGGGTGGTACCAGCGCGCGAGCACCGTGCCGTCGACCGGACTACGGTTGGAATGCACGTTGAACACGTTCATGAAGACGCTGATCTTGAGCGCGTCGCAGTCGCGCCAGGGGTCGTGCGCCGGCTCGATGGCCACGATGCGCCCGTCGGCCGGCGAGAGCACCGCCAGCGGCTCGGTGGGGATGGGGCGCGGCGGGTCGCGGAAGAACTGCAGCACGAAGAGCGCGAGCAGCCACAGGGGCCAGGCCCAGCACAGGCCGGCCATGACCTGGACGGCGAGGGCGAGTAGGACCGCTCCGGCAATGAAGGGCCAGCCCTCGCGGGCGATGAGGGGGTGGGGATAAGGGTGGGAGGTCATCGTTGCTCTCTGAAGGTTTCGTCCTATTTTACCGGAACGGTCGCTTTGGGGGGCGGGAGTGTCAAGGCAAAATAGAAATGTCCGGTCGTTGGGCAAGATAAAGATGTCCGGTTGGGGCGGAGGTTTCGTGTCAGGGGGCGGCCTCCTTGCCGCCTTCTGAGGGCGGCGGCTCGGGGTACTGTCGCCAGGGATGATCCGGGCCGGGGCGCCATAGCTTTTTCGGGGTGCGTTTCTCGACGAGTTCGTCGACCCGGGCGTTCAACGTCTTGTCATCGAGGGGCTGCGGCACGTCCTGCGTGGCATCGAAGACCGTGAAGGCAAGCACCTCCTGGCCATGCAGCAGTTCGATGCGCCCATCGCCATAAACGACGACGGTGACGTTGGCGCCGCGCAGCCCATAGCGCGGTGCGCCCTGGGTGCGCACGATATAGCGTTGCCGCCTGAACGACAGCACCAGGTCCTTGGAGAGCTTGCGGCGATGGTGCGTGGCACAGCAGCGCGCCAGCTCCTCGGCCTTGCCCTCATAGGGAAGATGGGCATCGTTGGGCTCTGCCGGGCTTTGCGCAAAGCGGGCATTGTGCTCGACGAGGTACGGTTCCAGGAACGCATTGGCGCTGAGCAGGTCACTGATGCCGGTCAGGCGCATCGCCTTCACCAGGCGATCCTGCAAGGTCTGAAAGAGACGCTCGACGCGCCCCTTGGCCTGAGGCGTGCGCGCCTGTATTCCGGCAATCCCCAGGGTGTCCAGGGCGCGCTGAAACTGCGTCGGCGCTTCGTCCTCCGGATCGTGCTTGGTGAAGATGCCGTGCCGGTCGCTGTAGAGCGCCACCGGCCGGCCATGGCGCGTGACATAGTCCTGCAAGGCGCTCAGGTAGGCTTGGGTGCTTTCCACCGGCGCAAAATGCGCATGCATCACCCGGCTCGTGGCATCGTCGATGAAAGCAATGAGCGTGCAGCGCTTGCCCCGGCCTTCGAGCCAGTCGTGGGGGCTGCCGTCGATCTGCACCAGCTCCCCCAGACGAGCCCGCCTGGGGCGGGGTGGGTGCAGCGTCACGCGCCGCCCACGGGCGGCCTGCCACAGACCGGCTTCGATCATCCAGCCCCGCAAGGTCTCTTTCGAGACGCTCAGTCCTTCGGCGGCCAGATGCTCGGCCGCCAGTGTCGGACCGAAATCGGCGTAGCACTGCGACAGACGTGCCATGACGCGTTCCTTGAACGACGGCGCCAACCTCCGCCCCGAGGGCTTGCCGCGCCGACGATCCACCAAACCGGCCGCGCCTTGCGCTTCGTAGCGCCGCAGCAGGCGCCGCACCTGCCGATCCGTCAGCCCCAGGCGTTCGGCGGCCGCTTTCTGGCTCACCACCCCGTCGAGCACCTGGCGCAGCACCTCCAGCCGCTTGAGCTCTTTGTCACTCATCTCGATCCGCTCCATCAAAACCTCCGCATCGCCTCGATGCGGACATTTTCATCTTGCCCAGAGCGGACATTATACTATTTTGCTCTTACACTTTGGGGGGCGGGAGGTGCAATCCAGGGCGGGATGGGCGATAATTCGCCACTGGACGAAGCGGCGTGGGATGCTCCCGCGGCCGGTGCATTCGATCAGGAGAATTTCTCATGGCATTGCGGGTTTCCCGTGCGAAGCGATGGATGTGGGGGATCGTGTGCCTTGCGGCAGCCCTGCCGCTGCAGGCCCAGGAGGCAGTGCCCGAGGCGTCCGCCGGCGAGCACAAGACCGAGGCGCCGGCGGCCGAAGGGGAAAAATCCCCGCCGCCGGTGCAGCAGCCCGCGGCTGCGGGGGCTTCGTCGACCAAACGCTCGGTTCGCTCTCCTGGCGCTTGGGGATATGGTCAGACGAACGGTCCGTCCCAATGGGCGAAGCTGTCGCGGGATTATTTCTGGTGCGGCATCGGCAAGAACCAGTCGCCGATCGATATCCGGCGCGAGGATGTGCTCACCACCGATCTGCGGGCGATCGAGTTCGCCTACGGGCCGGTGAATGGCCGGCTGCGGCGCGACAACGGCGTGCTGACGCTGCAGGTCGTCTCCGGCAAGGCGGCGATCACGGACGAACAGCACCGCTTCGCGCTGACGGCGATCCAGTTCCATTCCCCCAGCGAGCATACCGACGGCGGCAACCATTATCCGCTGGAGGTCCAGCTGGTGCATAAAGACAAGGACGGCAACGTCGCGGTGGTGGCGGTGTGGTTCCGGCGTGGCGAGGACAATCCGGCGCTCGGCGAGATCCTCGCCGCCGCGCAGAAAAAGGGCGGGGCGAGCGTGTCGCTCGATCCGGGCAAGCTGCTGCCGCCCACGACCGATTTCTATCGCTACAACGGCTCGCTCACCACGCCGCCCTGCACCGAGGGCGTGCGCTGGTACGTGATGTCGGAAGTCGCCGAGGCGAGCGAGGAGCAGCTGCGCGCCTTCTTGTCGCTCACCGGCCGCAACAACCGCCCGGTGCAGCCGCTGAACGCGCGCCGCGTGTTCGAATGAGGCCGTGAAGGCGCCGCAGCCCTGCGGCGCCCGGACTCACATGCCGACGTAGATCGGCCCTTCGCCACCCTGCGGGGGGACCCAGTCGATGTTCTGCGTCGGATCCTTGATGTCGCAGGTCTTGCAGTGCACGCAGTTCTGCGCGTTGATCTGCAGGCGCGGCGTGCCGTCTTCTCTCACGATCTCATAGACGCCGGCCGGGCAGTAGCGCTGCTCGGGGGCATCGTAGATCTTGAGATTGACGTCGATCGCCACCTTGGGATCGCGCAGCACGAGGTGGCAGGGCTGGTCCTCGTCGTGGTTGGTGTTGGAGAGGAAGACCGAGGAGAGCCGGTCGAAAGTGAGCACGCCGTCGGGCTTGGGATAGGCGATCGGTTTGCATTCGGCCGCGGGTTTGAGCAGGGCGTGGTCGGGCGTGTCGCGGTGCAGCGTCCAGGGTGCCTTGCCGCGGAACACCATCTGGTCGATGCCAAAGAGCAGCGACCCGGCCCATAGGCCCTTCTTCATGAGCGGCTTGAAGTTGCGGGCGCGGTAGAGCTCCTCGTGCAGCCAGCTGCGCTCGAAGGCCTGCGGGTAGTCGGAGAGCTCGTCGTGCGCGCGACCGGCGGCAAGCGCAGCGAAGGCGGCTTCCGCCGCAAGCATCCCGGACTTGATGGCCGCGTGGATGCCCTTGATGCGCGAGGCGTTGAGGTAACCCGCATCGTCGCCGATGAGCGCGCCGCCGGGAAAGACCGTCTTGGGCAGCGCTTGCAGGCCGCCGGCCACTAGCGCCCGTGCGCCATAGGCGATGCGTTTGCCGCCTTCGAGCATGGAGCGGATGGCAGGGTGGGTCTTGAGCCGCTGGAATTCCTCGAAGGGCGAGAGATAGGGATTGCGGTAGTCGAGCCCGACGACGAAGCCGATCGCCACCAGAGGGCCCTCGTCGAGGTGGTAGCAGAAGGAGCCGCCGTAGGTGTCAGGGTCGAGCGGCCAGCCGGCGGTGTGCATCACCAGTCCCGGTTCGTGCCTGGCCGGATCGATCTCCCACAGCTCCTTGATGCCGATGCCGTAGGCTTGCGGATCGCGCCCTTCGCGCAGCTTGAAGCGCTGTTCGAGCCGCTTGCCCAGGTGCCCGCGGCAGCCTTCGGCGAAGAGCGTGTAGCGCGCCCGCAGCTCCATGCCCGGCTGGTAGTTGGGGCCAGGAGTGCCGTCTTTCTGCAGCCCCATGTCGCCGGTGACGACGCCGAGCACGCGGCCTTCTTCGTCGTAGAGCACGTCGGCGGCGGCAAAGCCGGGGTAGACGTCGATTCCAATGGCTTCGGCCTGCTCGCCCAGCCACTTGACGAGGAAGCCGGCGCGGACGATGTAGTTGCCATGGTTCTGGAAACATTGCGGCAGCAGGGCGTTGGGCACCTTCATCGCCCCGCCTTCCTTGAGGAAGAGGAAGCGGTCTTCGCGCACCTCGGTCTTGACCGGCGCGCCGCGTTCCTTCCAGTCGGGAATGAGCTCGGTGAGCGAGCGCGGATCGAGCACGGCGCCCGACATGGTGTGCGCGCCCAGCTCCGCGCCTTTCTCGATCACGCACACGGAGAAATCCTGCCCCTTCTCGGCGCAGAGCTGCTTGAGGCGGATCGCCGCCGCGAGCCCGGCCGGGCCGCCGCCGACGATCACTACGTCGAATTCCATCGCTTCTCGTTCCATCTTCGGGAGTCCTCGCGCTACAATAGGATGAGAGGCCATACGCTGCCGTATGTTGGCAGAAAACGGGCCGACGATCAATCACGCTTTCGAGGAGACGCGATCATGACACAACGCCCGGCCCATGCCCGGAAAGTACTCACGACCAAAATCCCCGTGCGCTGGGGCGACATGGATGCCTTCGGCCATGTCAATAATACGATCTATTTTCGCTATTTCGAACAGGCACGAGTGGAATGGCTCGAAGCGCTGGGCTATCGGGGGGTGGCCGGTGTGTCGCCCTCGCCGGTGCTGGTGCATGCGGACTGCAATTTCCTCAAGCCGGTGACCTATCCGGCCGTGTGCGAGGTCACGGTATATGCCGGCGAGCCGGGGCGCTCGAGCGTGACGAGCTGGTACGAGCTGCGCCTGGTGGGCGACGAGACCCTCTACGCCACCGGTTCCGGTAAGATGGTGTGGGTGGACGCCGCCACCGGCCGTTCTACGCCCTTGCCCGATGATCTGCGTCGGGCGCTGTCGGGTTCTCCCGGCTGAGCCGAAAGGCCAAAAATACCCATAAAAATCAACCAAAAGGAGGAAGGAAATGAGCGAGACGAACCCCATCTGGGTACCTTCGGCCGAACGGGTGGCGAGCGCCACGATCACGGCGTTTACCCGCCACGTCGAAGCGCGCTGGAGCCGGAATTTCCCCGACTACGCGGCCTTGCACCGCTGGAGCATCGAGCATCCCGAGGAATTCTGGGTTTCGGTGTGGGACGAAGGCGGGGTGATCGGCGAGCGCGGCGAGGTGGTGCTCGTCGATGGCCACAAGATGCCTGGGGCGCGCTGGTTTGCGCAGGCGCGGCTCAATTTCGCCGAGAACCTGCTGCGCCGGCGCGACGGGCGCGAGGCGATGGTGTTCTGGGGCGAGGACCGGGTCAAGCAGCGCTGGAGCTGGGAAGAGCTGTATCTCGAAGTGGCCCGTGTGGCCCGGGCCCTGGCCGAAGCGGGGGTGACGCGCGGCGACCGGGTCGCGGCCTACATGCCCAACATGCCGCACACGGTCATCGCCATGCTCGCCACGGCGAGCCTGGGAGCGATCTGCACTTCGGCTTCCCCCGATTTCGGCGTGCAAGGAGTGCTCGATCGTTTCGGCCAGACCGAGCCCAAGGTGCTCTTCACCGTCGACGGCTACTGGTACAACGGCAAGGCGGTCGATATCCGCGGCAAGGTGGCCGAAGTGGTGGCCGGCCTTCCGTCGGTGCGCCGGGTGGTGGTCACGCCGTATCTGGAGGCGCTGCCCGATCTCTCGATGATCGACCGCGCGCAGGGCTGGGCCGAGTTCACCGCGCCGCACCGCGACGCGACCGAGATAGACTTCGTGCGCCTGCCGTTCGATCATCCCCTCTACATCCTCTATTCCTCCGGCACCACGGGGCTGCCCAAGTGCATCGTGCACTGCGCCGGCGGGGTGCTGCTGCAGCACCTCAAGGAGCACAAGCTGCACGGCGACGTCAAGCCCGACGACCGGCTCTTCTACTTCACCACCTGCGGCTGGATGATGTGGAACTGGCTCGTCTCGGGCCTGGCCTCGGAGGCGACGCTGCTCCTCTACGACGGCTCGCCCTTCGTCAAGGACGGCACCATCCTTTTCGACTACGCCGACGCCGAGCGCATGACGCATTTCGGTACGTCGGCGAAATTCCTCGATGCGGCGGCGAAGAAAGGGCTCGCACCCATCGAAACGCACCGACTCGACACGGTGCGCACGATGTTCAGCACCGGCAGCCCCCTCATGCCCGAGGGCTTCGATTACGTCTACACCCGCATCAAGCGCGACCTCTGCCTGTCGTCGATCTCCGGCGGCACCGACATCGTTTCCTGTTTCGTGCTGGGCAACCCGACGCTGCCCGTGTGGCGCGGCGAGATCCAGTGCAAGGGGCTGGGGATGGCGGTGCAGGTGTTCGACGAGAACGGCAACCCCGTCGTCGGGCAGAAAGGCGAGCTCGTGTGCACCCGTCCCTTCCCGGTGATGCCTCTGGGATTCTGGAACGACCCGGACGGCAGCAAGTACCGCGCCGCCTACTTCGAGCGCTTCCCCGGCGTGTGGTGCCACGGCGATTACTGCGAGGAAACGATCCACGGCGGCTTCATCATCTACGGCCGCTCGGACGCCACGCTCAACCCCGGCGGGGTGCGCATCGGCACGGCCGAGATCTACCGCCAGGTGGAGAAACTGCCCGAGGTGGAGGAATCCATCGTCATCGGTCAGGACTGGCAGGGCGACGTGCGCGTGGTGCTCTTCGTGCGCCTGCGCGAGGGGCTCGCGCTCGATGCGGCGCTGGAGGAAAAGATCCGCCGCGTGATCCGCGACAACACCACGCCGCGCCACGTTCCGGCCAAGATCGTGCAGGTGCCCGACATCCCGCGCACCAAGAGCGGCAAGATCGTCGAGCTCGCGGTGCGCCAGGTGGTGCACGGCCAGCCGGTGAAAAACGTCGAGGCGCTCGCCAACCCCGAGGCGCTCGAGCACTTCCGCGATCGTCCCGAACTGCGCGATTGAGGGGGCGAGGATGAAGATGCATGTCAGGGAGAGCGCCCTGCTCGTGGTCGACATCCAAAGCGGCCTGCTGCCGGTGATCGAGCACAAGGAGCAGGTACGGGAATCCGCCGCCTGGCTGCTGCGGCTCGCCGGCAAGCTGCAGGTGCCGGTGGTGGTGAGCGAGCACTTCCCCGAGAAGATCGGCGAGACGGTGCCGGAATTGCTCGAAGTGCTGCCGCCCGCGGCCGAGCGGGTGCGCAAGACCGCTTTCTCGGCGGTACGCGACGGCGTGCTCGAGGGCACCGCCGTAGGGCGCGCCGAACAGGTGGTGGTGGCCGGCACCGAGGCGCACGTATGTGTGCTGCAGACGGTGCTCGATCTGCTCGAGGCGGACAAGCGGGTGTTCGTGGTGGCCGAGTCGGTCGGCTCGCGCCGTGCCGAGGATCGGCTGCTCGCCCTCGAGCGGATGCGCCAGGCCGGGGCCGTGGTGGTCTGCCGCGAGATGGTGGCCTTCGAGTGGCTCGAACGCGGCGGCACGGACCTCTTCTGCGACGTGCTGCGCACCCTGATCCGCTGAAGCGCACGGCGTTCGCGAAGCGGCCGGGATCGGCTATCATTCGCTTTTCCAGCCAATCCACGTTCCCATGACCAAGTACGTGTTCGTGACCGGCGGCGTGGTCTCCTCGCTCGGCAAGGGGATCGCCGCCGCCTCGCTCGGGGCCATTCTCGAATCGCGCGGCATCCGCATCACCCACCTCAAGCTCGACCCCTACATCAACGTCGATCCGGGCACCATGAGCCCGTTACAGCACGGCGAGGTCTTCGTCACCGAAGACGGCGCCGAGACCGACCTCGACCTCGGTCACTACGAGCGCTTCACCCGCGCCAAGATGAGCCGGCGCAACAACTTCACCACCGGCCAGATCTACGAATCCGTCATCCGCAAGGAGCGCCGCGGCGAATACCTCGGCAAGACCGTGCAGGTGATCCCGCACATCACCGACGAGATCAAGCGCTTCATCGAGCGCGGCGCCGAAGGGGCGGACGTGGCCATCGTCGAGGTGGGTGGCACGGTGGGCGACATCGAGTCGCTGCCCTTCCTCGAAGCCATCCGCCAGATGGGCATCGAGCTGGGGCCGCAGGGCGTGTGCTACATCCACCTCACGCTCCTGCCCTACATCGCCGCCGCGGGCGAACTCAAGACCAAGCCCACGCAGCACTCGGTGAAGGAGCTGCGCGAGATCGGCATCCAGCCCGACATCCTGCTCTGCCGCGCCGACCGGGCCATTCCCGAAGAAGAACGGCGCAAGATCGCGCTCTTCTGCAACGTGCGCCCGCAGGCGGTGATCGAGTCGCGCGATGCCGACACCATCTACCGCATCCCCCTGCTGCTGCACGAGCAGATGCTCGACGAGATCGTCTGCCACAAGCTCGACCTCCTCGCCCGCCCGGCCGATCTCTCCGTGTGGCAGCGCATCGTCGATGCCTGGGAACACCCGCGCGCCGAGGTCGACATCGCCTTCGTCGGCAAGTACGTCGATCTCACCGAATCGTACAAGTCGCTGGTCGAAGCGCTCACCCACGCCGGGCTGCACACCCGCTGCCGGGTGAACATCCACTACATCGATTCCGAAACCCTGGAAGACGAAGGCTGTGCCGCGCTCGCCGGCATGGACGCCATTCTCGTGCCCGGCGGGTTCGGGCGGCGTGGCACCGAAGGCAAGATCCTCGCCATCCAGTACGCGCGCGAACACCGGATCCCCTTCCTCGGCATCTGCCTCGGCATGCAGCTCGCGGTGGTCGAATTCGCCCGCCACGTCGCCGGCCTCGAAGGAGCGCACTCCACCGAGTTCGACCCCGACACGCCGTACCCCGTGGTCGGCCTCATCACCGAATGGCAGGACCGCAGCGGCAAGATCGAGCGGCGCAGCGAAGAATCCGACCTGGGCGGCACCATGCGCCTGGGCGGCCAGGTGTGCCTGCTCGCCGAAGGCACGCTCGCGCGGCAGATCTATGGCGCGCCGCAGGTGCTCGAGCGCCACCGCCACCGCTACGAGGTGAACAACCGCCTGCTGCCGCTGCTGCAAGAAAAGGGGCTCGTGGTCTCGGGTCGCGCCCCCGGCACCGATCTGTGCGAGATGATCGAACTGCCGCAGGACGTGCACCCCTGGTTCGTCGGCTGCCAGTTCCACCCCGAATTCACGTCCAACCCGCGCGAAGGCCATCCGCTCTTCATCGCCTACGTGCAGGCGGCGCTGGAAGCGCGCCGGCGCGCCGGGCGTCCCACGGCGATCGCATCGAGCAAGGAGGCGGCATGAAACTGTGCGGATTCGAAGTCGGGCTCGACCGGCCCTTCTTCCTCATCGCCGGCCCCTGCGTGATCGAGTCGCGCCAGATGGCGCTCGAATCGGCGCAGGCGCTCAAGGAGATCACTGCCGCGCTCGGCGTGCCCTTCATCTACAAGTCGAGCTACGACAAGGCCAACCGCACTTCCAGCAAATCTTTCCGTGGTTTGGGCATGGCCAAAGGGCTGGAGATCCTGGCCGAGGTGCGCGAGCGCGTGGGCGTGCCGGTGCTCACCGACGTGCACACCGAAGCCGAAGTGGCGCCGGTGGCCGAAGTGGTCGACGTGCTGCAAACGCCGGCCTTCCTCTGCCGCCAGACCGACTTCATCCAGGCGGTGGCCGCGAGCGGCAAGCCGGTCAATATCAAGAAAGGGCAGTTCCTCGCCCCCGAGGACATGGTCAATGTGGTGGCCAAGGCCAAGGAAGCCAACGGGGGAGCCGACACCCTCCTCGTGTGCGAGCGCGGCGTGAGCTTCGGCTACCACAACCTCGTGGTCGACATGCGGGGGCTCGCCATCATGCGTGCCACCGGCTGCCCCGTGGTGTTCGACGCCACCCACTCGGTGCAGCTGCCCGGCGGGCAGGGGCAGGCTTCGGGCGGGCAGCGCGAATTCGTCCCCGTGCTCGCCCGGGCAGCGGTGGCTGCCGGCATCGCCGGGCTCTTCATGGAATCGCACCCCGATCCCGACAAGGCCCTCTCCGACGGCCCTAACGCCTGGCCCATCCCGCGTCTGGCCGAGCTCCTCACCACGCTCGTCGCGCTCGACCGGGTGGCGAAGCAAAGAGGGTTCATCGAACAGGAGATGATGCAATGAATGCGAAAGCCTATGTGATCGTCGTCGCGCGTCGTGCCGACCATGAGGCGCTTGCGCGTTATCGTGAGCTTTCCGCCCCGGCGGTGGCCGAGCACGGTGGGCGTTATCTCGCGCGCGGCGGGCGCTTTGCCGTGCTCGAAGGGCAATGGCAGCCGCAGCGCGTGGTCGTCGTCGAATTCCCTTCGTTCGAGGCGGCGCAAGCGTTTTATGACTCGGAATCCTATCGCAAAGCGCGGGCGGCGCGTGAAGGGCTGGCCGAGTTCGACATGCTGGTGGTCGAAGGCCTGCCGTCCGCCTGAAAGATTTGTTCATTCTGTCTGGAGCATGAAATGAGTGCCATCGTCGATATCGTCGCGCGGGAGATCCTCGATTCCCGCGGCAACCCCACCGTGGAAGCGGACGTGCTGCTCGAATCCGGCGTGATGGGGCGCGCCGCCGTTCCTTCCGGCGCCTCCACCGGTTCGCGCGAGGCCATCGAGCTGCGCGACGGCGACCCCGCCCGCTACCTCGGCAAGGGCGTGCTGCGCGCCGTGGAGAACGTCAACACCGAGATCTGCGAAGCGCTGCTGGGGCTCGACGCCGAGGATCAGACCTTCATCGACCAGACCCTCATCGAGCTCGACGGCACCGAGAACAAATCCCGCCTTGGGGCGAACGCGATGCTCGCCGTGTCGATGGCGGTGGCCAAGGCTGCGGCCGAAGAGGCGGGATTGCCGCTGTACCGCTACTTCGGCGGCTCCGGGCCCAAGCAGATGCCGGTGCCGATGATGAACGTCATCAACGGCGGCGCGCACGCCAACAACAGCCTCGACATCCAGGAATGCATGATCATGCCGGTGGGCATGGAATCCTTCCGCGAGGCGCTGCGCTGCGGCGCCGAGATCTTCCATCACCTGAAGAAACTCGTCGATCGCAAGGGGCATCCCACCACCGTGGGCGACGAAGGCGGCTTCGCTCCCAACGTGAAGAACACTGAAGAGGCGCTCTCCCTCATCCTGGAGGCCGTCTCCGCCGCCGGCTACGAGCCGGGGCGCGACGTGCTGCTCGCGCTCGACTGCGCCAGCTCCGAATTCTACAAAAACGGCGAATACGTCCTTGCCGGCGAGGGGCTGAAACTCTCCGCGGAGGGCTTTGCCGACTATCTCTCGGCGCTGGTCGACAAATTCCCCATCGTCTCGATCGAGGATGGCATGGCCGAAGGCGACTGGACGGGGTGGAAGATCCTCACCGAGCGCCTGGGCAAAAAGGTTCAGCTCGTGGGCGACGATCTCTTCGTCACCAACACGCAGCTCCTCGAGCGCGGCATCCGCGAAGGAGTGGCCAACTCCATCCTCATCAAGATCAACCAGATCGGCACGCTCACCGAAACCTTCGCCGCCGTGGAACTCGCCAAGCGCGCCGGCTACACCGCCGTGATCTCGCACCGCTCGGGCGAGACGGAAGATTCGACCATCGCCGACATCGCCGTGGGCCTTTCCACCGGCCAGATCAAGACCGGCTCGCTGTCGCGTTCCGATCGTCTGGCCAAGTACAACCAGCTGCTGCGCATCGAAGAAGACTTGGGCGACACCGCCCGCTATCCGGGCCGGGCGGCGTTCTACAATCTGCGCACGCAGTGAGGCAGGCGTGAGCCTGTGGGTGCGGCTGATCCTCGTCGTGCTGCTCGCGCTCCTGCAGTACCAACTGTGGCTCGGCCGCGACGGTCTGCTGCACCGCCAGCGGCTCGACGCCCGCCTCAACGAGATCATCCAGCGCAACGAGGCCCTGGCGGCGCGGAACGCCGCCGCCGCGGCCGAAATCGAAGAGCTGAAAAATGGCGGCGAGGCGCTCGAAGCGGTGGCACGCGGCTCGCTCAACTACCTGCGCCCCGACGAAGTACTCCTCACGCTGCCGCCCAGGGCGGCGACTCCCTGAATCCTCAGCCGATGCGCGTGAGCGCCGTGCGGTAGCGCTGCGCCGCCTCGCGGTAGTGCGCCGCGTTGGCGTGCAGCCGCGACACTTCTTCGTCGGTCAGGGTGCGGATCACCCGTCCCGGCGAGCCGACCACCAGGCTGCGCTCCGGAATCACCTTGCCTTCGGGAATGAGCGCGTTCGCGCCGATGATGCAGTGCGCCCCGATCACCGCGCGGTTGAGGATCACCGCGTTGATACCGATGAGGCAGCCGTCCCCCACGGTGCAACCGTGCAGCATGGCCATGTGGCCGATGCTCACGCCCGCGCCGATGGTGAGAGGGATTCCTTCGTCGTCGTGCAGGATCACGCCGTCTTGCACGTTGGTGCCCGCGCCGATCGTGATCGGTTCATTGTCGCCGCGCAGCACGGCGTTGAACCAGATCGAGACTTCGCGCCCCAGCCGCACGTCGCCGATCACTTCGGCGCTATCGGCCACCCAGCAATCGGGCCCGAGCTGCGGGCGTTTGTCACCCAAGGCATAAAGCGCCATCGTCTTCCTTCCTTCGTTGTTCATCAACGCTTCGGCGGCAAGCATAACACGTCGATTTCCGCGATGCAGCAAAAACAGGGAGCGAAAGCGGCGCGTCCGGCTTGCGTTTTCTGCGGAATCGGCTACAATAGCGAACTCGTCGGGGCGTAGCGCAGCCTGGTAGCGCACTTGCATGGGGTGCAAGGGGTCGCGAGTTCAAATCCCGCCGCCCCGACCAATCACACCAAAAGCTTACGCGATCGCTCGCGTAGGCTTTTTTCATTTCTCCCGCATTGCCTTCCCATCCAGCCCAAGCTAAACTGAATCCCGTTGGCTTGGGAGGCTCTTTTCATGGTCGGCAATTTCGTCGAACGGCGCCGCGAGCGGCGCATTCCTCTGCCCGGCGGCGTTCCTGCCCGCCTGCTTTCGCCGCGCGGCGAAGTGCATGAGGCCGTCTGCTTCGAGCTCTCGGCGGGCGGCATGGCGCTGCGTACCAACTATGTCCCTGCCGCGTCCGAGCTCCTCGCCGTCCAGGTCGAACAGCCCGGCGGGGTGCGCGGCATGCCGGCGCGCCCCTTGCGCGTGCGCCTGGAAGTGCGCCGCAGTCTCGGGCTCGAAGGCGGCCTCTGGCGCTGCGAGGTGGGCGGGCGAATCGTGGAAGTCTTGTCTTGATTCAGCCGCGACGCAGGGTGAGCCAGGCTGCGAGCCCTGCGAAGAGCGCGAACCACAGCGCCGACCAGTTGGCGATGGTGAGTCCCAGGAAGGTCCAGTCGATGGCCGTGCATTGCCCCTCACCTGCGAACACTTTGGGTAGCCACTCGGCAAGTGGCAGCGTTTCCACTAGATAATCCAGCCCGGGACCGCAGGCGAAAGGGTCAGCGGGTGGGTGCTGCTGCAACCAGCTCTGCCACAGTGCCGTTCCCAGCCCACCTAGGGCGCACAGCAGCATCCCGGCCGCGCAGGCTCTTGCCGCCAGACCATGGCGCGCGAGCATCGTGCCCAAAAGCGCGAAGAGCCCCACGCCGAAGAAGGCAATGCGCTGCAGGATGCACAGCGGACAAGGTTCGAGCCCGAGTCCGTGCTGCAGGTAGAGACCAAAGGAGAGCAGCGCCGCCACGGCGAGTGTGGCGGCAAGGAATAGGGGACGCACTGGTGGGGTTGAGATCATGTTCGACTCGTCGGAAACGGCCGGGCTATTGTACCCCCTACCGACGCTGATTTTTGTTCAGTAACGCACCTTACGCCTGGTTTTAGCGCCAGCAACCGGCTGGGCCCTTGGTGCCGGCACTGTTCAGGGTGAGGGGCGTACAGCCGGTGTCCCGCGTTTGCGCTCCTTTGGCGGTGGCTTTGAGGGCGTAGCTCGTATCGGACGGTATTCCATCCAGGGCGAAGGTGTAGAAATTGCCCAGCTCGTTGGTGCACGAGAGCGCCGGCAGCGCCGCATTCTTGTAGGTCATCTTGGTGGTGTAATAGCGCTCCATCCATTGCGCCAATTCCATCAGGCATCCCTGCGCCGCCGTGCGGCGGGTTTGCAGCACGTGACGCTGATAGCTGGGGTAGGCGATCCCGGCCAGAATAGCGATGATGGCGACCACGATCATTAGCTCGATCAGGGTGAAGCCGCGACTGCGGCGAGGGGTACGAGGCATGGCTTACTCCCGGATCAGTTCGCGCCAGTTGACACGGTGAGGCATCACATTGGGTAGGTTGATGCTGGTCGAGGCAGTTTCTCCGCTAGAACCTCCCACCACAAGTTTGTCACCCACGATCTGCGCTTGACCAGGCATGCCGATACCGAGATCGACGGAGCCGACAGGAATTTTTTGTCCTTCTACGGTCAAGGTGCCATAGTCGGTAAAGAATGGTGTTCCGAGTGCGGCGCCGGTGAAAGGATCAATCGCATTGACGTAGCCCGTGCCCCCGGGCGTACAGGGATCGTCGCTCGGGATGATGCTGCTGGCTAGAAGAACGGAACCGTAGAACTGGGATGAGGTGATCATGCGCTCGCCAGGGTCGAGGTCGACATACCAGCCTTTCTTGTTATTCATATCGCCGCTGGTAGCGAGCTCAAAAGCCCGAACTGGATTGCCCGTGTTTGAGTCCGTTCCCCGCGCGACAACCTTACGCTCTTTGAGCTGACTGCGTGTTACGGGATTCTTGCCATCGTCGATGATCCCGTACCAACTTTGGGTGGAGGTGTCGGAGACGTCACCGGTCGTCAGGTAGCGCCCCGTGCCGAAGAAGACCCAGAGACTGCCGTCGGCTGGATTGGCCCCAAGGGACGGACGAGCGGTAATGGGCTGGGCCTTGCCGTTCTTATCCTGCGCGTGGAAAAGCGCCTGTTTTTGGTTACCCTGCTTGAGGGCGACATCCCATTTGCTGGCGTTGTTGTCCGAGAGATCGAACTTCCACAAGTTGCCCTGCAAGTCGCCGGCATAGACGTAGTCGATGGTTCCATTGCCGTCGTTATCCCAACCGCGGACGGCAGAAAGCCCATTCGCAGAACCCACGCCGGTGTCGATTTTCTGGATCAGGGCGCCCGTGTCGAGGTTGAGGACGAAGAGCACGGCATGTTCGTTGGTGCTGTTGTAGCCATTGCCGAAAATTACGACAGTGCTTCCATCGTTGGTTTTTGCGAGCAGCATTTCGCCGATGACGAGCCCCAAGTCGGCATCGTTGCCGAATTCCCATTTGACGTTGGTGGCAGAGAAAGACTTTGGATTGGTCACGTCGAGAGCGAAGAGCCCTTTGCCGCCGTAACCGAGGCTGGCAACCAGGATTTGCTTGTTGGGCGTCAGGTTGTAGTTGGAGACGGCGATCGGTCCATCGACGAAATAACGGTGGGTGTAGGCCGGGTCGGAAAGTGAAGCAAGGTTGGAACCGATGAGGAGATTGGGCACATAGGCGAAGATCTCTTGGCCGTTGGTGGCGTCGAAAGCATGCAGCATGCCATCGTTGGCACTGACGAAGACGGTCTGCGCGCGTGCGGTTCCGCTTTGCTGGTTGTCGGCAAATACCGGGGAAGAGTGGATGATGTCACCAAGCAGGCTCTTGCGGTTACGGAACGTTCCGCCATTTTGTACTTCCTTGCGCTGATCTCCGCGCAGGTAGTTGACGATGTCCTGTTTGACGGTGTCGGTCTGGGAACCGAGGGCGGTCTTTTGCGCTGGGGTGAGAGCGTTCCAATCGAAGGCAATGCCACCGTTGCTGCCGTTCCAAGTGAAGATCTGGCGCGAACCGACGCCGGGGATACTGGCCGACCATGCCGGCGTCGTGCCGACCCCGTTTATCGTGATAGGGTAAGCGAGAAGCTCGCCCGTCCAGTCTCCTGGTTTGTAGCGGGCTTGGAAGACCAAAGTGTTGGAGGTGATACGGGGGAGGTTTACGGCGACGTTGCTGGCAGAGGAGGTACGGTCGCTAATCGCGCCGAGCGCATTTTTCAACCCTTGAGCAAATTCATCGGGGTTCTTGGCGGCAAAGAATTGTCCATGGCCATTGACGGCGGCGTGCCAGAGATCGTCGACGCGAGTTTCATTTTTGTTTTTTGTCGGGTCGGGCCAAGATTTTGTGCCCGCGGTAATGGCAGCGAGGTCGTCAGGATACGTGAGTGTTCCGGCGACACCAAGCGAGAGCGCAAACGTAGTCATGTGTTGCCAGAAAGCGGGGTCGGCTATGGTCGTCGGAACGTTGTTGTCCAAGTCGGATCGTAAGTCTTTTTTCCAGTACTCCATGGCGACGTCGGCAAGTGTGTTTGAGTAACTGTCTTTATAAGGGTTTTGCGGGGTGTATTGGTAGGAAGTTTTTCCGTCGGCCGAAGTTATTGTTGGACCATTGGTACCATCGGAATTGCCCAGTTCTGAAAGACCGTAGCCCGTGTCCCAATACCCGTCGGTAGTAAGAATGGTGAATGATTGACGGCAGGAAAGTTGCTTTGCTGTACCTTGGATGGTAACTTTTGGTCCCCATGGGCCGTTATCGTCAGATTTTTTATAATTATTACCAGCCCAATCCAATCCTTCCCTTAAGGGAGTTCCTACTGCGTTGATTGTTACTTTGGTAAAAGTATCGAAAAAATTCGATTTATTCGTCCCTGAAAATTTTCTTGTCGTTGGGATGGCGATATTGGGTGTTGCGTTGCGGTTATTACACGTATTGATCGTACAAAATCCTACGCGGAAATTTTCGCTCAAATCGGCAAAAGCGTTGGTGACGCCGGCCTGAACGGCGAGGATACGCGAGCGATAGTAGCTGAACCAATTGGCGAAGTTCTGAACTTCCTCGTCGGTGGAGCGTCCCCAGGGCAGGGTAGTGAGTGCTTGTTCGGTATTGGACCTGGTTCCGACCTGCCATTGATAGAACGTTCCGTTGCGGTATTGATAGCGGATGTAGTTCGTCCGGGCGGTGACGTCGCCGCTGCCGACATAGACATAGAATGTGATAGGGTAAGATAAAGTGGTTCTCGAACAGTTACTTCCCGTCATGCCCCCCGTTTTTAGATTGATTTTGCAATTATTTCTTCCTGCCGGGTCGTAAGGGGCGCTTGCAGGATCGATATTGGGATAGGAACTGCCGTCCGCTTTGCGCCAGGGCTGGTAGGTGACGGTAGGATTGTAGAAGAGTACGTTTTGAGTGGAGGAACGCAAGGTAACGTTAGGGTTTTGGGTGTCGTCCAAGCCGAGGTAGGCGTTGTTGTAAGTATTTCCCCCATAGGGATTGGAAGGCTGGGGAAAAAGGAAGTAGGTGCCCGATGAAGTCAAAGTATCGGGGAGGATTTCGAACTGCATCGATCCCGAATCGTCGAGTATGAGCATGATGTTTGGGTCGACGCCTACCCCTGTGTTGAGCGGCACGTTGGGGATGTCTAACGGGCTGCCAGCTGCGACCGTGGACAGGATGACTAGGGTGGTGGCGAAGACGAGGCGGTGGATGCGGGACATGTCCGTCTCCAGGTTCTGGGTCAGGAGCCTTGGTACTGGCTTTCGAGGATGACGGTAGCGCCTGGCGTGCGGACGGCGCGAACGGTGACGCGGTAGCGGCGACCAAGACAATTGGGAGGCACGGGATTTTCCCGGTCGCAGAGGTACCAGTTGGGGTAAGTGCCCAGGTATTCGTAGAAGCCTTCGACAGGCAGGGGAACGTCCGGTGGGCTGAGAATGGAAATCCAGCCGGTGAAGGAAGAGTCTTTCCAACGGGGTGTGCAATCGGCGTCGGGAGGGGCGCATAGGCCACCACTGCAGGAGGTTTGATTACATACGCCATCGGTATTGTTCGGTTGTGCAGTGGGCGGGGTGCTTTGTAGGGCAAGCGCTTCGGCGCGGCGCAATCCAGCTTCGGCCGATTGGAAGGCGATGGCGCGATCGAAGATGCCGCTGGCCATCTTCTCTTCCTGGGCGACGAAACGGGTGGCACCGAGCGCGATGAGGGTGACGATCACCAGTAGGATGAGGGTGGTGGCGAGCGCAGCCCCGCGTTGGCCGAGGGGTACGGAGGGCGAAGGAAGGCGGAGGGGAAGGGGTGCCATGGCGGAAACCTCAGCTCAGGCGGTTGCGCAAGGCAATGGTGAAGGGGTATTCACGGCGCAGGGGTTGGCCGTCGGTGCCGATTCTGTCCGTGGAAACGCTGCGTACCATGATGCGCACGGCCCGGACCTTGGTCCAGTCGGTGACGCTGGCGATGGGTTGGTAGGTCGTGCCGCCAACGGAGAGAAAACTCAGGGAGAGTTGATCGATGTCAGGGACCATTTCTACGGCGGCGTCGTTGCCGACCTTGCGGTAGAGAGAGGTGCCGCCGCGGCTATTGGTGCCGACATACCACAGGATGTGCTGGAATTTTAAGAGGGTGCCACCGGTGAAATTGCGGCAAGAGGCGGGTTGGGGGGCCGCGCCGCCACTGCCACAGACGACGGGGGTGCTGAGGCACTTGGTGCAATTTCCGGGAGTTGCGCTAGCACCGTCATTGTGAACAACCGTCAGGCTGCTGCTGTTGACGTTGGTTGCCTGGAAGATGGCGGCGTCAGGACCTTCACACAGGAAAAGAATGTCTTCTACGTTCAGGCCTGTGGTGGAGGAGAGGGTGAGGGTGGCGGCAGCCGGGTTGTGATCGGTAACGTGAATTTCATTGGCCGGATCGCTACCCTTGACGACGGAGAGCACGGGGCTGCCAGCGGCGATGTTGGTTGGGGCGGGTGAAGGGAGTGTGACACCGGGGGCGTAGGCGGTTAGGGCCTCTCCTTGCCAGCTCCAGGTGGATGAGGCTCCATTGAGTACGTTGGCGAAATTCGTGGCTCCACAGGCTGTGGCGCCGGCTTCGCGTACGTCGCGGGCCATCAGCTCGTAGGCGATGCGCAGGTTCTCCTGCATGCGGGCGAGGTTCTCGGTGGTGCGGTAGGTTTGCCGGTTGGTAAGGAAGAGATTGGCAACCGCGCCGATGACGACGAGGCCGAGGACGAGGGCGACCATGAGCTCGACGAGGGTCAGGCCACGCTGGCGCCAGAGGGAGGAGGGGCGGTTTTTCATAGACGACTCGTGACCGAGAGGATGGTGGCGGGCTGGCCGCCGAGGCAATTTCCGCCGTCGGTGTTGTCACCACCGGCGCTGTCGTCCCAGCAAATGTCGACGCGGTAGGTGAAGGTAGTGGCGTCGATGGCGGTGACCCGGCCGCAGGCGGAAGGGTGCACCAGTGGGGGATTGGACGAGGTGCCGCGCATGCTGTCGATCCAGGTTTTGAGGTCGGAGAGGGGGAGTGTTGATCCGCTGGGGGAAGAGCAGCGCCAATCCGATGAGACGTAAGCGGCAGCGAGGGTAGAGCGATTTCCTGGGTCTGCGCTCATCACGGTGGCGCGCATCGCGTCGAGAATGGTGTAGGCAGACATGACGGCGGCGGAGCGTTCGTAGCTAGAGTTGGCCGCGGCGAGCATGCGGGCCTGCAGGCCAGCGAGCCCCAGGAACCCGATGGCGAAGATGAGGGCGGCGATCAGCACTTCGAGCAGGCTGAAGCCGCGTTGTTGTAAGGGGTGAAAGATGGAATGCATGGCATGGACCCTCAGGGCGATGGGCAGGTCGAAGCAACGCCGCTCGGGGTGGTGAGGACGATTCTGCCGGAGCCGATGAGGACGAGCTCGCGTGCCCGACGGTCATTCGTGAGGGCCGTGCTGGTGGAACATACCCGTAGAGTACCGGCGAGAAACGCTCCGTTGAGCTGCTTGCTCATTCCGTCGGCGGTGAAGGAGACATACGACGAAAGTGGGGCGTTGGCCACGGCTACGATGCCGGTGGGCAAGGGGCCGCCGCGAAAGAGGATGTCGGCGGCGCTCTCAGGGCCCGGCGTATTTCCGGGGGTTTGGTCGACGAAGGCGATCCAGCCGTCGCGCCAGGCGCCGGAGCACGCAGTGGCGCTGGGGGCGGCGGGGCAGAGGGTGACGCGGGCGTTGCGCCGCAGCGCCTCGGTGCGCGCTGTCTGCAGGGCAGCGACGAGTTCGTTAGTGGCGGAGGTGAGGCGGTTGGCGGCGATGAGGGAGGCGAAGCTGGGAATGCCAATTGCCAGCAGGATCGCCAGCACTGCGATCGTGACCATCAGTTCGACGAGGCTGAACCCCGCGCCGCGGCGGGCGGGTTGGCGCATTGCCGTGCTCCTTGCCGATACGTGGCAGATATTATGACGCTGTCGGACGAAGAATGCAAGGAGCACGAAGGGTCGTGTTATGCCTGCCGTTTTCCTGGGCTTGACGCCTACAGCACCTCGGCGGCGTAATCGGCGAGCCGCGAGCGTTCGCCGCGGGCGAGCAGCACGTGGCCGCCGTGGGGCCAGCCTTTCATGCGCTCCACCACGTAGGTGAGCCCGGAGCTGCCTTCGGTGAGGTAGGGGGTGTCGATCTGGGCGAGGTTGCCCATGCATACCACCTTGCTGCCAGGGCCGGCGCGGGTGATGAGCGTGCGCATCTGCTTGGGCGTGAGGTTTTGCGCTTCGTCGAGCACGAGGAACTTGCGCACGAAGGTGCGTCCGCGCATGAAGTTGAGGCTCTTCACCTTGACCTTGCTGCGCACCAGGTCCCCGGTGGTGGCGCGGCCCCAGTCGCCGCCTTCGTGGGCGCCGCCCAGGAGCACTTCGAGGTTGTCTTCGAGGGCGCCCATCCAGGGGGTCATCTTTTCTTCTTCGCTGCCGGGAAGAAAGCCGATGTCTTCGCCAATCGGTACGGTGGTGCGGGTGAAGATGACTTCGGTGTAGCGTTTCTGCTCGAAGGTTTGCGCGAGCGCGGCGGCGAGCGTGAGGAGCGTCTTGCCGGTGCCGGCCTGCCCGAGCAGGGTGACGAAGTCGATTTCGGGGTCGAGCAGCAGGTCGAGGGCGAAGTTTTGCTCGCGGTTGCGCGCGGTGATGCCCCAGACGGCGTTTTTCTCGTGGCGGCGGTCGGTGAGGGTGCGCAGCACGGCGCGCTTGCCCTCCAGGGCGACGACGCGCGCTTCCAGCGGCTGCGGCCCTTCGAGATAGACGAATTCGTTGAGGAGGAGCTCGGGCACGATCGGTCCCTGGATGCGGTACCAGTCGTGGCCGGCCTCGCGCCAGGATTCGAGCCCCTTGGCGTGGGTCTCCCAGAAGTCGGGCGGCAGCGCCCGCACGCCGGGGTAGACGAGGTCGGTGTCTTCGAGGATTTTGTCGTTGCGGTAATCCTGGGCGGCCAGGCCCAGCGCGCGGGCCTTGATGCGCAGGTTGATGTCCTTGGAGACGAGGATCACCGGGCGCGGGGCGAGGCGCTGCGCCATGGCCTTGACCACGGCGAGGATCTGGTTGTCGGCGCGCGACAGCGGCAGGCTGGTGGGGAGTTCCACTTCCAGCGCCTCGGTCTGCAGGTAGAGCCGGCCGGTGGCCTGGCCGCCGGAGGGGCCGGCAAGCTCGAATCCTTCGGTGAGCGCGGCTTCGTGCCCGCTGACGATGGCTTCGAGCTCGCGGCTTGCCTGGCGGGCGTTGCGCGCCACCTCCGAGAGCCCTTTCTTGTGCGTGTCGAGCTCTTCGAGCGCCACCATGGGCAGGAAGAGGTCGTGTTCCTCGAAACGAAAGAGCGCCGTGGGGTCGTGCATGAGCACGTTGGTGTCGATGACGTAGAGCTTGCGTTCGGCGGCGTTCGGGCGGCGGCGGGGCATCGACGGTCCTTTGGCGGATGTTCAGGCGAGGGCTTTTTGCAGGGCGGCGAGCACTTCCTGGGCGTGGCCGTCGACCTTGACGCCGCGCCACAGGTGCAGGATGCGCCCATCGGGGCCGATGAGGAAGGTGGAGCGCTCGATGCCGCGCACGGGCTTGCCGTACATCGTCTTGTCCTTGATCACGCCGTAGGCGGAGCAGGCGATCTCGTCGGGATCGGAGACGAGCTCGAAGGGGAGCTGGTACTTGGCCTTGAAGTTCTCGTGGGATTTGACGCTGTCGCGCGACACGCCCAGGATCACGGCGCCGAGGGCGGAGAATTCGGGGGTGAGGTCGCGAAAGGCGATGGCTTCGTTGGTGCAGCCGGGGGTGTTGTCCTTGGGGTAGAAGTAGAGGACGACGGGGCGGCCGCGCAGGGCCGAGAGGGTGATTTCCTGGCCGCCGGTGGCGGGCAAGGTGAAATCGGGGGCAAGGGTGCCGGGTTCGAGCATGATCGTCTCCTGCCGTATCAGGTGAGGATGAGGCCAGCGACGACGCGGCGGCCTTCGCTGGCGGTGACATTATAGGTGCGGCAGGCGGCCGCGAGTGTCATGAATTCGAAACCTTGGCCGGCGGCGGCGAGCCGGCGCAGCAGCGGCACGGGGGGGCGGCGCAGGGTGGCGCCGGTGGCGATCAGCACGAGCTCGGGGCGCAGGGCGAGGAGGGGTTCGAGCGCCGGTTCGTCGAGCGCATCGAACCCGCCCTCGAACCAGGGGGCGACGGTTTCGGGGGTGAGGATGAGGTTGGTTTCGTGGCGTTGGCGGTCGATCTCGACCCAGCCGGGGCCGTGGGCGGTGACGAGGCGGATGTCGCGGGGCTGCTCGAGGCGAAATTCCATGATCTTCTTCCCGGGGAAATTGCCGCAAGGCGGTAATTTTTGGCTAAGATTACCGTTTCGCGCCCGGCCGGGCAAGGCGGGCGCTTTCGTGCGAGGACGCAAACATGGGAATGCGCAGCGGAAACGTGGTGCCGGTACGGCAGGGGCAGACGGAGAAAGAAGCGCCGGAGGCGGTGGTCGAGGCCGCGCCGCCGTCTTTGCGCCGTATCCTGAAATCGTCCAAGCTCGACGACGTCTGCTATGACATCCGCGGGCCGGTGCTGGCGCGCGCCAAGCAGATGGAGGAAGACGGCCACAAGATCATCAAGCTCAACATCGGCAACCTCGCGCCCTTCGGTTTCGAGCCGCCCGAGGAGATCGTGGTCGACGTGATCCGCAACCTGCGCGAGGCAGGGGGCTATTCCGATTCCAAGGGGCTCTTCTCGGCGCGCAAGGCGGTGGTGCACTACACGCAGCAGAAGGGGATCGCCGGGGTGGACGTGGAGGACGTGATCCTGGGCAACGGCGTCTCCGAGCTCATCGTGATGAGCCTGCAGGCGCTGCTCGAGCACGGCGACGAGGTGCTGGTGCCCTCGCCCGATTATCCGCTGTGGACGGCGGCGGTGAGCCTGGCGGGCGGCAAGCCGCGGCATTACCTGTGCGACGAGGCATCCGACTGGCTGCCGGATCTGGCCGACATCCGCAAGAAGGTCTCGCCGCATACCAAGGCGATCGTGGTCATCAATCCAAACAACCCCACCGGCGCGCTCTACCCGCGCGAGATCCTGGAGGGGATCGTGCAGATCGCGCGCGAGCATCAGCTGATCGTGTTCGCCGACGAGATCTACGACAAGATGCTCTACGACGGCAACACGCACATTTCGATCGCCTCGCTCGCCGACGACGTGCTCTTCATCACGATGAACGGCCTTTCGAAGAACTACCGCGCCTGCGGCTATCGCGCCGGCTGGATGGTGATTTCGGGCGAGAAGCGGCACGCGGCCGATTACATCGAGGGGCTCAACATGCTCGCCTCGATGCGTCTGTGCTCCAACGTGCCGGGGCAGATGGCGATCCAGACCGCCTTGGGCGGGTATCAGAGCATCCAGGATCTGGTGGCGCCGCAGGGGCGGCTCACGCGCCAGCGCGACACGGCGCATGCGCTCTTGAGCCGGATTCCCGGCGTGTCGGTGGTCAAGGCCAAGGCGACGCTCTACATGTTCCCGCGGCTGGACCCGAAGGTGTATCCGATCGCCGACGATCAGGAGTTCATCCTCCAGTTGCTGGAGGAGGAAAAGGTGCTGCTGGTGCAGGGCACGGGGTTCAACTGGCCGCAACCGGATCATTTCCGCATCGTATTCCTGCCGCACGTCGACGATCTGCACGAGTCGATCGGGCGCATCGAGCGCTTTCTGGAGCGCTACCGGCGACGGCATCAGGTGGTGATGGGTTCAGCGAAAAAGGATAAATGACAAATGACGATGAAGGCGATGCAGGTGGGGCTGTTGGGGATCGGGACCGTCGGTGGCGGGACGTGGCGCGTGCTGCAGCGCAACGCCGAGGAGATCACGCGCCGTGCCGGGCGGCCGATCCGCATCACGCGGGTGGCCGACCGCGACGTGGAGCGCGCCCGGGCGCTCACCGCCGGGGCGGCGGAGGTGACGGACGATGCCTTCGCCGTGGTGCGCGCGCCGGACATCGACATCGTGGTCGAACTCATCGGCGGCTACACCCTCGCCAGGGAGCTCGTGCTCGCGGCGATCGAGGCGGGCAAGCACGTGGTCACCGCCAACAAGGCGCTCCTTGCCGTGCACGGCAACGAGATCTTCGCCCGGGCCCAGGAGAGGGGCGTGATGGTGGCGTTCGAGGCGGCGGTGGCCGGCGGCATCCCCATCATCAAGGCGCTGCGCGAGGGCCTCACCGCCAACCGCATCGAGTGGGTGGCCGGTATCATCAACGGCACCACCAATTACATCCTCACGCAGATGCGCGAGCGCGGCGTGACCTTTGCCCAGGCGCTCACTGAGGCGCAGCAGCTCGGCTACGCCGAGGCCGATCCCACATTCGATGTGGAAGGAATCGACGCGGCGCACAAGGCCACGCTCATGGCCTCGATCGCCTTCGGCGTGCCGATCCAGTTCGAGCGCGCCTACGTGGAGGGGATCACCCGGATCGAGCCGCGCGACGTGGCCTATGCCGAGGAGCTCGGCTATCGTCTGAAACTGCTGGGGATCGCCAAGCGCCGCGAAGGCGGATTCGAGCTGAGGGTGCATCCCACCCTGGTGCCGGCCGATCACCTTCTCGCCAACGTCAACGGCGCCATGAACGCGGTCCTGGTCAAGGGCGACGCGGTGGGGCAGACGATGTTCTACGGCAAAGGGGCAGGGGCGGAGCCCACCGCGAGTGCGGTGATCGCCGATCTGGTCGACGTCACGCGGCTGCACACGGCCGATCCCGAACACCGGGTGCCGCACCTCGCCTTCCAGCCCGATCAGGTGCGCGAAGTGGCGGCGCTGCCCATCGAGGAGTGCCGTACCGCTTCCTATCTGCGGCTCGCGGTGGCCGACCGGCCCGGGGTGCTCGCGGAGATCACCCGCGTGCTCGCTGCCGAGGAGATCTCCATCGCGGCCATGATCCAGAAGGCGCCGGCCTGCGGCCGGGCGGAGATCGTGATGACCACGCACGAGGCGTGCGAGGCAGCGATGAACCGGGCGATCGCGGCGATCGAAACGCTGCCGGCGGTGCAGGGGGCCGTCACGCGGCTGCGCATCGAACCGCTGGCGGACTGACGGCGCGCGATGGACGAATTCGACGGGGAAATGCCGCGGGCGCGCCATCGCCTGCCGGCCGAGTCTTTGCGCCGGGTCACGGATCCGGCCGCGATCGCGGCGGTGCTGGCCGAGCCGGGCGAGACGGTGCCCGTGGGGCTGGGGCAAGAGCGGGCCGAGGAAGCGCTGCGCTTCGCTCTGGCGATGAATCACGTGGGTGGCTATCACGTGTTCCTCTTCGGTCTGCCGGGCACGGGGCGACACGCGATCGCGCTGCATCACATCGGGGAGACGGCCCGCCGCCTACCGGCGCCGGAAGACCTCGCCTACCGCTATGATTTCTCCGACCCGCAGCGCCCGCGCCTGCTCAAGTTGCCCGCGGGCACGGCGCGCGTGCTCTCCGACGACTTGCAGAATTTCACGCGCCAGCTCGAACCGGCGGTGAACGCGGCCTTCGAGGCGAAAGCCCATCAGGAACGGATCGAGGCGCTGGAGTCGGCGCACAAGGAGCGCGAGAGCCGGGCGATCGAGGCGATCGTGCAGGCGTGCGCCGAGGATCGGCTCAAGTTGCTGCAGACCGGCGATGGTTGGGCCTTCGTCCCCGTGGACGAGGCGGGCGAGCCGCTCGAACCGGAGCGCTACGAAGCCCTGCCGGCCAAGGAGAAGGCGCGCATCGAACAGGCAGTGGAGCGCTGGCGCCAGCGCCTCGTGGAAGTGCTCGACGAATTCCCCGCCTGGCGCGAAGCGCTCTATGCCGCGATCCGGCGCGCCGAGCGCGAGGCGCTCGAACCGGTGGTGCGGCACCTGCTCACCCCTTTGCGGGAGAAATACGCCGGTTTGTCCGCGGTGATCGGCCTGCTCGACGAGATCGAGCAGGACATCCTCGACGGTGAGCGCGAGTGGCTGGAGGACGAGGAAGAGGGCGGACGCAATCCGGCGTTTTCTCCGCTCATCCGCTACCAGATCCACGTGCTGGTGGCGCACGAGGCCGGTGAGGGTGCGCCGGTGGTGTTCGAAGACAACCCGAGCTATGCCAACCTCGTGGGCTGGGTCGAGACGCTGCAGCAGCTCGGCGAGCGCATCACGCATTTCCAGCTGATCCGCGCCGGGGCGCTCGCGCGGGCGCGCGGCGGGTTCCTCCTGCTCGATGCCGAGCGTCTGCTCGCCCAGCCGGCGGCCTGGGACGCCTTGAAACGAGCCCTGCAGCGGCGCGAGGTGCGCATCGAGCCGCCGCCCGAGGCGGCCGGCTGGGGCAGCGTGCGCATGCTGGAACCCGAGCCGATCGACTGCCCGCTCAAGGTGATACTCATCGGTTCGGCCGATACCTTCCATACCTTGTTCGATCTGGACGACGACTTCCAGGATCTCTTCAAGATCCCGGCCGAGGCGGCCGACGACGTGCCGCGCACGCCCGAGGCCGAGGCGGGACTGGCGCGCTTGCTGCTGCATCTGGCGCGGGAGAACGCCTTGCGGCCACCTTCGGCCGCGGCACTCGCGGCCGTGCTCGATCAGGCCGCCCGCGAGGCCGAACACGCCCATCGGCTGACCTTGCGTACCCGAACCCTGGTGGATCTGCTGCGGGAGGCGGACGCCTTGGCGCACGCCGAGGGGGCGCACGAGATTGGAGCGGCGCACGTATGCGCGGCAGTCCGCGCGCGCGAGCGGCGCCTTGCGCGCCACGCCGAGGAGACGATCGAGGCGATGCTCGAGGGGGAGTTGCTCATCACTACCGAGGGCGCGCGTGCCGGGCAGATCAATGGCCTGGTGGTGGTCGACGTCGCGCATCAGAGCTACGGCTATCCGGTGCGCATCACCGCCACGGTGCGCCTGGGCGGCGAGGGCGAGGTCGTCGACATCGAACGCGAGACCGAGCTCGGCGGGGCCATCCACTCCAAGGGGGTGATGATCCTCGCGTCTTTCCTTGCCGGGCGCTTCGGCCGCCATCAGCCGCTGTCGCTGTCGGCGAGCCTGGTGATGGAGCAATCCTACGCCTTCGTCGAGGGCGATTCGGCTTCGCTCGCGGAGCTGTGCGCCCTGCTGTCGGCCATCTCCGGCCTGCCGCTCGCCCAGGGAATCGCGGTGACCGGCTCGGTCAATCAGTTTGGCGAGGTGCAGGTGATCGGCGGCGTGAACGAGAAGATCGAAGGGTTCTTCGCCCTGTGCGCCCGCCGGAGACTCACCGGCGAGCAGGGGGTGATCATCCCCCGGGGCAACGTGCGCCATCTGATGCTGCGCGAGGAAGTGGTCGAGGCCGTCCGGGCGGGCCGTTTCTCGATCTGGACGGTGGAGACGGTGGACGAGGCGATGGCCCTGCTCACCGGCCTCCCCGCCGGTGCACCCGACGGGCGCATTCCCACCGGGCGAGCACGCACGGTGAACGAGGCAGTCGCGGCGCAGCTGCGCCGCATGGCCGAGATCCATGCCGCCGCCGGCGAGGGAACGCCGCTGCGCAGGCGTTGGCGCCGGCAGGGGAAAGAGGAAAGAGATTAGGATGCGGCCGAGCGCAGGCGTTCGACGACGGCGGCGAGCTCGGCCACGAAGGCGTGGGCGGCTTGCAGCGCCGAGGCGAGCACTGCCGGATCCTCGACGTATTCGCGAATCATGAGATTGCGCAATTTGCGCATGTCCATCCACTGTTGGGCATCGCGGATCAACCCGAGTCGTTCGGCGCGGTCGAGGTTGTCGATGAAGGTGGCGATGCGCTCTCCGTGCGCGACGAGATAAGTGGGCAGAGCTTTGTCGCCCAGCGTATCTTGTAGGCGCCCGAATCGGGCGACGAATGCATCGACGCGTTCGGCGAGGTCCGGATCCCTTTCGAGTTCCACTGCTCGGACAGGGGTAAAAGGTTCGGAAAAGAGACGCCGGTCGGTGAGGAGGAGATGGGCGAGCTCGCGTTCGGCCAGTTGCAGCAACTGCTGCAGACGCTCGGCGGCGCGATGATCGGCGATCACAGAACGATTCCTGCGCGGCGGGCGACGTGATGGATCGGGAGCTCTTTCAGGTTCGGTGCAGCGAGCACGACGTCCACCTTGCGGCCATCGAGCAGGCGGCTTACCCGGCCCGCGATGCGGGCGGCGAGTAGGGCCGGTTCGGCGACCGGCTCTACGACTTCGACGAGCAGATCGACATCGCCGCCGTGCGCCGAGTCGTCCAGCCGGGAGCCGAAGAGCCGCACGGTGGCCTGCGCTCCAGCCAGATCGGCGACGACGGAACGGATACGCTCGATTTGGGCGGGAGTGAGTCGCATGTCACGAATGATAGCAGCCCCTCTGTGCCAGAATAGTTGTCGTCTCGATAGATCCTGAAACCAGAGGGCGACAAAGGAAGAACGAAGTGGCCAGATACGGACAGTCCTTCAAGGACAGGGCGGTTGCACGGCTGTTGCCGCCAGAAAGTGTCGCGGTGCAGACGCTGGCGCGAGAGCTGAGCATTTCAGCTGCGACGCTAGCGCGCTGGCGAGCCGAGGCGCTCTCCCAGCCCGTTGGCGAGCGGGGCTGGAGTGCGGGGGCCCGATTCGAAGCGGTGCTCTCGACCGCCGCGATGGACGAGGCGAGCAAAGGGGCCTGGTGCCGCGAGCATGGCGTGTATCCCCAGACGCTCGAGCAATGG
>NZ_LIPU01000009.1:0-80114 GCF_001418245.1 Tepidiphilus thermophilus
GATCTGCTTGAAGAACCGCTTCCACGCTTTTTGCAGGTGCGCGAACGGCTGCGAATGCGCATCCCTGTGGATGCCCTCGAGCCACGGCTGGCCGTTTTCGTCGAGCCAGTCGGAGTCGCTGTACTTGATGGCGTTGAACTGCCGCTTGAGCGCCATGGCATTGGGCTTTTGCCCGGCAGCATACTGCCGGTTCCATTCGGCGAGCGCCCAGTTCCACACGCGCCGGGCCGTGCCGCAGGCGCGTTTGAAGTAATCCGCCTGCTCGGGCGTGGGACGAAGGGCGATTCGGTGGGTGAGGTGCATGGTCAGTCACTCATCGCCAAGAAGTTTTGCCGCCTTGCCTGTGCTCATGGTGTTTTCCATGAACACCATTATGGACTAGTTTGCACTTTTTGTAATACGAGAGTTGGCTCCTTCATTCTCATTTTAGCGAAGCGGCGATGTCGATGACGAAGCGGTACTTCACGTCGCTTCTCAGCATGCGCTCGTAGGCGGTGTTGATGTAGTCGATGGGAATGAGCTCGATGTCTGAGACGATGCCGTGCTCGGCACAGAAGTCGAGCATCTCCTGCGTCTCGCGGATGCCGCCGATGAGCGATCCGGCAAGACTCCGGCGCCGGAAGAGCAGGTTGAAGACGGCGGGCGAAGGATGCGGCTCGGAGGGGGCGCCCACGAGGGTGAGTGTGCCGTCGCGTTTCAAGAGCTGCAGGTAGTCGTCGAGCCGGTGCGGAGCGGCCACGGTGTCGAGGATGAAATCGAGCTGCTCGCGGTAGCGGGCCATTTGCTCGGGATCCTTGGAAATGCAGACTTCGTCGGCGCCGAGCCGCTTGGCGTCGGCCGTCTTGGCGGGCGAGGTGGTGAAGAGCACCACGTGTGCGCCCATGGCGTGGGCGAGCTTGACGGCCATGTGCCCCAGTCCGCCCAGGCCGACGATGCCCACCCGTTTGCCTGGGCCAACCTTCCAATGGCGCAAGGGCGAATAGGTGGTGATGCCGGCGCACAGCAGCGGCGCCACGGCGGCAAGGTCCTTTTCTGGATGCTTGATGTGCAGCACGAAGGATTCCTTCACCACGATGACCTGAGAGTAGCCGCCGTAGGTGTTTTCGCTGCCGGGGCCGCGGCCGTTGTAGGTGCCGACGAAGCCTTCGCTGCAGTATTGCTCCTCGCCGCTCGCACAGGCGTCGCAATGCCCGCAGCTGTCGACCATGCAGCCGACTCCGGCCAGATCGCCGACCTTGAAACGGGTGACTTTCTCACCCACGGCGACCACGCGCCCGACGATCTCGTGCCCGGGGACGCAGGGATAGATCGTGTTCTTCCATTCGTTGCGCGCCTGGTGCAGGTCGGAGTGGCAGACGCCGCAGTAGAGGATCTGGAGCTGCACGTCGTGTGGCCCAGGGTCGCGGCGGGCGATCTCCCAGGGAACGAGTGGAGAGTGTGGATCGAAAGCGGCATAGGCCTTGGCGGGAATGCTCATGGGTTGCTCCTCGAAACGGGAATGTACTGCAAGCGATCATTCATCGCTAGGCCCTCGCCCGGCGGTGTGCCAGCAAGAGGCGCGGCTACAACAGACGGTTGAAGATCTCGATGGCGCGATCCCAGTGCGTCGTATCGGGATTCTTCACGTCGGGGTCGAGCGTCCGGAAAGTCCAGGCTAGGGCCACCGTCAGCCCACCGACGATCTGCGGCAGCATGGCACGGACTTCCTCGTCGTATTCGAGATCGAGTTGGGGCAGCTTGGCGAGCTGCTCCAGGATGGGCGCGAGCTCGAGCTCCTCGTCGAGCTCGCGGAAGGCATGCATGCTTTCCTGCAGACCTTTCGTCAAGGGAAGATCCCAGGGGCGAATGACGTCGCGGCCGTTGGATTTGGCCGCCGCCTGGCTGACGAGCAGCAGATCGTAGAGCTTCTGGTCGAGGAATTCGGTCAGCCGCCGCAGGTCGTTCTTGTCGACGTCGAGCCCGGCCGTGCGCCGGAAAAGTCGTTCGAAGCGGGAAACCGCCATGATGTCGCTCATTGGTACCCTCCTTGGGCAAGTGGTTCGACTGACTGCCGACTCCGTTATAGGAATCAGGGCGGCGAAAAGCAAGCCTTGCAAAATCCCGCGCTCTTCCCTATAACGACGAACGGATGCCATCGCGGATAGGGAAAAGGAGGAAAGTCATCATGCGCAAACACACGAGGCGGGTATTGGCAACGAGCCACATTGCCGGACAGCTCGATCTCCTGGACCGGCTGGTAGAAACGGCCAGCGAGCTCGACGTCGATTCGGTCATGATCGTCGGCGATTTGGTGGGCACGGGAGGCGTGCATCGCGCCGATGCTTATCGTGAGGTATTCGGCAAGCTCGGGGCGCTGCGTGTGCCGACGTTCTTCGTTCCGGGCGCGCATGATGCGCCTCTCGACGATTATCTGCGGGAAGCCTACAACCTCGAGCTGACTTTCCCCATGCTGCATGGGGTGCACGGCACACTCGCCTTCGCGCCTGGCCACGTGGCGGTGCTGGGCATGGGCGGTGAGATCGGCCAAACGGGAGGGCGCGAGGAGCGCGAGCGTCTCTATTATCCCGAATGGGCGGTCGAGTACGTCCTGAAAGTCCTCGACGAGCTCAAGGATTACGAGAAAATTTTCCTTTTCGCTACTCCGCCGGCCCACAAGGATTGGGACGGGGGTTCGCAGGCCATCACGACGCTGATCAACACTTTCGCGCCGACCCTGGTGGTGGTCGATGCGCCCCGTCGGCACCATGCCGAAGTGGGTACGAGCCTGGTGGTTGCACCGGGGCGGCTCTCGGAGGGAGATTTCAGCATCGTCGACTTGCGACGCCGCAAGATCGAGGCGGGAAACGTGCGTTGACAGGTGCTCCTTATCACATCCATAAACCTTGCTTCTGGCGTGGTTGTCGCTACGGCAGACCAGCTCTATGATGCTTTCTGTCGTGCCGCTAGGGACAAGGGGCCATGAAGGGGGTCGATCGCGAAGTGCTGGAGGCGCTTTGCCGCTGGCAGGGCGGCGAAATGCCGCTGTGGCTCGTCACGGTGGTGCAGACCTTCGGATCGAGCCCTCGTCCGCCGGGGGCGATGCTCGTGCTGCGCAGCGATGGCGGCAGCGTGGGCTCGGTCTCGGGAGGATGTGTCGAAGAGGATCTGGCGGAACGCGCCCGTCAAGGGCGTCTGCCGCGGGCGCGGGCCGAGCGGGTGGACTATGGGGTCTCGGTTCAGGAAGCCCAGCGCTTCGGTCTGCCGTGCGGCGGCTTGTTGCGGCTGGTGGTGGAGCCCGTCCCGCAGGATGCGTCCTGGCCGAGGGAATTGCTCGCGGCGCTCCGCGAGCGTCGTCGCATGTGCCGCCGGCTCGAACTCTCGTCCCTGACGGTGAGCTTGAGGCCGGCAGCGCGTGGCGAGGTGATGCGTTTCGACGATGAGACCCTCGAGACGATTCATGGTCCAGCGCGGCGACTGCTCCTCATCGGTGCGGGGCAGATTTCGTCCTACCTTGCGCAGATGGCCCAGGCCCTGGACTACGAGGTCTTCGTGTGCGATCCGCGCGAAGAGGTGCGAGCCCAGTGGCCGGTGCCGGGCAGCGTGCTCTTGCCGCACATGCCCGACGATGCGGTACTCGCGCTCCAGCCCGATGAGGATACGGCGGTGGTCGCGCTCACGCATGATCCCAAGCTCGACGACCTGGCCCTGCTCGAGGCGCTGAAGTCGCCCGCTTTCTACGTCGGTGCGCTCGGCTCGCATCGCACCAATGCCGCCCGCCGCCAGCGCCTGGCCGAGTTCGACCTGACGGAGGAGGAGATCGCCCGCCTCCATGGCCCCGTGGGTCTGCCTATCGGCAGCCGCACGCCGCCCGAGATTGCGGTGTCCATCCTCGCCCATCTCATTGCCGAACAGCGAGGGGCCCTTCCAGCGGGAGGATTGCCTCGTATCCATGCCAGAGGAGAAACTCTATGATTGCATTCACGCTCAACGGCCGGCCGACCACGGTCGAGGCCGATCCCGGTACGCCCCTCCTGTGGGTGCTGCGCGACCAGCTGCAGCTCACCGGGACCAAATACGGCTGCGGCATCGCCCAGTGCGGTGCCTGCACGGTGCATCTCGACGGGCGGGCGGTCCGCTCCTGTGTCACGCCGGTATCGATGGTGAGCGGCAAGCGCGTCACCACCATCGAAGGGATCGGCGAGACGCCGGTCGGCCGCGCCATCCAGCGAGCCTGGCAGGAGGTCGACGTGCCACAGTGCGGCTACTGCCAGTCGGGGCAGATCATGGCGGCCGCAGCCCTGCTCGCCGAGCACCCCCATCCGAGCGAAGCGCAGATCGTCGCGGCGATGGATGGCATCCTCTGCCGCTGCGGTACCTACAACCGGATCCGCACGGCGATCCTCGAAGCCGTGAAAGGAGGTGTGTGATGAATCCCCGGGAGGAAGTACTGCGTCCGGCGCGGCGTCGGTTCCTGCGCGATGCAGCCCTGCTTGCCGGTGGGCTCGTGATCGGTTTCCGTTTGCCCGAGAAGGGCGGGCGCGCCTGGGCTGCCGAGGAAGCGGCGGCCGGGGCGGCGAAAGTCTATCCGCCGAACGCCTTCATCCGCATCGCCGCGGACGATTCGGTCACGCTCATCGTGAATAAGTCCGAGATGGGCCAGGGGGTTTATACCTCGCTGCCCATGCTCATCAACGAGGAGCTCGACGCGCCTTGGGAGCGCATCCGCGTGGAGGCGGCGCCGGTGGCGGCGGTCTATAACCATACGCAGTTCGGCATCCAGCTCACCGGCGGCAGCACCAGCGTGGCGTCCTCTTGGGAGCAGCTGCGCCGCGTCGGGGCGAGCGCCCGCATGCTGCTCGTCCAGGCGGCGGCACAGCGTTGGGGGGTGCCGGCGAGTGCGTGCAAGGCCGAGAACGGGCGCATCTTCCACCCCGACGGCCACACCTCCCTGAGCTACGGCGAGGTCGCGGAAGAGGCGGGCAAGCTGCCTCTGCCCGCCGAAGTGCCCTTGAAGGATCCAAAGCACTTCAAGTGGATCGGCAAGTCGCTCAAGCGCCTCGACACGCCGGAGAAGATCACCGGCAAGGCGGTCTTCGGCATCGACGTGCGTCTGCCCAACATGCTGACGGTGCTGGTGGCGCGTTCCCCGGTATTCGGCGGCAAGCTCAAGCGCTTCGATGCCACCGAGGCGCTGAAAGTCCCCGGCGTGGTCGGCGTCTATGAGGTCCCCACCGGCGTGGCGGTGGCGGCCAACGGTTTCTGGCCGGCGAAGACGGCGCGCGACCTGCTGCAGATCGAGTGGGACGAGGGCGAGGGGGCGGCCCTGAGCACCGCCAAGCTGCGGGAGGACTACTTTGCGCTCGCCCGCACGCCGGGTGCCGTGGCGCGGCGCGATGGCGACGTGGCATCCGGCCTCAAGGCGGCGGTGAAGGCGGTACGTGCCGAGTACGAAGTGCCCTATCTGGCGCATGCGCCGATGGAGCCGCTCAACGTCACCGTCGATCTGCGCCCGGATCATTGCACCATCTGGACCGGCACGCAGTCGCAGACGCTCGACCGCATGGCGGCTGCCGCCGTGGCGGGCCTCCAACCCGAAGAAGTGGAGATCCACACCACCTATCTCGGCGGCGGCTTCGGTCGGCGGGCGAATCCGCATGCGGATTTCGTCACCGAGGCGGTGCAGGTGGCCAAGGCCGTCGGCCGGCCGGTGCAGGTGATCTGGACGCGCGAAGACGACCTGCGCGGCGGCTACTACCGGCCGATGTGGGTCGACGTGATCGAAGCGGGAATCGGCAAGGGCGGCAAACCCGTGGCGTGGAAACACACCCTCGTCGGCCAGTCCATCATGGAGGGCACGCCGATGGCGGCGGCGATGATCAAGGATGGCGTCGATGCCGCCTCGGTTGAAGGAGCGGTGACGCTTCCCTACCTGATTCCGAACGTCCAGGTCGAACTGCACAGCCCGAAGCATCCCGTGCCGGTGCAGTGGTGGCGCTCGGTGGGGCATTCGCACACGGCCTTCGTCGTCGAGACGATGATCGACGAACTGGCCCACCTCGCGCGCCAGGATCCGGTCAAATTCCGCCTGAGCCTCCTGCCGCATGGCTCGCGTCATCATGCCGCCTTGCAGCTCGCGGCGCAGAAGGCCGGCTGGGGCAAGGTGAAGCCCGCGCCGGGCCATGCTTTCGGCGTGGCGGTGCATGAATCCTTCGGCAGCGTCGTGGCCGAAGTGGCCGAGGTTTCGCTGGAAAACGGCCAGGTGCGGGTGCATCGCGTCGTGGCGGCGGTCGATTGCGGCCGGGTGATCAACCCCGATGGGGTGGTGCAGCAGATCGAGGGAGGCATCGTCTACGGCCTGGCTGCCGCGCTGCACGGCGAGATCACGCTCGAGGGAGGTCGGCCGGTGCAGTCGAACTTCCACGATTATCCCCTCTTGCGCCATTCCGAGATGCCGCGGGTGGAGGTGTATCTCGTGCCGAGCGAAGCGCCGCCGAGCGGCGTGGGTGAGCCGGGCACGCCCCCCATCGCGCCGGCGGTGGCCAATGCGCTCTTCGCTCTCACGGGGAAACGGGTGCGGCGGCTCCCTTTCGCACGGGAAAACCTTGCCTGAGGAACCGGAAATCGCCGCCTTGGTGCTCGCGGCGGGGCAGGCGCGGAGGTTTGGGGCGGACAAGCGGCTGGCGCTACTCGAAGTCGAGGGGCGCATCGAGCCGCTCATCGTGCGGGCGCTGCGGTCCTGGGTCGAGGTCTTCGAACGGGTCGCGGTGGTGCTGCGACCGGGCGACGAGGCGGTGCGAGGCGTGTTGTCGGAGACCTTCGCGGATCGCCTGCGCTTCATCGAATGCCCCCGCGCCGACGAGGGGATGGGGACGAGCCTTGCCGCGGGCGTCGCCGCGACCGCCGAGGCCACAGGCTGGGTCGTCGGGCTTGCCGACATGCCCTGGGTGCCGCGAGCCGCGATCGCGGGAGTGCGCGACGCGCTCACGGCGGGCGCGGTACTCGCCGCAGCCTGCCGCGCCGACCGGCGGGGACATCCCGTCGGTTTCGCCGCCCCTTACCGGGCTGAACTGTTGGGTCTGACGGGCGACGTGGGGGCCCGTCTGCTCCTTCGGCGTGACGCCGAGCACGTGGTCGGCGTTGCGATCGACGACGCAGGCATCTTCGCCGACGTCGATACCCCGCAAGACCTTTTTTCCAGGAGTGAATGATGAAGAAACCCGCCGTGACCGAAGTCCCGATCCATCCCTTGATCGCCGAGCGTTGGAGCGGTCGCGCCTTCGACGAAACCAAGACCGTGACGCGCGAGCAGGTGATCTCGCTGCTGGAAGCGGCGCGCTGGGCCCCCTCGTGCTACGGCGATCAGCCCTGGCGCTTCGTCGTGTGGCATCGCACCCAGGATCCGCAAGGATGGGAGAAGGCGTTCGCCACGCTGTGGCCGTTCAACCAGGCGTGGGTGAAACGCGCTTCGCTCCTGGTGCTCGTCTGCGCCGATCCCATTTTTTCCTACAACGGTGAACCCAACGCCTGGGCCGAATACGACTGCGGCGCCGCGGCCGAGAACCTCTGCCTGCAGGCGGTGGCGCTGGGGTTGATGTCGCATCCCATGGCCGGGTTCGATCCTGAGGCACTCCGTGCCGTGGCCGGCGTGCCGGAGCGCTACAAGATCGTTTCGCTCATCGCCGTGGGCCATCCGGCGGAGCCGGACGTGCTCGACGGGGAACTCGCCGAGAAAGAACGCGCGCCGCGCGAGCGCCGTCCGCTGGCGGAGCTCTGTTTCGCGGGGAAATGGGGCAAGAGCCTCTGATTCAGCCGTCTTTTTCCAGATCCTCCACCACGACCGAGAGGGCGTTGGTGGAGATCAGCACTTCCGCGAGCGACAGCAGCAGGGAGAGCACCAGGGCGGCGAGGCTCGTGCCGAAGAGGATTTTGCCGAGCAGGGTCTCGTGCACGAAGAGGGCGAGCATCGACAGCGCGCACAGCAAAAACCCCAGCACGCCAAACCCTTGCATGTATTTGATGAGCATGATGCGTCGTTTCAGGCCTGGGATCTGGCGGCGGATGACCTCGGCCTTGCGATCGGGCGAGGCGTGCAGTTGCCGGATGATCTGGGCGAGCGCCAGGAAACGGTTGCCGTAGGCGAGCAGCACGAGTGAGATCGCCGGAAAGAGGATCGCGGGCGTGGTCAGGTCCATGATGCGATTTTACCTTCGCCGGCGCGCCAGTATCTCGCGGTAGAAATTGAGCACCGAACCCTCGTCCTCGCGCTGCTGGCGCCAGGCGAGCGGGATGTGCGCCGGGTCCATCGGCTGCCACGGTTCGGCGCTCGAGAACCCCGCCTGCGGGCGGTTCGCGTCCCACGGAATGGGGGTGCGCGAAAGGTCGCGGGCGCTGCGGTTCATCTCGGCGAGGATCTCCGCCTCGGGTTGACCCTGGGCGCGCAGGGCGGCGATGCGGCGCAGGCTCAAGGGGTCGCGCAGGTCGGACGAGCGCGTGAAACGCGCATTTGGCAGACCCAGTTCCTGCCCCTGATAGAGCACGGCAAGCCCCCGCTGCAGGTAGGTGGCGGCGGCAAAGGCTTTGGCGGCCTGGGCGCGGCGCTCGGGCGGAGCCCAGCGCGAGACGATGCGCGGCAGATCGTGGTTTTCCAGGTAGAGCGCCGGCAGCGCCCCGTGCGGGGCGAGCGCCCGGTACCAGGAGCGCGCCGTGTCGGAGAAGGCGCGGGTGTCGAGCCCGGGGCGGCCTTGCGCATCGGTCGTGTCGATGTGCCATAGCTCGAAATGCAGCAGTGCCGACAGCGGCCCCTGCGGCTCGCCCACCCAGGCGGGCGCGTCCGTGGCGGCGATGCCGTTCGCCTCGCCCAGCGTGAGGTGGTCGCGCGTGATGCCGGCGCGCTCGGCGAAGTCGCGCACCCAGTCGAGGAGCCCGGGGCGGGCGAGGAAGCGCGACCAGGCCGGGCGCGGGCCGCCGGGTTCGCCAGGGGCGACGTCAGGCAAGCCTTCTTCTTTCTTGAGCACGGTGAGGGCGTCGAAACGAAAGCCGTCGACGCCTTCGTCGAGCCAAAAGCGGGCGATCTCGGCAAGCGCCTGGCGCACCGCCGGGTTGCTCCAGTCGAGGTCGGGCTGCTCGGGAAAGAAGAGGTGCAGGTAATACTCGCCCGTGACTTCGTCCCGCGTCCAGGCGGGGCCGCCGAAGATGCTCTCCCAGTCGTTGGGCCGCGCACGCCAGTAGTACCAGTCGCGCCGGGCAGAGGTTCGGCTCGAGCGCGAGTCGAGAAACCAGGGGTGGCGCACGCTCGTGTGGTTGATGACCAGATCGAGCAGCAGGCGCATGCCGCGCCGGTGCAGCTCGTCGCGCAGGCTGCGGAAGTCGGCCATCGTGCCGAAGTCGGGGTGCACGTCCAGATGGTCGCTCACGTCGTAGCCGTAGTCGGCGTTGGGCGAGGGGTGGATGGGGGCGAGCCAGAGGGCGTCGACCCCGAGCCAGCGCAGCTCGTCGAGCCGTTCGGTGAGGCCGGCCAGATCGCCGATGCCATCGCCGTTGCCGTCGGCGAAGCTGCGTGGCCAGACGGTGTAGACGACGCATTCCTGCCAGGGGCGGAAACGGGGCGGCATGATACTCGGCTCGGAAAAAGCGATGATCCCAGTGTAGCAGATGCCCGTGTCTGCCTATAATGACTTCACGATGCGGCCGGGGAGAGGGCGATGGAACGCTTGCGCGGGGTGAATCTGGGTTCGTGGCTGGTGCTTGAGAAGTGGATGGTGCCTAGCCTCTTCGAAGGGGTGGAAGCCACCGACGAGACGACGTGGTGCGTCGCATTGGGAGAGGAGGCCGCACCCAGGCTGCGGGCGCACTGGGCGCGCTGGGTCACGCGGGAGGATTTCGCCTGGATCGCCGAGCGGGGGCTGAACGCGGTGCGCATTCCCTTCGGGCACTGGGTGCTGGGGCCGCCTTATCCCTACCATCCGGTCTATGGGGCGCGGCGCGAGCCCTTCGTCACCGGCGGCATCGAGGTACTCGACCGGGCGCTGCGCTGGGCCGAAGAATTCGGACTCAAAGTGGTGCTCGACCTGCACGCAGCCGCCGGCTGCCAGAACGGCTTCGACAACGGCGGCATCTTGAACGTCTGCGACTGGCACACCAAGGAAGAATACATCGACCATTCGGTCGAACTGCTGGGGCGGCTGGCCGAGCGCTATCGCGCCGAACCGGCACTCTTCGCCTTCGAGGTATTGAACGAGCCGCGCTGGGACGTGCCCACCGAGATCCTCAAGCGCTACTACGAGCGCGCCTACGCGGCGATCCGGGCGCACTGCCCGCCCACGGTCGGGGTGATGTTCCACGACGGCTTCCGCGACTGGCGCGAGTATCTCGGTTTCATGAACGCGCCGCCGTACGAGAACGTCTGGTTCGACGTGCACCGCTACCAGTGCTTCACGCCCGAGGATCTCGAGGCAGACATCTACGAACACCTGCGCAAGACGGTGGTCGATCTGCGCGCCGAGGCCGATGCCATCGGGCGCGAGCTGGGGCTGCCGACGGTGTGCGGCGAATGGAGCCTGGGGCTCAAGCTGCAGGAGGTATCGCTGTGGGCCGACGGGCCGACCACGCACCCGCTCGAAGGGTTGGACGCCTTCCAGCAGGAGGTGGCGCTGCGCGGCTACGCGGCGGCGCAGCTCCTCACCTTCGAGCGCTATCGCGGCTGGTTCTTCTGGAACTACAAGACCGAGACGACTCCGGCGTGGTGCCTGCGCGAGGCGGTGGCACGCGGCTGGCTGCCGGCACGTTTCAATTGAGGAAAACGACGCGCTGAACGCCGGGATAGGGCTGGTGATGCGGCCAGAAGATCGCCAGCGTCGCGTCGGGTAGGCGCTCGCGCAGCAGCGCCACCGGGTCGAATTTGCCCGGTGCGGGCAGGGCGTCGGCCGGGGCTTCGTAGAACACCCACGCGGGCCGTTCGAGCAGGGTGCGGGCGAGCGCGAGCCGCTGCTGGACCGGCGCGGTGAGGGTGCGGTTCCAGTCGTCGTGCTCGTCGAGCCGTTCGATGAGCGCATCCGCCCCTACGGCATGCAAGGTGTCGATGACGCGCTTGCGCTCGACCTCCGCTGGATCGCGCGGATAGGTGAGGGCGGCGATGAGCGGCCCTTCGGGCAGGAAGGGCCGCTGTGGCACGAAGGCGAGCGTCTCGCCGTCGGGCAGGATGATGTTGCCCTGCCCCCAGGACCACACGCCGGCGATGGCCTTGAGAAGGGCGATGCCTGTGTTCGGGTCTCCTACGAGCTGTACGGTCTCGCCGCGCGTGAGGGTGAGCGAGAAATTCTCCAGCACGGGGTGGCCGTTGGGCAGCGTCAAGGTGAGCCGCTCGATCGCGAGCTGCCCCGCGGGGCCGACGCTGCGGCAGATCTGCCCCGGCAGGCATAGCCGCTCGATTGCCTCGAGTTCAGTGAGATCTTGGTATAAGGCTGCTGCCCGTTCGATCGAAGCATGGCAGCGAGCGATATCGCCCATGCTGTGGATGGGCCAGGAAAGCGCGTTGGTGAGCCGCTCGAAGGCCTGCGCCGCCTGCATCAGCATGCCAAGCGTGAGCGTGCCGGCGATATAGTGCGGTGCGAGCACGAGGATGGGGAAGACCGGCAGGAGCGTGCCATAGGCGGTGGAAAACGACACCAGCCCGAGGTAGCCCAGCGATTGTTTCCACCAGGTGCGTGCGAGCGCGTCGAACCGCTCGCGCGTCAGGCGGCGCTCGGAGGCTTCGCCTTGGGCGAGCGCGATCGCTTCCGACTTGTCGCGGATGTGCGACAACCCGTAGCGAAAGTCGGCTTCGCGCGACTGCTGCTGGTCGGTGGCCCGTGTGAGCGGTCGGCCCAGCAGGACCCCGGTGATCGTGCCGATGCCGGCATAGGCAAGCGCAAGCCAGACCATCGTGCCGGGGGGAGACTCGTGCGGCGTGGCGCCGACCACCCACAGCACATCGACGAAAAGCACGATGGAGGCGAGCGAGTAGAGCAGCGAGTGGAAGAGCTCCACCGCCACTTCGGTGGCGATGCGCACGTCTTCGGCGATGCGGGCGTCGGGGTTGTCGTGCGCGCCGGGCAGGTGGCGCAGGCGGTGGTGGTGACCGCGCGCGAGCCAGCTCTCCAGCAGCTGTTCGGTGAGAAAGCGCCGCCAGCCGAGTTGCCAGCCGCGCTTGACGAGGAGGTGGACGCCCGTGACGGCCACGCTCAGAAGGAGGATGGTGAGGAAGGTAGCGATGAGCGCGGGCAGTTCGACGAGATCGCGGCGCTCCAGCGCATCGAAGAGCGCCCGCTGCCAGTGGTTGGTCCACAGCGCCAGCCCGACCATGGCGAGCGTGAGGGCCACGAGCACGAGCGCACCGCCCCAGGCCCTCGGCCGACGATAATAGCGCAGGCCCAGCAGCAGAAAGGGCAGCAATGGCGGAGTCGTAGGGTTCGGTGCGCTCATGGCGTGGTTGCGGCGAGCAGGCGGCAGGCGAAGGTGGCGGCGCCCTTCAAGCCCAGCAGGGGGTCGTCGGCGAGCAGGATCGGCAGCGCGGCGAGCGTCTCCCCGTGCCGTTCCTTGGCGGCGAAGGCACTGCGAAAGGCCGGAGTCTCGAGCCAGGGGCGCAGCGCCGCGGCGAGCGCGCCCACGAGGTATACCCCACCCAGGGTCCAGCCGATGAGGGCGAGGTCGCCAGCGCAGGCACCCAGCGTGCGCACGAAGGTGGTCACCGCTTCTTGGGCGAGCGCTTCCCCCTTTTGGGCCGAGGCCACGATCTGCGGCGCCTCCGTCCACGGCGCGCTTCGGCCGCGCTCGGCGGCAAGAAAAGCGGCGAGCCGCACCAGACCGGGGCCGCAGAGCAGGCTTTCCCAGGAGGCGATGCGCCCTTCGCGGGCGAGCCAGGTGCTCCAGGAAGTGAGAAAGGGGGGATCGAAGCCGCCGAGGTCGGCGTGTCCGCCTTCGCTGGGGAAGACGCGCACCGTCTCGCCCTCGCGCAGAAAGAATCCCATGCCCAGTCCCGTGCCGGGGCCGAGCACGGCAGCAAGCCCCGGCCGAGGTGCTCCCCGTTGCAGGACGTGGAGCGTCTCGGGCGCCGCAGCGGCGATCCCGTGCGCCTGGGCGGCGAAGTCGTTCATCAATTCGACCCGCGGCCAGCCATGGCGGGCGGTCAAGGCATCGGCGTCGATCGTCCATGGGCGGTTGGTCAGCCGCGCGCGCCGCCCCGTCACGGGCCCGGCGAGCGCGATCACGGCGAGTTTCGGTTCGGCTCCTGGGGGACATTCGGCGAGGAAAGCCTCGAGCGCCGCGTCGAAATGGGGGAAGGCATCATCTTCGAGTACCCGCTGGCACAGCGGCTCCCAGGCAGGAAGGTGCCGCGAAAAACCCGCTGTGCTTGGGGTGTCTGCCGTTGACGCGCGCTGCGGGGGTTTTTCGCGGTCCTCGGGCGCCGCTTCGCTTTCCCGCCAGCGCGCGAGCAGGAAACGGGCGCGCGTGCCGCCGACGTCGGCAGCGAGAAAGAGAGGGGCGGCCGTAGGAGTCATGCTTCGGCTCCGTAGGGCAAAAAACGCGCGCGCCACAGAATTTGCCGTTCCGCCGGGGGGAAAGGGGCCACGAGGGCGGCGGCCACGCGGGCGGCGGGCGCGGAGAGGAGGCCGGCGGGGAGGGTGCCCAGGCGCTGGTCGACGGGGTGGGGGAGCACCGGCCCCAGACCGCAGCGGCTCGCGCGCACCACCAGGAGTCCGGCCGCGGTCGCATCGGCGATCGGTGCTTCCCACGCTTCGGGGACGCTGCCGTGTCCCGGCAGCAGCAGCACTGCCGCGGCGGCCCCCGTTTCCTGGGTCTGCCGCAAAGCCTCGGGCGCGTCGAGCGCCGTGGCCGAAAGGAGGGCGACCGTCGGCCAAGGATGGGGCAAGGGCAGCGGCGAGGCACGTTCTTCGAGCGGCGGCGGTCGCCAGGGAAAGGCCGAGCCGAGCGCGCCTCGCGGTTCGGCGGCAAACGGCTGGAGCGCGAGCGTGTGTGCCTTGCGCAGCCCCATCGCGGGGAAGACCGCTTCGCCGAAGACGAGGAAGACGCCTGGCGGGGTGTCCGGATCGGCGGCGAGGCGGATCGCGTGCAGGAGGTTGCGCGGCCCGTCGGCCCCGGCTTCGGAAGGCGGGCGCATGGCCCCGGTGAGCACCACGGGCTTGGTCGGCGCCAGGGTGAGCGCGAGGAGCGTGGCCGTCTCTTCCAGCGTGTCGGTGCCGTGGGAGAGGACGAGGCCGGCGAGCTCCGGGCGCGCGAGGGCTTGCGTGATCGCGGCGTGCAGCCTCAGCCAATGGTGCGGCGTGGCGTCCTTGGAATCCATGGCGAAGGGCGAAGCGAGCTCGAGCTCGGCGTACTGGCCTGCCTCGGGGATCGCTGCGAGCAGGGCCTCGGGCGAGAGCGCCCCGGCGTGGTACGCGATGCCCCGGCCGGTGGCGGCGAGGGTGCCGCCGGTGGCGAGCCAAAGCAAGCGCGGGCGAGGAGGTGCGGCCATGGGGAGTGCACTGAAATGCTGTCGTGAAAGTTTAACAGTTCGTTCCCACGGCGCGACGGTTTTGCCGTGACCCATCCCTGGAGGGCGCAGGGTTCTCCCGGCGAAACCACTGCGAACGGGGGCGGGCTTACACGGCGTGGGGCTGGAGTGCGTCTTCTTGGCGCTGCTGGTGGCGCCACAGCTCGGCGTAGCGTCCGCCCCGCGCGAGCAGCTCGGCATGCCGGCCGCGTTCGACGATGCGCCCTTCTTCGAGCACCAGGATTTCGTCGGCGTGCATCACGGTGGAGAGGCGGTGCGCGATCATCAGGGTGGTACGGCCTTGGGCGATGCGTTCGAGCTGTCCCTGGATGGCGCGCTCCGTGGCCGAATCGAGCGAGGAGGTGGCTTCGTCCAGCACCAGGATGCGGGGGTTCTTCAGCAGCACCCGCGCGATCGCCACGCGCTGCTTCTCGCCGCCAGAGAGCTTGAGCCCACGCTCGCCCACCCGCGTCTCCAGCCCCTCGGGCAGGCGGGCGACGAGCTCGTCGAGCTGGGCAGCGCGGATCGCCGCCCAGACTTCCTCGTCGCTCGCCTCGGGCCGGCCGTAGCGGATGTTGTAGCCCAGCGTGTCGTGGAAGAGCACCGTCTCCTGCGGCACGATGCCTACGGCGCGGCGCAGGCTCTCCTGCTTCAGGTGGCGTACGTCGATGCCGCCCACGCGTACCGCCCCGCCGGTGGCGTCGTAGAAGCGGAAGAGGAGCCGCACCAGGGTGGACTTGCCCGCGCCGGAAGAGCCGACCACGGCCACGGTACGCCCGGCGGGGAGGGTGAAATCCACTTCGCGCAGGATGGGGCGGCTGGGATCGTAGTGAAAGGAGACGCGTTCGAAACGCACCTCCAGCGGCCCCTCGGGGAGCTCGAGTGCGTCCGGGGCGTCGCGCACTTCCTCTTTTTCGTCGAGTAGGGCGAAGAGCCGTTCGAGGTCGACCAGCGCCTGGCGCAGCTCGCGGTAGACCACGCCGAGGAAGTTGAGTGGCAGGTAGAGCTGCAGCAGGAAGGCGTTGACGAGGACGATGTCGCCCAGAGTCATGACGCCCGCCTGAACGCGCGCCGCGGCGAGCCCCATCATGGCGACCACGCCGGCGGTGATGATGGCCGCCTGGCCGAGATTGAGCCCGGAGAGCGAGAGTTGGTTGCGGATCGCGGCTTCCTGCCAGCGTTCGAGATCCTCGTCGTAGCGGCGCCGTTCGTACGCTTCGTTGGCGAAGTACTTCACCGTCTCGTAGTTGAGGAGCGCATCGACGGCGCGGCTGTGGGTCTGCGCGTCGATCTTGTTGAGCCGACGCCGCTGCACGGTGCGCCAGTTGGTGACGACGATGGTGAAGACGACGTAGGCGATGAGGGTGGCGAGCGTGATCGCGCCGAAGGCCGGCTCGTAGCGCGCGAAGAGGATGGCGAGCACGAGCGAGATCTCCACCAGCGTGGGGGCGATGGAGTAGAGGGTGAAGTTGATGAGGCTGCCGATGGCGCGCGTGCCGCGCTCGAGATCGCGGGTGAGCGCCCCGGTCTGCCGTTCGAGGTGAAAGCGCAGCGACAGCGCGTGCAGGTGGGAGAAGACTTCGAGCGACAGTGCGCGCACCGCGGCTTGGGTGACCCGTGCGAAGAGCAGTTCGCGCAGCTCGGTGAAGAGCGAAGTACCAAAGCGCGCCAGCCCATAGGCGAAGACGAGGGCGATCGGGGCCGCGGTCCAGCGTGGCGCCTGCGGCGGCAGCGACAGGAAATCGACCAGCTCCTTGAAGAGCAGCGGCACGGCGACGTTGGCGAACTTCGCCGCGATGAGGGCGGCGAAGGCGCCGAGCACCCGCCAGCGGTAGCGCCACAGGTAGGGCCATAGCCGCGCGATCGTCTCGCGCAGGTGCAGGGGGCGGGTGGCGCCCTCGGCCGGCGGCGGGAGCGAGGAATGGCCGCGCATCGCTCAGGCGGGCTGGGCCGCGGCCTCGCGGTAGCGGCGCAGCAGGCGCAGGAGCTCGTCTTCGTCGTAGGGTTTGCCGAGATAGGCGTTGGCACCCAGCGCCATCGCGTGCGCCTGGTGCTTCTCGGCAAGGCGCGAGGTGATGAGCACGACCGGGAGATGGCGCGTGCGCGCATCGGCCCGGATCTGGCGCAGCAGCTCGAATCCGTCCATGCGCGGCATCTCGATGTCGGAGAGAATGGCCACCGGCAGACGTTCCTCGGAGGTGAGCTTTTCCAGCGCCTCCATGCCGTCCTTGGCGAGCATGACTTCGTAACCCGATCGCTCGAGGAGTCGCCCCGTGATGCGCCGTACGGTAAGCGAGTCGTCGACCACCAGCACCAGCGGTTTGGCGGGAGATAGGCCCCGCGCCTCGGCCTGCGCTCTTGCGACCGAGACCTCGGCGGGCGTGCGCGCGAGCGCCACGGGGTTGAGGATGAGAGCGATCTCGCCGTCGGCAAGGAGCGTCGCGCCCAGCATACCGGCGATGCGCTTGAGGTGCGGTCCGGCCGGCTTGGCGATCACCTCCTGGTTGCCGGCAAGCCCATCGACGTGCAGCGCGATCCGTTCTTCGCCCGAGGCGAGCAGCACCACCCAGTTGCGGCGATCGAGCGGTTCGGGCTGGTCGGGGCGATCGAGCAGATGCGGCAGATAGCGCAGCGGATAGGTCTTCCCTTGCCAGAGCAAGTGCCCCATCTGCTGCGCGGCGCGCAGCGCCTCGGCCGGGAGGTGTTCGGTTTGAACGATGAGATTGGCCGGAATCGCCCAGCGTCGATCGAGTGCGCGCACGAGCAGCGCCTGGGTGATGGCGAGGGTAGTGGGCAACAGGATGCGGAAGGCGGTGCCGCGGCCGGGGGCGCTCGCGAGGTCGATGCGCCCGCCCAGCGCCTGGATTTCGCTGTGGACGACGTCCAGCCCCACGCCGCGGCCGGCGATCTGGCTGAGCTCGCTGGCGGTGGAGAATCCGGGCAGGAAGACGAGCCGTGCGAGGCTTGCTTCGTCGGGTAGGGCATCGGGGCCGAGCAGCCCGGCGGCGCGGGCGCGCTCGAGGATGGCAGCGTAATCGAGGCCGCGGCCGTCGTCCTGCACCCGCAGTTCGATCTCGCTGCCGAGATTGCGCACGGCCAGTGTGATCTGCCCGAATTCGGGTTTGCCAGAGGCCCGCCGTTCCTCGGGGGATTCGATGCCGTGGGCGACGGCGTTGCGCAGCAGGTGCTCGAGCAGCGGCACCATGCGCTCGAGCAGTGCCCGCTCGAGCGTGACCTGAGCGCCTTCGATGTCGAGGTTGACGCGTTTGCCGAGTTCCTTGGCCGTCTGACGCACGACCCGGTGCAGGCGCGCCGCGACGCTGGCGACCGGCGCCGAACGTACCTGCATCAGTTCGTACTGCACCTCGCGGGTGAGGCGGGCTTGCTGGTTGAGGGCAGTTTCGGCGCGGTCGAGGTGCGACAGCGCGCTTTGCTGGATGGTGGCGACGTCGGCGATCCCTTCGGCGAGCAGGCGCGTGAGTTCCTGCAGGCGCGTGTAGCGGTCGAGTTCGAGTGGATCGAACTCGGCCTGCGCCGTCTCGGCCGTGTGCAGGCGCGTCTGCATCTGCGTCTCGGCCTGGATCTCGAGCTCGCGCAGATGGGTGCGCAGGCGGATGACGTCGTCGGTGAGCTCGAGCACGGCGCCGCGCAGGGCGAGAAGATCCTGTTCGGCGCGCGCCCGCAGGACGCCGATCTCGCCGGTGTCGTTGACCAGCCGGTCGATGGTGGCGGCGTGCACACGCAGGGTGACGTGGGCGGTCTCTGCGCTTTCCCGCGCCGGGACGGGGGGGAGGGATTCGGTGCCGGCCGCGGCAGGGGAGGGAGTCTCCGCCGTTGCCAGCGCAGGCAGGGCGGCAAGGCGGCGGAAGAGCGCATAGGCGGCTTCGATGCCGTTGCGCGCGAGCTCGCGGGCCGCGGGCCCGGCTTCCTTGAGTTCCTGCTCCAGACGGTGGATGCGCTCGCCGAGCTCCAGCGCGCCGGCCATGCGGGCGCTGCCCTTGAGGGTATGCAGGGTACGGGCGATCGCCTCGACGTTTTTCTCGTCGCTCGTTTCGTCCCAGCGGTTGAGCTGCTCGAAGAGGCTCTCGAAGAGCGTCTCGCCCTCGTCGAGGAAGACCGGCAGGAGCTGCAGGTCGATTTCCTGGGCGACTTCTTCCACAGGAGGCGCTTCTCGGGCAGTTTCTGGGACCTCTGTGGGGGGGGCGGCTTTCGCCTCGACCTCGTTGGGAGCGGTGGGTTGGGGTGGAGGCACCGCTGCCTGAGGAACGGTGCCGACGGCTTCGATGAGGGGCAGCAGATCGGCGGGAGGTTCGGGAATTTGTCCGGCTTCGACGCGCTCGAGGGCGGCGCCGAGCCGCTCGGCAGCAGCGCGTAGGACCGTGCATTCCTGTGCGTCGGGGGCGCGCTGGGCCTTGGCGAGGCGCTCGAGCGCGAGTTCGAGCGCCCGGCCCAGCTCGTGCATCTCGAAGACCTTGGCGGTGGCCGAGATGCCGGCCAGCGTGTGGATGTGTCGTACGAGAGGCTCATCGGGCGGCTGGGCGGCCTCCTCGTCGAGGTAACGGCGCAAGGCGGCGAGCCGCTCGCGCGCTTCTTGGCGGAAGGCATCGAACACGGCGCGCGAGACGCTGCGATCCCCGAAAACGTGTTTCGGCGGCTCGGGAGGCGGAAGAGGTTCGGCTGGCGGTGCGGCCTCGGGGCTTTCGAGCGAGCGCAGGCGCTCGGCTTCGGCCGCGAGCGCGGCGGCCTGCGCGGGCGTTTCGATCCGGCCGGCAGCGATTGCCTCCACCCAGTCGGCGAAGAGACGGTGTGCCTGCTGGAGCAGCTGCATCAGCGCGGGGGTGGCCGGCCATTGCCGCTGCAGCCAGGTATTGAGAGTCTGCTCCAGGGCCCAGGCGCACTCGCCGAGCTCGGTGAGACCAACCATGCGGCCACTGCCCTTGAGGGTGTGGATGCCGCGGCGCACCTCGGTGAGCGCTTCGAGATCGTCCGGTCGTTCCTCCAGATCGGGAAGGCGGCGCTCCAGGGTGGCGAGCACTTCGCGCGCTTCTTCGAGGAAGATGTCGAGGAGTTCTTCTTCGATCGCACCGCCGGCCGATGCCTGGGTCTCGCTCGGCGGGACAGGGGGTCTGGCCCGTTCGACGGAGGCCTCTTCGGGAGAGGGGGCCTGAATCGAGGCGAGGGAAGCTGCTGCGGGCGAAGATGCTTCTTCTTTTTCTTCCTCGAGCAGCAGCGTGGCGCCGAGTTCCTCTCCTTCGGCCGCGAAGAGTTCCTGCAGGGGGATGGCGGTGGCCTGGGGGGCGATCGCTGCGGTTTCCTGGAGGGACTCGCCGCGCGCCAGCGCCTCGGCGCGGGTATGGAGATGGGCAAGGGTCTCGACGAGCCGGTGCTGCTCGGCCTCTTCGAGGCTGCCGTGTTCGGCCAGGCGTTCGACCAGGGGAGGAAGCTGGCCGAGTGCTTTGGCTTCTTCGTCGGCGCCGATGAGCAGCAAGGTGGCGCGGGCTTCGGCGATCAGGCGGTTGATGCGGTCCTGGTCGAGGGGTTCGGTCGGATCGCGGTAGTAGCGATCGAGCAGGGTCTCGGCTTCGGCGAGCAGACGGGAGAGTTCCCTTCCGATGCTGCGGCTGTCGGCTTCGGAAGCCTGGGCCTCGATCTCGGGCAGGGGGCGGTTGTCGATGAGGGCGCGCAGCCGCTCGACCTGCGTCTGGAGCCGCTGCTCGGTGCGCTCGTCCCAGTGGGCGGCGCGGCAGTAGGCCGAAAGGACGAGGAGCGTGCGGGCGAGCTCGAGCTGGGCCTGTGCGGCCATGGAGTCGTTGGGATGATCTTCCATCCATTGGACGAGGGCGGCGAGCGCCTCGATGGCCTGCTCGATGCTCTTGCGCCCCAGCGGCTGGGCGAGGCGGCGAACCGCGTCGAGATCCTGGGAGAACGAACCCAGGTGGAAGACGGGAGCCTGGGTGAGCCGTTCCCAGTGCTCGGCCAGTCGATCGAGCCCCTCGGCCAGGGCGTCGAGTTGGGCGCGCAGGGGAAGCTCGGGCAGGGGGAGATCCTGGTCTTCCAGGGCCTCGGCGAGCCGCCAGTGCTCGTGCAGCAACTGCTGCGCCCGGCTGTGGGGCTCGAGCTGGGCGACGGGATGGGTGAGTGCTTGCAAGAGCCGGCGGGGTGGGCGAGAGAATTTCCCGGCGTGGCGCATCGTGCGGTGCAGGTCGTGCAGGATGCGCTTGGAAGCCTCGTCGCGCGCCAGACGCCCTTCCCTGAGGGCGTCGGCATAGGCGAGCGCGGCCAGCCATAGGGGCTCCAGGGGGCGGCCGGCATCCAGCTTGAGCAAACCCGCGAGCGCCTCGCGGATGGGCGTGAGGGAGGCGACGGCTTCGCGCTCGTCGGCCGGTTTCAGCCAGCCGACGAGGCCCTGTTCGAAGCGGCGCAGCAAGGCGGCGCGGATGCGGGCTTCGTCGGAGACGACGGGCTGAGGCTGAGGTTGGATCGAGACTTCGAACTGGAAGAGATCGCTTTCGGCGGCGGTGGAATCGCCGGCGAGCGCGGCGAGCTCGAGGTAGTGCCGACGCAGGCGCAGCGGCTGGTCGCGTCCGGCGTGGATGAGCTCGAGGAAGTAGTTTTCGGCGGCGACGGCGGCGCGGTACAGCCGCTGCAGGGCTTCGGGATCGGGATCGGGCCGGGCGGAGATTTTTTCCAGGGCGCGGCCGAGCAGGTCGACGTAGTCGGCGAAGCCTTCGAGGCCCGCGACGATGAGCACGCCCCGGGTCTCGTGCAACGCCGCCCTGGCCTGCCGCAGTGCCGCGGGGTCGTTGTGCGCGCTGGCCCGCTCACAGGCCAGACGCGCCCCCGCGAGGACGCGTTCGACTTCTGGGGCGATCCAGGATAGGGGTTCGGAGGCGGGGCGATGCACCATGGCGTTCGTCTCGGGCGATCAGACGCGGAAACCGGCGACCGAACCGCGCAGATCGGCGGCGAGCTCGGCCAGCGATTCGACGGATTGGACGGTGCGTTCCGTCCCTTCCCGGGTCTGCTGCGTGATGGCGAGGATTTCGCGCATGAGGGCGGAGACCTGGGCGCCGCGTTCGGCCTGGGCCTGGATGTCGTGGGCGATCTGGGTGATGCGGGTGGCGGTCTCTTTGGCGACTTGCGAGATTTCCTCGAGGGCGGCGCCGGCCGAATCGGAGAGCGCCGTGCCGGCGACGACCTCGCGCGTGGCCGCTTCCATCGAACCCACGGCGTCCTGGGTGTCGGCTTGAATGGTCTTGACGATGGCGGCGATCTGCTTGGTGGCCTCGGCCGAGCGCTCGGCCAGCCGCTGCACTTCCTCGGCCACGACGGTGAAGCCGCGCCCCGCCTCGCCCGCGGCCGCGGCCTGGATGGCAGCGTTGAGCGCGAGCACGTTGGTCTGGTCGGTGATGTCGGAGATGAGTTCCACGATCTCGCCGATCTCCTGCGAGGATTCGCCCAGCCGCTTGATGCGCTTGGCGGTTTCCTGGATCTGGTCGCGGATGCGGTTCATGCCCTCGATGGTTTCATTCACCGCCTGCGCCCCTTTGGCCGAGGCTTCGAGCGAGCGGCCGGCGGAGGCGGCGGCGCCTTCGGCGGAAGCGGCCGTCTCATGCAGGGCGTGGGCCATGTCCTGGACGATGCCGTCGGCCTCTTCGATCTTTTCGGTCTGGGTCTGGGCCGCTTCGAGCAGCTCGCCGGAGATGCGGCGCGCTTCTTCGGTGGAGTCGGTGATGCGCTCGGCCGTGTCGTTGATGCGCCGTACCAGCGAGGCGAGCTCTTCGATGGCGTAGTTCACCGAGTCGGCGATCGCCCCCGTGATGTCTTCGGTGACGGTGGCGCGGATGGTGAGGTCGCCGTCGGCCAGGTCGGAAATCTCGTTGAGCAGCTGCATGATGGCCTGCTGCGTGCGGGCGTTTTCTTCTTCGAGCCGCTGCCGTTGGCGTTCGGCCTCGAGCTCCCGGGCGCGGGCGTCGTCGAGATAGGTCTTGCCCAGGGCGAGGAAGACGAGAATGAGGACGACGGCCGCCGCGATCATACCCTGATAGCGGGTCGAGAGGGCGTCGTCGCCGGCTTGCTGCACGCTCTGGCGCAGGGCGCTCGCTTCGCCGAGCATGCGTTCGAGCCGTTGGTCGATGGGGCGCAGGGCCGCCGCGACGTCGGACGGTTCGCTCGGGGGGGATTCGAGGAGTTTCTGCAGCTCGGGGCGCAGCTCGTTCCAGCTTTTCTGGAGCGAGCCGGCGTGCCCGGCGAGGCGCTCGTCTTCCGTAGCCATGTCCGACAGGGTGCGCAGCGCCTCTTCGAGGCGGCGGCGTTGCCCTTCCAGGGCTTTCACGGCCTCGGCATCGGCTTGGAGCGCCCGGGGCAGGGTTCGCCCCAGGTCGCTTAGGGCGTCCCGGGCCTGATCCGCCACAGCGAGGCGTTCGCGCGTGCTTGCCGCGGTGTAGCTGGCCGAGGCGACGAGGCCGACGAGGCCGAGGATCGATACGATCAGCAGGACCGACAGGAGAAGGATACGCTGCCGCAGCGCTCCCCCCTTCGTGCCGGGGGTCGTGGAGGTGTCGGCGGCCTCAGCAGGGGTGCGGGAGGAAAACAGACGAAACGCCATGGTAAGGTCCTCGTTGCTCGGATGCGGTCTTCAGGTCAGCTCGAACCGAGGAGGGACGAGCCGGAATCGATGCCATAGAAAAGCGGGTCGGTGATGAGCCGGCTCGCGTCGATCAGGATGCAAGGCCGGTCGTCATCGGGTGCCCGATAGGCGCGCACGTGCCAGGGGCGGGAAAGGGGATGCTCCATGGGCGTGAAGGACTCGAGGGGCCGCAGGCCGACTGCCTCGGGCAGCAGGAGCGCCGTGTTTTCGATGAGGCGGGTGGCCAGCACCAGGAGTTGCGCACGTTTGCTCCTCTGGGTGGGCGTGTGGTTCTCCAGCCAGCAGAGGTCGACCACGCCGATGAGGTTGCCGCGCACGTTGGCCAGACCCCGGTAACAGGCGGGGGCGCGGGGAACCGGGGCGAGGGTGAATTCGTTGGCGATGGCGGAGGCGTCGGTGAGGGGCAGCAGCAGCCGGTGACCGGCGGCGGGGAGCACCAGCCAGTGCTCGGTACGGGCGGCAGAGGCCTGGGCGAGCCGTTCGGCGAGCCGTTCCTGGAATTCGCGCAACGAAGTCCGTCGGGCCATGGGCGTCATTCCATGCTGCGGATGGCGGCAAGGAGCGCCGTTTCGTCGATGGGCTTGACGAGGTAGGCCACCGCGCCTTGCCGCAGGCCCCAGGCGCGGTCGGCTTCCTGGCCTTTGGTGGTGCAGATGATGACCGGGATGTGGCGCGTGGCCGCGTCGCGATGCAGCTGGCGCGTGGCCTGATAGCCGTTCATGCCGGGCATGACCACGTCCATCAGCACGAGGTCGGGGAGCTCGGCGCGCGCGAGCGCGAGGGCCTGTTCGCCGTTCTCGGCGGTGAGCACCTGATAGCCCTCGCGGGTGAGGAGCTCGGTGAGGGCGAGCCGTTCGGTGGGAGAGTCGTCGACGACGAGGATACGGCGGATGGGCATGGGCTCAATCTCCTTTCGCCGGGGGTCGCGCCTCGGTCTTGGGCGGCCAGTGCCGGGCGATGGCCTCCAGCAGCTCGTTCTTGGTGAAGGGTTTGGTGAGGTACTCGTCGGAGCCCACGAGCTGCCCCCTTGCCCGGTCGAAGACGCCGTCCTTCGAGGTGAGCATGATCACCGGGATGTGGCGGAATTTGGGATTTTGCTTGATGAGGGCGCAGGTCTGGTAGCCGTCGAGACGGGGCATCATCACGTCGATGAAGATGAGATCCGGCGCGAACTCGACGACTTTGGCGAGCGCGGAAAACCCATCTTCGGCCAGCATGACTTCGTAGCCGGCCTGGCCGAGGAAGATCTCCGCGCTGCGGCGGATGGTGTTGCTGTCGTCGACCACCAGGATGCGTGGTTTGCGTTCGGTGTTCACGTCGGATCCCCGTTCTTGGCAGGCAGGCCGTGTCGGCGATGATCCATGATACCATGATCCAATGCAAACGCGTTTTTCTCGGTCGCCCGCGCGCGGCCTGTATCTGATCACCCCCGACGAGCCTGACGACGGCGCCCTCTTCGCGGCGCTGCGCACGGCGCTCGCCGCCCGCCCGGTGCTGGTGCAATACCGCAACAAGGCGCTCGACCGCGCCGCCAGGGCACGTCAGCTCGAGCGCATCGCACCGCTGGTGCGGGCTGCCGGGGCGGCGCTCGTCGTCAATGACGATGTCGAGCTCGCCGCCCAGTTCGAGGCCGGGGTTCATCTGGGCAAAGACGACGGTTCGATCGTGCAGGCGCGGCGCTTTCTGGGGCCGCACGCACTCATCGGGGCGAGCTGCTACGCGGAGCTCGGGCGGGCGCAGGCGGCGCTCGCCGAAGGAGCGAGCTACGTCGCTTTCGGGGCGATGTATCCTTCCCCGACCAAGCCCCAGGCGAGCCGCGCCTCGCTCGAACTCCTGCGTCGCGCCCGCGCCGAGCTCGCCGTGCCGATCGCGGTGATCGGTGGCATCACTTTGGAGCGCGCCGACGAGCTCGTCGCTGCCGGGGCCGATTGGCTCGCCGTGATCTCGGATCTCTTCGCCGCGCCCGATCCGCTGGAACGGGCGCTCGCCTGGGCGGCGTGGCACAATCGCGTTTTCGGCACGGAAGGGAAGGAACGATGACGGATCGCAACGAAGCGTGGTTCGAACGGGCCCGGCGCGTGATTCCGGGCGGAGTGAATTCGCCGGTGCGGGCGTTTCGCTCGGTGGGGGGCACGCCGCGCTTCATCCGGCGCGCACAGGGCGCCTACCTCTGGGATGAAAACGGGACGCGCTATATAGATTACGTCGGCGCCTGGGGGCCGGCGATCGCCGGGCACGCGCACCCGAAGATCGTGGAAGCGGTGCAGCGGGCGGCCGCCGACGGACTCTCCTTCGGCGCCCCCACGGCGCTGGAAGTGGAGATGGCCGAGCGGCTCACGGCGCTGCTGCCGTCGCTCGAGCTGGTGCGGCTGGTGAGCTCGGGCACCGAGGCCACGATGAGCGCCATTCGCCTGGCGCGCGGCTACACGGGGCGTGCCTGCATCGTCAAGTTCGAGGGGTGCTACCACGGTCACGCCGACGCGCTGCTCGTCAAGGCGGGCTCCGGCGCCCTCACGTTCGGGCACCCGAGTTCGGCCGGCGTGCCCGAAGGGGCGGCGCGCGATACCCTGGTGTTGCCCTACAACGATCTGGCGGCAGTGGAGGCGGCCTTTGCCGAGTGCGGCGACGAGATCGCCGCGGTGATCGTGGAGCCGGCTGCCGGCAACATGAACCTCGTCAAGCCGCGTCCCGGTTTTCTCGAAGGACTGCGCGCGCTGTGCGACCGCCACGGCGCGGTGCTCATCTTCGACGAGGTGATGACGGGGTTTCGCGTGGGGCTGCAGGGGATGCAGGGTCGCACCGGCATCCGGCCCGACCTCACCACGCTGGGCAAGGTGATCGGCGGCGGCATGCCGGTGGCCGCCTTTGGCGGACGGCGCGAGATCATGGAGTGCGTCGCCCCGCTCGGGCCGGTGTATCAGGCGGGGACCCTGTCGGGTTCGCCCGTGGCGGTGGCCGCCGGACTCGCTTCGCTCGAGCTCGTCGCCCAGCCGGGATTCTACGAGCGGCTCGAAGCGCTCACCGCGCGGCTGGTGTCGGGATTGCAGCGTGCGGCCGAGGAGGCGGGCGTGCCGTTCGCGGCCGATTCGCTCGGCGGCATGTTCGGCCTCTATTTCGCGCCCCAGGTGCCGGGTTCCTACGCCGAGGTGATGGCCTGCGACGTCGAGCGCTTCAAGCGCTTCTTCCATGCCATGCTGGCGGCGGGGCATCATTTCGCGCCCTCCGCCTTCGAGGCGGGGTTCGTCTCGGCGGCGCACACCAAGGCGGACATCGACGCCACGGTGGAAGCGGCGCATCGGGCGTTCGCTACCCTTGGGCACCTCGAATAACCTGCTGCGCAGCGGTTCTTCGAGCGACCCCCTTTGATCCTCAGCCCGCGAGCGCGGCGCGCAGGCGGGCATACACCGCCTGGGCGTCCGGGCGCACGCCGCGCCAGAGGAAGAAGCTCTCGGCGGCCTGTTCCACCAGCATCCCCAGGCCGTCGGCGGTGTGCGCGCCGTGCCGCGCCGCCTCGCGCAGGAAGGGCGTAGGGGCGGCGCCGTACATCATGTCATAGACGAAGGGCCTTGCGGCGAAGAGCTCCGGCGGCAGCGGCGGCAGCTCGCCGGCGAGGCTCGCGCTGGTGGCGTTGATCAGCAGCGTGAAAGGGGGGCGCAGCGCATCCCAGGTTTGCACGTCCAGTTTCACGCCCGTCTCGGCGGCGAGCGCTGCGAACGCGCGGGCGAGCGTTTCGGCGCGGGCAGGAGTGCGGTTGGCAAGCACCAGCCGCCGCGGCCGTTCGCGCAGAATCGGCCCCAGCACGCCGCGCGCGGCGCCGCCCGCGCCCACGAGCAGCACCTCGGCTCCCGCGAGCGGCACGCCGTGGCGCCGTGTCAAGTCGCGCACCAGTCCCACGCCGTCCGTGTTGTCGGCCAGAAGCCGCCCCTCGCGTGCGATGAGCGTATTGGCGGCGCCGGCCTCGCACGCGCGCGGCAGCGCCTCGTCGGCGAGCGCCAGCGCCTCTTCCTTGAAAGGCAGCGTCACGTTGGCGCCGCGCCCCCCTTCGGCGAAAAAACGCCGCGCCGCTTCGGCGAAGCCCTCTGCGCCGGGGTCGATCGCCTCGTAGTCGAGATCCTGTCCCATCTGTTCGGCAAAGGCGCGGTGGATGAAAGGCGACTTGCTGTGCGCCACCGGGTGGCCGAAGACGGCGTAGCGATCGGTCATTTCATTTCCCCTGCAGGCGCGATTCGCGGGTGAAGGTCCAGGTGCGCTTGATGACGATCACGTCGGTGTCGGCGCGGATCTCCGGGGGAAAGGGTGCGTAAGGGGAGCCGAGCCGGACGATGCGAAGCGCCGCCTCGTCGAGTACCGGCTGGCCGGAGGAGCGTTCGATGTGCGCGTCGATCAGCTCGCCATCGGCGCGGATCGACACCGACATGAGCAGGCTCCCGTAGAGTTTGCCCCGCGCTTCCTCGGGATAATTGAGGGTACCGATGCGCTCGACCTTGAGCCGCCAATCCTCGATGTAGCGCGCGAAGCGGTATTCCTTGACGTTGGCGCCGAAGAATCGCTTGCGGGGTTGCCCCGCCACGGCGCGTTCCGTGTCGTCGAGCGCCGCGTGCAGGCGGGCGACGCTCGCCGTCTGGTCGAGCAGGTCGAGGCCGCTCGGCGTGGGCGTGGCCGGAGCGGTGGGCTCGGGCGCGGAAGGAGTCGCTTTTTCAGGAGAGGGGCGGCTCAGCTTGCGCCTGGTGGTGCTGGCCGTTTCTTGATGTCGGCTGCGGGCTTCGAGCGGGCTGTCGCTGGGATGCTCGCGTTCGAGGGGAGGCTGGTTCGTGGTCGGAACGGGGGCGGTCTTCTCGTTGCCGCCGCCGGCAAGGGAGGTCTGGGCCAGGGCTTTTGCCTCTTCCGGCGTCGAGCGGCTATAGGCATTGACGAGGACGATCTCCAGCCCCTCGTCTTTCTGCGCCGCGAGCCGGGCTTCGGGCGGAACGAATCCCAGGGAGAGCAGCAGGGCATGCAGGGCGAGGGAAAGGAAGATCGCCCAAGCGAAGGGGGATCGCCGCCACTGCCGCCACGTGTGCGTTGCGGTATCGCGCAGGGAAAAAAGAGGCAGCGAACGGGGGTTCATGGCTCCACGATGAGGGCGGCGGTCGCGTCGGGGGATTCTTCCTGCGTAAGGAGACGACGGAAACGCAGCCGAAGTTCCATCTCGACGAGATCGATGCGCTCGACTTCCAGCTCGACCCGCCGACCCGCGTCGGTGGGGGGCAGGGAGGGAACCTTGGCGACGAGCGGGAGCCGCTCACAGCGCACGAGATCGTCACGCAACACCGTGGCGGTGAGCCGCTCCACCCGGTGCTGGCGCAGCCAGCGTAGGCACCAGTAGCGTTCCATGTGGCGCTGGAATTCCTGGTAGGTGGTGTAGGCTGCCTCGAACTGGCGCACGATGCCGAAGAGCTCCTGCCCCCGCTCGGGGAAAGGGGCGGGCGTGCCGCGTACCGTGGCAAGCAGCTGCATCTGGTTGACCAGGTCGACGTAGCGGCGCAGGGGCGAGCTCGACCAGGCATAGCAATCCACCCCCAGACCTTCGTGGCTCTCCGCCTCCAGCGCCATGCGCACCTTGCCGCCGGCGGGCTGGACGCGATAGATGCCCGGCAGCCCATGCTCCGCCAGGCGCTTGCCCCAGGTCTGGTTCGTGAGGATGGCGAATTCGCTCACCAGCTTGTCGATCGGTGCGCCGCGCGGGCGCGGGGTGATGCTCACCCAGCCGGGGCCGTCCTCCGTGACCCGCTCCCAATCGACGTGAAAGAGATAATCGATCTGATTCGGCGTGACCGAGGCTTTGCCGCGCCCCGCCTCGAGCACGGTGGCGAGCTCCCACAGCAGCTTGAGCTCCTCGCGCCAGGGCAGATCTTCGGGCAGGGCTTCCTGCAGCGTCTCTTCGTTGAAGAACGGCTCCAGGGCATGCAGGCGAAGGTTGGCCGCGATCGGCACGCGCTCGAGCCGCGTCTCCATGCCCTGGATGGCGAGCGAGGCATCGACGTCGAGGTACAAGGAGAGGGCGGGCGGGACGTGGCCTTCGGCCAGGGTGAAGCGATCGACCACGTCGGGCGGCAGCATGGTGATCTTGCGGCCCGGCATGTAGACGGTGGACATGCGGGCGCGGGCGATGGCATCGACCGCATCCCCGGGAGAAAGCCCCAAGGCCGGCGCGGCGATATGCACGCCGATGCGCCAGCCCCCGCCGGGACGGCGGGTCACGGAGAAAGCGTCGTCGATCTCGGTGGTCGAGATGTCGTCGATCGAAAACGCCTGCACTTCGGCCAGCGGCAGATCCTCGCAAGGAGGCGGCTCGGGATGCTCGGGAAATTCCAGCCCTTCGGGGAAGACCTCGAAGAGGAAACGGCCGAAGTGGTAGTCGTGTGTCGAGGCGATCGCGCCGACCGACAGCAGCAGCTGGGCCGTCGAGCAGCGCAGGGCGACGCTTGCGGCCTCCAGCGCCTGGGTTTCGGGGCGGTTGCGGTCGGGCCGGTAGAGGATCTGGGGCAGGGCCGCGGCGATCTCCTCGGGCAGACGTCCCGCTACGAGCTCGTCGCGCATGCGCTCGATCGCTTCCTGGCGCTTGCGTTTCTTCTCCAGACCGGCGAGCGCCGCCTGCAGGATCTCGGCCGGCGCCTTCTGGAAGCGTCCCTTGCCCTTGCGGTGGAAGTGGATCGGCGAGCCGTGCAGGCGCAGCAACAGCGCCGCCGCTTCGACCGCGGAGGGTTCGGCGCCATAGTATTCCCGCGCGAAGTCGAGATAGGAGAACTCTTCCTCGCCGCACACTTCCCACAGGAAGTCGGTGTCGAGCGCCTCGGCCTGGCGCTGGGCCTCGTCGAGCAGCGCCTGAGGTTCCGGTTCGCGGAAGGTGAGGAGCACGGCGTTGCGCTTGATCTTCAACCGGCGGCCGGAAGGAAGCTCGACGTGCAGCGTGGCCTCCTGCTCCGAGACGAGCGTGCCGGCCTTGAAGGCGCCGGACTCTTCGAAAAGGACGAACATGGAACGATGTCGAATGGCTTGATCGCCGGCAGTTTACCCGAAATCGGCGCGATGGCGGAAAAGACTCGGCGCAGCGGCTCAAGTTTTCCTCGCACCGGCCGATAATGCAAACCATGAGCTTCGTCGGGCCGAGAGGAGATACGACGCATCATGGACGCGATGAAAGGGATGACGGGATACGGGCTGCGCCTGCTCGTGCTCCTCGCGCTGGGCCTGCTCAGCCAGGCGGCGCTTGCCGAGTGGCAGACGGTGGCGCGCGACCGCGATCGCTTGGTGCAGATCGACCCGGCCACCTTGATTCCGGCCGAGGGCGGCATCAAGGTGGCGTGGGGACGCGTGGTCCTCAGCGCCGACGAAGCCAAGCGCCGCGGTTACGCCTCCGTCAAGGCGCTCAACCGCTTCGACTGCCAGCGCCGTACCTATACCACCGTCAAACGGGTGTATCTCGACGCCAACGACCTGCCGCTCTCCGAGGAGACCCTCCCCAAGCCGGAGGCGACGCCCATTCCGCCCGGCTCGGTCGACGAACGGCTGTGGCTGGTGGTCTGCCGCCCGCCCACGCCGGAGGAATTGAGCCGTATCGCCCAGGAAGCCCTGGGCTCGGCGCAGAGCGCGATGGAAGGTGCAGCCAAACAGCCCGCGCAGGCGGACGGAAAACCCTTGCCCCTGGGCGTCGACCTCGTCGATCCTTCGGCCTTGCCGCCCGAAGTGGCAAAGCTTCCGGTCCCTACGCCGCAGCCTGCAGTCAAGCCGCCGGTGAACCGTCCCGAGACTCCACCGCCGCCCTCTGCCGTGGCGCCTCAACCCCGGGCGCCGGCGCCGGTCGCTGCGGCTTCGGCCGCGGGGGGGCACCCTGCCGGCGTTCCCGCGTCCGCTTCCCGGCCACCGGTGCCGCGGGAAGCATCCCCTGCCATGGCCACTGCGGCACGCCGGCCGGTCGTCGCCCGTCGCACAGCTCCTTCGGGCAAGAACATCGCGGCGAAACGGCCCTCGCCCGGCGAATGGACCTACGCCGAGGGTCCGGCCGGCCCCGGGCGCTGGCACCTCCTCTCGCCCGACTGGCGCATCTGCCGCGAGGGCAAGCGTCAATCCCCCATCGCACTCGAAGGGGCGATTCCGGCCGATCTTCCGCCTCCTTTCTTCCGCTACCAACCCAGCCGGGTCGTCCTGCAGCAGGACAGGACGGGCCTGGTGCTCGAACCGGCGCGGGAACAGCGCCTGGGCTGGGAAGGAAAATGGTACCGGCTGGAGCGCATCAGCTGGCATCACCCCGGCATGCATCGGCTCGGGGTGCGCGTCGCCCTGGGGGAACTGGTCCTGCAGCATCGGGCCGAAGACGGCTCCCGCCTTTTCGTGGCCCTGCGCGTCGTCGCCGCCGAGCGCACCCATCCGCTGCTCGCCACGCTGGCGGACTGGGCCGGGCAGGGAAGCGCCGCACCGCGCGAATTGCCGCTCGACCTGCGCACGCTCGAACCGGTCGACGCCTCCTATTTCACCTACGAAGGCTCCGAGCCCTGGCCGCCGTGCCGCGAGGACGTGCGCTGGATCGTCTTCCGCGAGCCGCTCGAGGCCATCTCTACCGAGATCGCCCCGCTCACCCAGGGGCCGCGTACCAGCCGGCCGCTACAGCCGCGCCACGATCGACCCGTTTTCGGCATCGTGCGCTGAATGCCCGCCTCACAGGTCGGAGGGCAGCGGCGGGTCGGCGGCCTTGGGAGTGGCGGTGCTTCCGGATATACTGCCTCGATATCCAAGGTGGAGGCGTCCGTCCATGCCGACCGCGCTCGTTCGTTGCCGGGCTTTTTGCCTCCGCGCCGTGCTGCTGCCTGCCGCCCTGCTCGCCGCGCCTGCGGTGATGGCGGGCGAGACGCTCGTCTATCGTTGTACCTCTCCTGACGGCAGCATCCGCTTCGAGGCGAACCCCTGCGGCCCCGACGCCGCGGCAGTGACGCTGCGTCCGCCGCCGCCCTCGGCTCCGCCGGCGACAACGAAAAAAACGCGAGAGACCGTCGTCGAATCGCCCCAAGCGTTCGCCCTGCGCCAGCAGCGGCTCGCCCAGATCGAAAGCGAGCTGCGCGATCTCGCCCGCGAGCGCGATGCCTTGCGCGCACGCCACGCCGACGAGCGCATGGCGCTGGCGGTGCGCGAGCCTCCCGCCGACCTGAAACCCGCGCAGCGCGCAGCCTACGAAAAAGCCCGCGTGCGCGAGCGCGAAGGGGTGGAGCGGCGGCAGGTGAAGGAGATGGAATTCCTCGAGCGCCGCGCCGCGCGCCTGGAGCGCGAACGCACGCGCTTGCTGCAGCCGCCGGGACGGTGAGGCATCCCGCCGATCGGGGAGCGCCACCTGCACCTCGATCGCAGCGACGCCTCAAGGGGCGTCGGAATGAGGCGTTGCGTGGATGAGCCGGTGTTCCTGGTGGCGGATTTTGGCTTGACCATGTGCGCACAAATGGCGCACAATTGGATCTGCCATCAGGAGTCTATCAGGAGTCGTCCATGCCCACCCTTGCCAAAGACACCCGGCTGCATATCCGCTGCGATCAGGAGACGCGCCGTTTGCTCGACAAAGCCGCCGCGTATGCGCATATGAGCGTGTCCGAGTTCGTGCTCAGGAACGCGCTCGAGCAAGCCCGGTCGGTCGTGCAGGCCCACGAAGCCATCACCCTGTCTCAGGAGGATTTCGCGGCATTCTTGGACGCGCTGGATACGTCGGCCCCAGCCAACCCCGCATTGCAGCGTGCGTTCGTCCGTCACGCCAGGGATGTGCGGTAAATGGCCTATGTCATTCGCGCGTTCGACGGCGACGCGCGAACGGCCGGCTTCGATTGTGGCGAGAAGGCACTCGACGACTACCTGCAGCGCTACGCCTCGCAGGACATCAAACGCGGCGTGGCACGGATGTTCGTGGCCAGCCCGGTCGGGCATCCCCAGGTAGTGGCCGGTTTCTACACGCTCAGCGCCGCCAGCGTCGCTGCCGAGGCGCTCCCCGAGAAGTGGCGTAAAAAACTGCCGCACTACCCGGTGCCGGTGGCATTACTCGGCCGTTTGGCCGTGGACCGGACGTTTCAGGGACAGGGACTCGGTTCGATCCTGCTGGTCGATGCCTGCAAGCGCGTCGCCGCCGCCAGCGAAACGCTCGCGGTGGCCGCCCTCGTCGTCGACGCGAAGTCGCCCACAGCAGCCGCGTTCTACCGGCACTTCGGCTTCATCGAACTTCCCGGCCAGCCCGGCCGCTGGATGCTGCCACGCGCACACTTTGTGGATTTGGCGTGAGTCATCGTCTGCGCGTGGGTTATGTTCCAGATTTGGATGAGCTGCACCGCAATCTTGCCGTAGTCATTGCCCTGCCGCTCGAAGACGGCGAACCGAAGAGGGAATACGAGTTCGTCAGCCTCCATCAGGTCGCCGTGGCCGTGGCCAGCAGGGCGAGCAATTCCTCGCCCCAGCGCTCGCGCTTGCGTGCGCCGATGCCTTCGATTCCCGCCAGTTCCGCGAGTGTTGCCGGTGCGCGGCGCGCAAGTTCGCGCAGGGTCTTGTCGTGGAAGATCACGTAGGCCGGCACGCCTTCGGTCTGAGCCTGGCGCAGGCGCCAGCGCCGCAGACGCTCGAAGCGCGCCTGCTCGGACGGCGAGAGGGGTTCCGCCGCCGGCGCCGCGCTCGCCATTCCCGCGCCGCGGGCCGACCCTTTTGCCGCCGTGCGCGGCAGGGCGAGGGCGAAGGTTTCCTCGCCGCGCAGCAGGGGCCGGGCGCGCGGCGTGAGCACCAGGGCGCGATGCCGTTCGAAGTCGATCGAGAGATGGCCGCGCAGCAGCAGCTCGCCGAACACCGCCTGCCAGGTCTCGGCCGGCAGATCGACCCCCAGGCCGTAGGTGCTCACCCGGTCGTGCCCGCGGCGCACCACGGCCTCGCTCGCATGCCCGCGCAGCACGTCGATGAGGTGTGCCGCGCCGTAGCGCTGCCCGGTGCGATACACCGTGGAGAGCGCCTTGCGCGCCGCGTCCGTCGCCTCCCACGGCCGCACTGGCGCGAGGCACCGGTCGCAGCGCCCGCAGGGGCCGATGGTCTCGCCGAAATAGGCCAGGATCGCCTGCCGCCGGCAGCCGGTGCCCGCGACCATGTCCACGAGCGCGTCCAGCCGGCGGTGCGCCATCTCCTTTTGCTCCGGCAGCATGTCCGATGTTTCGATGAGTTGCCGGTGCCACGCCGCGTCCTCGCCGTCCCACAGGAGATAGGCCTGCGCCGGTTCGCCGTCGCGGCCGGCGCGCCCCGTCTCCTGGTAGTAGCCTTCGAGCGAGCGCGGCAGGTCGAGATGCGCCACGAAGCGCACGTCCGGCTTGTCGATGCCCATGCCGAAGGCGATGGTCGCCGTCATCACCAGGCCATCCTCGGCGAGGAAGCGCCGCTGATGGCGCTCGCGTACCTCGTGCGTGAGCCCGGCGTGGTAAGGCAGCGCCGGGATGCCGCGCTCGTTCAGCCAGCGGGCGAGCTTCTCCGTCTTGCCGCGCGACAGGCAATAGACGATGCCGCCGCCCTCGGGCGGTTGCCGCCGCAGGAAGGCGAGCAGCTGTGCGCGCCCGTCGCCGCGCTTGCGCTCGGCGGCGTAGAAGAGGTTGGGGCGGTCGAAACTGGTGACGAAGCGGCGCGCCTCGTGCAGCGCCAGGCGCGCGGCGATTTCCTCGCGGGCCGCCGCGTCCGCCGTGGCGGTGAGCGCGATGCGCGGCACCTCGGGGTAGCGCGCCGGCAGCATCGCCAGGTGAAGATAGTCGGGGCGGAAGTCGTGCCCCCACTGCCACACGCAGTGGGCCTCGTCGATGGCGAAGAGCGCGATCGCCCCCTGCGCGGCGAGCACGTCGAGGAGCTCCAGGAAGCGGCGCGTCTGCAAGCGCTCCGGCGCACAATAGAGGAGCTTCAGCCGCCCCTCGCGCGCCGCGCGCTCGATCGCCTCGGCTGCTTCCGGGGCGACACCCGAGTGCAGCGCGGCCGCGGCCACGCCGTTCTCCCGCAGCGCCGCCACCTGATCCTCCATCAGCGCGATGAGGGGCGAGATCACCACCCCCACGCCCTCGCGCAGCAGCGCCGGCAGCTGGTAGCACAGCGATTTTCCCCCGCCCGTGGGCATCAACACCAGCGCGTCGCCGCCGCGCGCCACGTGCGCCACGATCTCGGCCTGTGGGCCGCGAAAGCGCGCATGCCCGAAGACGCGCGCGAGCAACGCCTGCATGCGCGCGGCGAGCGCCGCGTCTTCCTCTTCCGCCACGAGCGCGCTCATCGGCTCGGCGCTACTCGGGACGATAGAGCTCGGCTCCGCCGCGCACGAATTCGCCCGCCTTTTCCTCCAGCCCCGCGGCGAGCGCCGCTTCTTCGGAGAGCGCCTTCTCTTCGGCGTAGAGGCGAACTTCCTGCGTGATCTTCATCGAGCAGAACTTCGGCCCGCACATCGAGCAGAAATGCGCCACCTTGGCCGACTCCTTGGGCAGCGTCTCGTCGTGGAATTCGCGTGCCTTGTCCGGGTCGAGTGAAAGGTTGAACTGGTCCTGCCAGCGGAACTCGAATCGCGCCTTGGAAAGGGCGTTGTCGCGGATCTGCGCTCCCGGGTGCCCCTTGGCAAGGTCAGCCGCGTGCGCCGCGAGCTTGTAGGTGACGATGCCTTCCTTCACGTCGGTCTTGTTCGGCAGTCCCAGGTGCTCCTTGGGCGTGACGTAGCACAGCATCGCCGTGCCGTACCAGCCGATCTGCGCCGCGCCGATGGCACTGGTGATGTGATCGTACCCCGGGGCGATGTCGGTGGTGAGCGGCCCGAGCGTGTAGAACGGCGCCTCGTCGCACCATTCGAGCTCCTTGTCCATGTTCTCGCGGATGAGCTGCATGGGCACGTGCCCCGGTCCCTCGATCATCACCTGCACGTCGTGTTTCCAGGCGATGCGGGTGAGTTCTCCCAGCGTCTTCAGCTCCGCCAGCTGCGCGGCGTCGTTCGCGTCGTAGATCGAGCCGGGGCGCAGGCCGTCGCCCAGCGAAAAGGCCACGTCGTAGGCTTTCAGGATCTCGCAGATCTCCTCGAAGTGCGTATAGAGGAAATTCTCCCGGTGATGCGCCAGGCACCACTTGGCCAAAATCGAGCCGCCGCGCGAGACGATCCCCGTGAGGCGCTCGGCCGTGAGCGGGATGTGGGCAAGCCGCACGCCCGCGTGGATGGTGAAGTAATCCACCCCTTGTTCGGCCTGTTCGATGAGCGTGTCGCGGAAGAGCTCCCAAGTGAGCTCCTCGGCCTTGCCCTCGACCTTCTCCAGCGCCTGGTAGATGGGCACCGTGCCGATCGGAACGGGGCTGTTGCGGATGATCCACTCGCGCGTCTCGTGGATGTGGCGGCCGGTGGACAGATCCATCACCGTGTCGGCCCCCCAGCGGATCGCCCAGGTCATCTTGTCGACTTCTTCCTGGATGTCGGAGGCGAGCGCCGAGTTGCCGATGTTGGCATTCACTTTCACCAGGAAGTTGCGCCCGATGATCATCGGCTCGGATTCGGGATGATTGATGTTGGCCGGGATGATCGCCCGGCCGGCGGCCACTTCCGCGCGCACGAATTCCGGCGTGATCTCCTCGGGGATGCGGGCCCCGAAACGCTGCCCTGGATGCTGGCGCGCGAGGATCTGCGCGAGGCGCTCGCCGCGCGGGCCGCTTCGCGCCAGCGCCTCGAGATACGCCCGGCGGTTCTGGTTCTCACGGATGGCAATGAACTCCATCTCGGGCGTGACGAGGCCGCGGCGCGCATAGTGCAGCTGCGTCACGTTCGCGCCGGGCTTGGCGCGGCGCGGGGTGCGCGCAAGGCCCGGAAAGCGCAGCCCGGCGGTGGCGGGGTCCCGCAGGCGCGCCTGCGCGTGCGCACTCGTCGGGCCGGGCAGTTCCTCGGTGTCGCCGCGCTCTTCGATCCAGGCCCGGCGCAGCGGCGGCAGACCCCGGCGGATGTCGACCTGCGCCTCGGGGTCGGTGTAGGGGCCGGAGGTGTCATAGACGTAGATCGGCGGGTTGGGCTCGGCGCCGAAGGAAGCCGGCGTGTCCGCCTGCCGGATCTCGCGCAGGGGTACGCGCAGGTCGGGGCGCGAGCCCTGCACGTAGATCTTGCGCGAATTGGGGAAAGGCTGCACCGCGGCGGCGTCGACGCGCGCGCGCTCGGCGAAAAAATGGTCTCTGGCGTTCATGGATGCGCTCTCTGGCTGGGGCGGGCGAAGCGCCCGTCGCCCCATTATAGCCAGAGCGCGTGGAAGTGATGCAGCGGCCCGTGCCCGTGGCCGACGGCGAGCGCGCCGCTTGCCGCGATCGCCCCTTGGAGATAGCGGTGCGCCTCGCGGACCACCTCACGCATCGCCGCGTCGGTGAGCGGCGAGCCGGCCCGGGCGGCGAGCGCCGTGATCGCCGCGGCGTAGGTGCAGCCGGTGCCGTGCGTGTTCTTCGTCGCCGCCTTGGGGGCGACGAATTCGTGCAGGTGCTCGCCGTCGAAGAGCAGATCCACGAGTTCGCTCCCCGGCAGGTGCCCGCCCTTCAAGAGCACCCAGTGCCCGTCGTCGGTGGGCAGGAGCGCGCGCAGCGCCTCGGCCGCGCGGATCATCTCGCGCCGGCTCTCCGGCGCCGTGCGCCCCAGCAGCACCGCCGCCTCCGGCAGGTTGGGCGTGATCACGGTGGCAAGCGGCAGCAGCGCCTCCACGAGCGCCCCCACCGCCTGCCGGTCGAGCAGGGCATCCCCGCTCTTCGCCACCATCACGGGGTCGACCACCACGATGGGGCTTTGCCCCTGCGCCCGCCAGTGGGCGAGCCGCTCGGCCGTCGTCTCGATCACCGCGGCGCTGGCGAGCATCCCCGTCTTGGTGGCGGCGATCGCCACGTCGGCGAAGAGGGTGTCGAGCTGCGCGCGCAGGAAGTCCGCCGGCGGCACGTGCACCGCGCGTACGCCCTGGGTATTCTGCGCCGTGAGCGCCGCCACCACGCCGCAGCCGTAGGTGCGCAGCGCGGCGAAGGTCTTGAGATCGGCGTAGAGGCCGGCTCCGCCGGAAGGGTCGATGCCGGCAATCGAGAGTACGTTGGGCACGGCCTCAGGCATGGGCGGGCACTCCGGCGTTCATGCCCTGCGCAAGCCACGCGCGCAGTTTCTTCAGCGCCGCCGCCTCGATCTGGCGGATGCGCTCGGCCGAGACGCCATACTCCGCCGCCAGCGCCTGCAGCGTCTCCGGCTCCTCGGCCAGCCAGCGTCGGCGCACGATGTCGGCGCTGCGCGCATCGAGCCGGGAGAGCGCCGTGCGCAGCCCCTCGTCGGCGAGCCAGTGCGCCTCCGCTTCCAGCACCGCCTCCTCGGGCGTGGCGCCGGGATCCGGCAGATAGGCGATCGGCGCGGGGAGCGCATCTTCCTCGCCCTCCACCGTGGGCGCCTCCAGCGGCACCTCCGCCCCGGCAAAGCGCGCCTCCATCTCCAGCACCTCTTCGGGCTTCACCCCCAGCTCCTCGGCGATCGCCCTCGCCTCGGCCGGCTGCAGCGCGTTCCTCGAACCTTTGAGGCGGCGCAGGTTGAAGAAGAGCTTGCGCTGCGCCTTGGTGGTGGCGATCTTCACCAGGCGCCAGTTGCGCACGATGAATTCATGGATCTCGGCCTTGATCCAGTGCACCGCGAAGGTGACGAGCCGCACGCCGCGCGTCTCGTCGAAACGGCGCACCGCCTTCATCAGCCCCACGTTGCCCTCCTGGATGAGGTCGGCTTCCGGCAGCCCATAGCCGAAATACTGCCGCGCGATCGCCACCACGTAGCGCAGGTGCGCCAGCACCAGGCGCCGTGCCGCCTCCAGGTCGCGCTCCAGGCGCCAGCGCCGGGCGAGCTCCTTTTCCTCCTCGGCGGAGAGCGGCGGGATGCTGCGCACCGCCCGCACGTACTGCTCCAGACTGGAGACGGGGCCCGGAAGCCCTGCCGCGTATCCCAGCGGTACGACCGCACTCGTCGTCATCCTGCTCCTCCGTTCGTTTTTGCACCCATGCAATTTAGCACTCGTGGCATGAGAGTGCCAACAGGTGTCTGCGGTTCCACTTCTGCTCCCTTGTCGCATTCACACAACAGCTTTCATCAATTTTGTTGTTTTCAGTATTTCCAATTGTTGGAGTAACAAAACTTATGTAAAAATCCGTTGCCCGCGTCTTCGAGGGACGCGGTGATCGATGGAGGGGAGTTTCCGCGCCTCCTGTTTACGGAATCGAAGGGAGACCAGAAATGAAAAAGAAACTGCTTGCATTGGCAGTGCTCGGCAGCCTCGCCGCGCCGGTGTTCGCGCAATCCAACGTCCAGATCTATGGCGTTGCCGATGCTTACATGCGCTACGGGCAGCTGATGGGCGACGATTTGATGAGCGTGCACGACGGCGGTATTGCCGGCAGCCGCCTCGGTTTCCGTGGCGAAGAAGACCTTGGCAACGGTTTGAAGGCGGTATTTTTGCTCGAGGAAGGATACGATATCAGCACCGGCAAGTCAGCCTATATGAGTGGAACGGATTCTGCGGCAAACTCCGGCAGCGACGTGTTCACACGCCAGGCCTACGTCGGCCTCAAAGGCTCCTTCGGCCAAGTTTCCTTGGGCCGGCAGTATGCTCCGGGCTATTTTGCCGATCCCTATGATGCATTCATGGGCGGCACGGTTGGTCCGATGGCTGACTTGACGACATTCGGCGGCCTCACCATTCAGCCGGCTTCGCTGGCGCGCTGGAACAATTCGGTGGCCTACAATGGTACCTTTCAGTCGGTGAGCATCGCCGCCATCTACTCGGCAGGTAACAAGGAAACCGAGATGGCGGGGTCAAGCGGCTATGATGCCAGCGACGACGACAAGTACGGCGTTTCGCTGAAATATGACAACGGGCCGCTCAAGCTGGGAGCCATTTATCAGGGTGTCAAATTCAAGTCTCGCTTTTCAGGGGGTTCGTACATCGACTCGCCTGCCGACCGAGACGAAACCCAGCAAGATTGGTTGATCGGCGCCGCCTACAACTTCGGCGTGGCAACGGTGATGGGTCTCTATCAAAAAGGCTCGGACGTGTTCGGCAGGAGCGATCTCGACGTCGACTTCTGGCAGCTCGGTGCGGTCGTGCCGGTCGGTCCTGGAAATATTCGATTGGCATACGGGCAGGAAAAAATCGACACGCCGAGCGGCCCCGATTACAAACCGAAGTCGTTCACTCTGGGTTATACCCAGGACCTCTCCAAACGTACTGCCGTCTATGTCGGTTATCACTATACCGACTATGATGATATGCCGTGGGGGACGGCACTGGGCTATGGATTCGTAGCCGGTGCGAATGGTCACAGCACGACGACGCCGGAGAACATGGATTCCACCAGCTTTGCATATGTCGGGATGATCCATAGATTCTGATTGGCGGCCAATCCCCTTCGACGTGCCTCCCCCGTGCCGTCTGCGGCGACGGGGGCTTCGTTTCTGCCGGCGCAGCATCGTGCTGCAATGCGTCGCCGCCATGACTGTTGTGGCGATACAACACCTTTGCCGTGAAATCATACCCTCCGCCGAACCCTCCCTTGCCATCGTTCCCCGTCGCGGCCACAATATCATCAAGCTTCGCTCGGTTCAGTTCAGCGATGCTTTTCGGTGGGCGGCATCCTCCGCCCGAAGACGGACTTCCTTCTTGCAAGAGAGGAGAAACACGATGCAAAAGAAACTGATCGCACTGGCGGTGGCGGGCCTCGTCTCGGCGCCGGTGTTCGCGCAGTCGAACATCCAGATCTACGGTGTCGCCGACGCCTACATGAAGTACGGCGACTTCATGGGTGACGACGCGATGGGCGTCGACTCCGGCGGTCTGGCGGGCAGCCGCATCGGCTTCCGTGGCGAGGAAGACCTCGGCAGCGGCCTGAAAGCCGTGTTCGTGCTGGAACAAGGGATCAACATCGATAGCGGCAAGTCGACGGGGATGACGGGGGATGACGATAAGAATAGTGGTGACCAGACCTTCACCCGCCAAGCCTACGTCGGTCTGAAGGGCAACTTCGGTCAGGTCGCGTTGGGCCGTCAATACGCCCCGGGTTACTTCACGGCTGATTACGATGCGCTGCTCTCCGCCCCCGGCATCAGCCCCATGAGCCTGCTGTCCAACTTCACCCGGCTCACCATCACCCCGAACTCGGCTGCGCGCTGGAACAACTCGGTTACCTACAACGGCACCTTCCAGTCGGTGAGTCTCTCCGGTATTTATTCGGCGGGTAACCGGGAGACCGATGTCAAGAATGGTGATGACAACAATGATGACGACAAGTACGGTGTCTCGCTGAAGTACGACAATGGCCCGCTGAAGATCGGTGGTGTTTATCAAGGGGTTAAATTCAGCGGTTCCAATACGATTGCCGGTGTGAAGGCCGATGAAACCCAGAAAGAATGGTTGATCGGCGCCTCCTACAACTTCGGCATGGCTACGCTCGCCGGCTCCTATCAGCAAGGCCGCGACGTCCTGGGTTGGAACGGCCTCGACATCGATCTGTGGCAGGTGGGCGTGATCGTTCCTGTCGGCGCGGGCAACATTCACGTCGCCTACGCTCAAGGCGATGTCGACAAAGCCAACTTGCTGCAGGATGATGTCAAGCCCAAGTCCTTCACCGTGGCCTACACCCACGCGCTCTCCAAGCGCACCACCGGCTACGTCGGCTACACCAAGGTCGACTACGACGACCTGCTGTGGGGCGAGGCCGAGGTTCTCGGTAACAATCTCAACGGCCATGCTGGCACGGAAAAAGTGGACGACACCGACCTCTTCTACGTCGGTATCAACCACAAGTTCTGATGAGCTTGGTTGAGGGATAGTCGTTCTTGAAGAAAGGGAAGGGGCTTGTCCTCTTCCCTTTTTTGTCTCCTCCTGCTCCTGCGTTCGCGGCCGTTGCGCCGATGCAACAGAACGTTGGCCGGGCATGGAGCGCATTCCTGGGGCTCTCCTTGCTTTGCTTCGCCGGGCTCGCGAGAATCCGTCCACTTCGTCCGTGTAGAAGACGAACGTTCGACGGAGAGGAGTTCCGCGGCGTTTTCCCCGATCGAATGCAAGGAGAATTTCATGAAAAAAGTGCAAAAAAAGCTGATCGCGCTGGCGGTTGCGAGCCTTGCCTCCGCCCCGCTCTGGGCGCAACAATCCTCCTCCATCCAGCTCTACGGCGTGGCCGATGCCTTCCTGAAGTACGGTCAGTGGATGGGGGATGATACCTCCGGCGTGGACGACGGCAGCCTCAACGGCAGCCGCGTCGGTTTTCGCGGCGAGGAAGCCCTCGGCAGCGGCCTGAAGGCCGTGTTCGTGCTCGAGCAAGGCTTCAATATCGACAACGGCGAGTCTTGCTGCATGTCCGGCGCCGACGATGCATACAACGGCGGCAGCCAGACGTTTACCCGCCAGGCCTACGTGGGTCTGAAAGGTTCGTTCGGTCAGGTCGCGTTGGGCCGTCAATACGCGCCGGGCTATTTCATCTATGCCTACGACGCGTTGCTCTCGGCGACGCCCAGCCCACAGAGCTGGCTGTCGCTGCTGGGCAATCTGACCATCACCCCGAACTCGCCGGCGCGCTGGAACAACGCCGTGGCCTACGACGGGGTCTTTCAGTCCGTTTCCTTGAGCGCCATTTATTCGGCGGGTAACCGCGAAAGCGACTCGGGGAAAAATCTTCTCAGCCCCAACGGCAAGCGCGTCGATTACGACGACGACGACAAATATGGCCTGGCCCTGCGCTACGACAACGGCCCGCTGAAAGTCGGCGCCATCTACCACGGCATCAAGTACAGCGGGCAGAACGTCGTCGATGGGTACGCCAAAGGGGATGATACCCAGAAAGAATGGTTCCTGGGCGCCTCCTACAACTTTGGCATGGCTACGCTCGCCGGCTCCTACCAGCAGGGCCGCGACGTGATGGGGCTGAACGGTTTCGACGTCGATCTGTGGCAGGTGGGCGTGATCGTGCCGGTGGGCGTGGGCAACATCCACTTCTCCTACGGGCAGGCCGATCTCGACAAGGTGGACAATGTCCTGTCGCGCGACGTGAAGCCCAAGTCCTTCACTGTGGCCTATACCCATGCGTTCTCCAAGCGCACCACCGGGTATCTCGGCTACAACAAGATCGACTACGACGATCTCACCTGGAACGACGCCTTCAACCTGGGGCAGACCGATTCCTCCTTCAATGGTCATTCTGGGACGGGCAAGGTGGACGACACCGACCTCTTCTTCGTCGGCATGTCCCATTCCTTCTGACGCCGACCGGTCGTTTTTCCATTCCATCGGGGAAAGGGGCTTCGGCCCCTTTTCTTTTGTGACGGCGGCGGGAACTCGTACCCGCCTCTCGGTTGACGTTGACGTCAACGTCATCTTCGCGCTACATTCCCGTTTGAAAAAACCGCATCGCACGAGGAGGGACTTTCATGAGCGATCCGCACGTCCAGCACAAAATCGCCCCGTACAAGCCGAAGAACAAGGTGCGCTTCGTCACCGCGGCGGCGCTCTTCGACGGGCACGACGCCTCGATCAACATCATGCGCCGCATCCTGCAAGCGACCGGCTGCGAGGTGATCCACCTGGGGCACAACCGCTCGGCGGGCGAGATCGTGCGCGCGGCGCTGCAGGAGGACGTGCAGGGCATTGCCGTGACGAGCTACCAGGGCGGGCATGTCGAGTTCTTCAAGTACATGGTCGACCTGCTGCGCGCCAATGGCGGTGAGCGGATCAAGGTGTTCGGCGGCGGCGGGGGGGTGATCGTGCCGCCCGAGATCCGCGAGCTCGAAGCCTACGGGGTGGAGCGTATCTATTCGCCGGAAGATGGCGCCCGTCTGGGGCTGCAGGGCATGATCAACGACGTGGTGCAGCGCGCCGACTTCGATCTCAGCCACGAGGCACCGGCCACGCTCGACGGGATCCTCGAGCAGCTGGGGCAGGGCGACTGGCGCACGCTCGCGCGGGTGATCACGGCGCTGGAGAACGACGCCTATCCCGACTCCATCCGCCGGGGTCTGCTGGAAGCGGCCGCTTCGCTGCGCGTGCCCACGCTGGGCATCACCGGCACCGGCGGGGCGGGCAAGAGTTCGCTCACCGACGAGCTGGTGCGCCGTTTCCGGCTGGACCAGGAGGACCGGCTGAAAATCGCCGTCATCTCCATCGACCCCTCGCGCAAGCGCACCGGCGGGGCGCTGCTGGGCGATCGCATCCGCATGAATTCGATCGAGCACGAGAACATTTACATGCGCTCGCTCGCCACGCGCGACACCGGCAGCGAGGTGTCGCGCTCGCTCAGGGAGGTGATCGCCGCCTGCAAGCTCACCGGCTACGATCTCGTCATCGTCGAGACTTCCGGCATCGGCCAGGGGGATGCGGCCATCGTCCCATACGTGGATACCTCGCTCTACGTGATGACGCCAGAATTCGGCGCCGCGAGCCAACTCGAGAAGATCGACATGCTCGATTTCGCCGATTTCGTGGCGATCAACAAGTTCGACCGCAAGGGGGCGGAGGATGCGCTGCGCGACGTGCGCAAGCAGTACCAGCGCAACCGCGAGCTCTTCCACCTGGCGCCGGAAGAGATGCCCGTCTTCGGTACCATGGCCTCGCGCTTCGCCGACGACGGCGTGACCGCCCTCTACCAGGCCATGCTGCCGCGGCTGGTGGCGCAGGGACTGGATGCGAAGATTCCGGGCAAACTGCCGTTGGTGTCGGTGCGCGCATCCAGCAAGGGGCGGGCCATCATCCCGGCCGAGCGTACCCGTTATCTGGCCGAGATCGCCCAGACGGTGCGCGACTACCACCGCCACGTGCAGGCGCAGACGCGCATCGCACGCGAGCGCCAGTCCCTGCGCATCGCCAAGGCGCTCTTCGAGCGCTGCGGCAAACCGGCCGAGCACTTCGACGAGCTCATCGCCTGGAAGGACGGCGAGCTCACGCCGCACGCCAGGAAGCTGCTCGAGCAGTGGCCGACCCTGCGCGAGCTCTATGCCCAGGACGAGTACGTGGTGAAGATCCGCGACAAGGAGGTGCGCACCAGGCTCTATCACGAGTCGCTTTCGGGCAACAAGATCCGCAAGGTGGCGCTGCCCACATTCGAGGACGAGGGCGAGGTGCTCAAATTCCTGATGAAGGAGAACGTGCCCGGCTCTTTCCCTTACACGGCCGGGGTCTTCGCCTTCAAGCGCGAGAACGAGGATCCGACGCGCATGTTCGCCGGCGAGGGCGACCCGTTCCGCACCAACCGGCGTTTCCGCAAGCTCACCGAAGGGATGCCGGCGGCGCGCCTCTCCACGGCCTTCGATTCGGTCACCCTCTACGGCTGCGATCCGGATGAGCGGCCAGACATCTACGGCAAGATCGGCAACTCGGGCGTGTCGGTGGCCACGCTCGACGACATGAAGGTGCTCTATTCGGGGTTCGACCTGTGCGCGCCGAACACCTCGGTGTCGATGACCATCAACGGCCCGGCGCCGATGATCCTGGCGATGTTCTTCAACACCGCCATCGACCAGCAGATCGACAAGTTCCGCGCGCAGAACGGGCGCGAGCCCACCGAGGAGGAGGCGGAGAAGATCAAGGAGTGGGTGCTCTCCACCGTGCGCGGCACGGTGCAGGCCGACATCCTCAAGGAGGATCAGGGCCAGAACACCTGCATCTTCTCCACCGAGTTCGCCCTGAAACTGATGGGCGACATCCAGGAGTATTTCGTCCATCACGACGTGCGCAACTTCTACTCGGTGTCGATTTCGGGCTATCACATCGCCGAGGCCGGGGCGAACCCCATCACCCAGCTCGCCTTCACGCTGGCCAACGGGTTTACCTACGTCGAGTCGTATCTGGCGCGCGGCATGCACATCGACGACTTCGCGCCCAACCTGTCGTTTTTCTTCAGCAACGGCATGGATCCGGAGTATACGGTGATTGGGCGCGTGGCGCGGCGCATCTGGGCCGTGGCGATGAAAAATCGCTACGGCGCCAACGAGCGCAGCCAGAAGCTGAAGTACCACGTCCAGACTTCGGGGCGCTCGCTGCACGCGCAGGAGATGGACTTCAACGACATCCGCACCACGCTGCAGGCGCTCATCGCCATCTACGACAACTGCAACAGCCTGCACACCAACGCCTACGACGAGGCGATCACCACGCCCACGGAGGAGTCGGTGCGCCGGGCGATGGCGATTCAGCTCATCATCAACCGCGAGTGGGGTCTGGCGAAGAACGAGAACCCGAACCAGGGCAGCTTCATCATCGAGGAGCTCACCGACCTCGTGGAAGAGGAGGTGTTGCGCGAGTTCGAGCGTCTGGCCGAACGCGGCGGGGTGCTCGGGGCGATGGAGACGGGCTATCAGCGCAGCAAGATCCAGGAAGAGTCGCTCCATTACGAGCAGAAGAAACACGACGGGAGCCTGCCCATCATCGGGGTGAATACCTTCCGCAATCCGAAGGGCGACGTCATCCCCGAGAAGCTCGAGCTCGCGCGCTCGACCGAGGAAGAGAAGCAAAGCCAGCTGCGCCGCCTGCGGGAATTCCACGAGCGCAACCGCGAGGAGGCGCCGAAGTGGCTCGCCAAGATCCAGGAGACGGCCATGGCCGGCGGTAACGTCTTCGAGGTGCTGATGGACGCGGTGCGCTACTGCTCGCTGGGGCAGCTGTCGCAGGCGCTCTACGAGGTGGGCGGGCAGTACCGGCGCAGCATGTGAGGTATGTGCCGCCCTGGACGGACGTCGCCGTGGCGGCGTCCGTCCGGCGCTTTCAGCAGCCGGCGGCGTGGTCGCGCTGGACCAGCGTCTTGATGAGGGCGAGCTTGCCGTGGAAGAAGTGGTCCGCCCCGGGGATGACGACGACGGGCCGCGTCTGGGGACGGGCCCAGTCGAAGACGCGCGCGAGCGGGGCGATGTCGTCGTGCTCGCCGTGGATCAGCAGCGCCGGCAGCGTCTCGGGAAGCGTGGGCGTGTCGTACTGCTTGCCGCTGCCGAGCGCGAGGCCATGCGGCAGACCCACGAGGGTGAGGTGGCGCGGCGGGTCGGGCAGCCGTCCGACGACGCGGGTCTGCACGTAGGCGCCGAAAGAAAAGCCCGCGAGCGCGAGTTCGCCTTCGCCCCAGCGCTCGCCCGCCCAGGCAAGGAGCGCGAGCATGTCTTCCGTTTCGCCTTCGCCGTGGTCGTGCCGGCCCTCGCTGCGCCCGACGCCGCGAAAGTTCGGCCGCAGCGCGGCGTAGCCGAGTTCGGCGTAGGCGCGCGCGAGGGTGTAGGTGACCTTGTTGGTGTTGGCGCCGCCGAAGAGCGGGTGGGGGTGGCAGACGAGCGCCACGCCGCGTGGCGCGGCGGGCAGGTCGGCGAGGACTTCGATCGTGCCGGCCGGGCCGGGGACGAGCAGGGTCTCGATGCGGATGCGGGTCATGGTCAATCGGGCAGTCGCAAGCGCTCGACGGGGCGGCCACCGACGAGATGCTCGTCGATGATCTCGTCGATGTCGGCCTCGTCGAGGTAGGTGTACCACACGCCTTCGGGGTAGACGACCAGCACCGGCCCTTCGTCGCAGCGTCCGAGGCAGCCGGCCTTGTTGATGCGTACTGCCCCTTTGCCCTTCAAGCCCAGCGCCTCGATGCGGGCCTTGGCATGCGCGAGCAGGGCGCTCGCGCCGTGGTTTTCGCAGCAGGCTTCGCCCGCCGGGCGCTGGTTGCAGCAGAAGAAGACATGGCGGCGGAAGTAACTCATCGTCAGAATTTCACTTCGAGCACGACGTTGTGCAGGTCGAGCCCGTCGTTGTCGTCGGCGATGTTGGCGTTGGAGTAGTGCGTGTAGCGGTAGCCGATGGACCAGGTCTGGTCGATCGACAGGCCGAAGCCGACGTGCTCGGTAAACTGGAAGGCGCTGCCCAGGTCCTTGTCGCCGAGATGGGTGTCGGTGAATCCGGCACCGCCGAGGCCGAGGTCGAGGTAGGGGCGCACGGCGCCCATGCCGCGTTCGAGGCGGAAGCGCAGGAGCGCGCCGAGCTCGCCGGCATCGTCATTGCCTGGATGGTTGCCGTCGTACTCGAGGTAGGAGGCTTCGACTTCGGGCGAGAGGGTGGCCTGCCAGCCGCCCCAGACGTCGCCCCAGAAGGGCTTGAAGCGGTAGGAGAGGCCATAGCGGTCGATGTCCCCGTCTTGGCCGTAGAAGGCGGTCATCGAATTCTTGTCCTGGGCGAGGACGGGCAGGCTCAGGCAGGCGGCGATCAGTGCCGGGACGAGACGTTTCATTGGGTGCTCCCAAGGTGGTCGTTATGGTACGAAATCATACGCCGAAACGCTCCGGGCCGTATCCACGGGCGAGTTCGCGGGCGTCGGGTTCGGCGAGCAGCAAGGCGACGAAGTCGGATAGAGTTCAGTATAGTCCGTCCGCGTCAGGGAAACGCTGAATGATTCGCTGCGCGGGCGAATTGCTGCGTTGCGCGGTGCTCGATCCCTCGCCTATCTACTCGATATGTCTCGGTCGCTGCGCTACCTTCCGCCTTGCGTTTCATCCCGCTCGCTCATTTCTTCAGCGTCCCCTAGAGGGCGAGGCTGCGCCCGCCATCGACGGCGAGGATCTGGCCGGTGACGTAGGGGGCGTCTTCCAGGAGGAAGCGCACGGCGCGGGCGATGTCGCCGGGTTCGCCCAGGCGCTGCAGCGGGATCTGGGCAAGGATGCGCTCGCGCTCGGCGGGCGGGTATTGATCGTCTTCCGGCCACAGGATGGCGCCGGGGGCGATGCCATTGACGCGCACCGCCGGGGCGAGTTCGACGGCGAGCGCCCGGGTGAGTCCGGCGAGCGCCGCCTTGGCGGCGGTGTAGACGGGGTAGCGCGGTAGCGGCCGCTCGGCGTGGATGTCGACGACATTGACGACCGCGCCGCGCCGGCGCGCGAGCTCGGGCGCAGCCGCCTGGGTGAGGAAGAAGGGGGCGCGGGCGTTGGCGCCGAGCAGATCTTCCCACTGCCCGGGGGTGACCTCGGGAAGCGGCGTGGGGTAGAAGCTGGAGGCGTTGTTGACCAGCGCGTCGAGCCGGCCGAAGCGGTCGAGCACGGCGGCGACGAGCGCGGGGGCACACGAGGGGGCGGCGAGCTCGGCGGCGAAGGCGGCGGCGCTGGCGGAGTGCTCGGCGTTGAGCTCAGCGGCGAGCTGCTCGGCGGCCGTCGCCGAGGTGCGATAATGCAGCGCGACGTTCCAGCCGTGTGCGTGCAGATGGCGGGCGATGGCTGCACCGATGCGCCGGGCGGCGCCGGTGATGAGGACGACGGGGCGATGCTCGGGGGGCGAGGAGGTCATGGCTTCGTCCAGCGGGCAGAAACCAGACAATGGTAGCGTGAAACGGGGGGCTCGAGTGTTCGAACGGGAGCGGACGACGAGGGGATTGCCGGCGCCGGAGCCGGAAGTGATGGCGGCGAGCGAAGTCTTGCGCGCGCGCATCGCGGCGCGCATCGGGGAGGCCGGCGGCTGGGTGCCGTTCGCCGATTACATGCGCTGGGCGCTCTACGAGCCGGATCTGGGCTATTACAGCGGCGGAGCGACGAAGTTCGGCCCGGCGGGAGATTTCATCACCGCGCCGGAGATCACGCCGCTCTTCGGGGCGACGCTCGCCGAGGCGATCGCACCGGTGCTGCGGCAGACGGGGGGGATCGTGCTCGAAGCTGGGGCGGGCACCGGTTTGCTCGCAGCCGACGTGCTGCGCCGGCTCGCCGAGCTCGGGACGCTGCCCGAGCGTTACGCCATCCTGGAGGTATCGGGGTCGCTGCGTGCGCGCCAGCAGGAGACGATCGCGGCGCAGGCGGGGGAGCTCGCCGAGCGCGTGGTCTGGCTCGATGCCGTGCCCCAGTCTTTCTGCGGGGTGCTGCTCGCCAACGAAGTGCTCGACGTGCTGCCGGTGCATCTGGTGGGCACGGCCGAAGGGGAGGTGTTCGAGCGCGGCGTGACGGTGCGCGACGGGGCGCTCGCCTGGGAGGATCGTCCGCCGACGCCGGCGGCGCTCGCCGGGCTGGAGGGGATCGAATTGCCCCGGCTGGAGGGGCAGGAGTACGTGACGGAAATCCATCCGGTGGCGCGCGCCTGGGTGGGGACGCTCGCCCGTGCCCTGCAGGCGGGCATGCTGCTCTTGATCGACTACGGTTATCCGCGGGAGACGTATTACGTGCCGTGGCGCTGGCGCGGCACGCTGCAGTGCTATTTTCGCCACCGGGTGGTGGAGGATCCGCTGTGGCTGCCGGGAGCGATGGACATCACGAGTTTCGTCGATTTTACTGCCGTGGCCGAGGCGGCCGAGGCCGAGGGGCTGGAGACGCTGGCCTTCATGAATCAGGCGGGGTTTTTGCTGGCCAACGGCATCCTGCAGCGGCTGGAGGAACGCGCCGAGCCGGGGAGCCTCGCGTACCTCAAGGCGGCGCGCGCCCTGCAGCGGCTCATCATGCCGCACGAGATGGGGGAGCTCTTCAAGGTGATCGCGCTGGGGCGGGGGATCGAGCTGCTTCCTTGGGAATGAGCGCGTTCAGGCGGCTTGCGCTGCCGGCTGCAGCACCTGGGCGATGGCCTGCGCGGCGCGCTCCCAGCCTGGTTCGAGCATGAGGGTGTGACCAAACTCGGGAAGGATGCGGGCGGTGGTGCCGTAGAAACGCGCCGTGGTCTCCACCTGGTCGGGCGGGATGATTTTGTCGTGTTCGGCGCCGAAGACATGGACCGGTGCGGGGTGCTGTCTGGTTCGATCGATGCGCGAAAACCCCATCATGTCCCAGATGGCGCGCAGCGATTCGGGGCCGCTCGCGGCCAGGTAGCGGGCGAGGTCGGGTTCCGGTGGCTGATGGTGGAAGAGCGCCTCGACCAGGCTGCGGTGCGGTTTGCGCTTGCCGGTCATGAAGAGGTTCATCTCGAGCAGCGCCAAGGGCGAGCTCAGCAGCATGTGCAGGAGCGACCCGGCAAGCCCGGTGGGCGGTACCGAACACAGCAGCACGATCGCCGGAAAAGGGTGGCGCTCGAGGGCTTTCTGGGCGACGAATCCGCCCATGGAGTGGCCGATGAGGATGGGCTCGGCCGGCAGGCGTTCCTGGGCGCGCAGCACGTCGTCGACGTAGTCGTCGATGGAGAGCGTGTCGCGCGGGCGGCTGGTGCGTGAGCCGCCGTGGCCGCGCAGCGACAGCGCCCAGGCGTCGAACCCTTGGGCGGCGAACCAGGGCAGGAAGTGCTCCTGCCAGCACCAGGCGCCGACGTAGGCGCCGTGGATGAAGAGGAGCGGCGGGACATCGAGCGCCCGGGCAGGGGCTTCGTGCAGCAGTTCGAGGCAGTCGGTCATCTGGGGCTCGGTAGAGAGGGCTTTGGGGTTTCCCCGGCGTCGGTGTACCGAGGTAAGCCGTTCATGATACTACGGGGTCAGGCGTCCTTCGCGGTGGGCGAAGATAAGGCGACGGGGCCGTTTTCCTTGCGTCGTTCGCGCGCCTTGACCGCGGCCACGCGCGCTTCGTGCAGCCGCGCCGGAATCTGGCTGCGTTCGGCGCAGGTGCGGGCGATGGCGCCGGCGTCGACGCTGCGGGCCGCCTCCAGCGTGTCACGCCACAGGGTGGCGACCGGTGCGTAGTCTACGTGCAGTCCGGGGCGGCCGAGGGCGTCGCAGGCGCAGGCATCTAGCAGTTGTAGGAAACGCTCAGGGCGGCGCAGGGCGTCGCAGCGCTCGAGTACGCGCACGCGGGTGGCGGGGCGAAGGCGCGGGCCGCGGTGAATGAGTCCGTGCTCGCGCGCGGTGAGCACGGCGAGTTCGCGGCACTCGACGGGCGTGCGCAGCCGGGCACAGATCGAAGGGATGAGCGCCGCGCCGCGGGCTTCGTGTCCGTAATGGTGCGGCCAGAGTTCTGGCGGCGTGCGCCCTTTGCCCACGTCGTGCAGCAGCACGGCGAAGCGGGTGGGGAGCGGCAGGGCCCGTTCGGCCGCCATGCGCAGGGCAGCGAGCACGTGCACGCCGGTGTCGATCTCGGGGTGGTAGTTTGGCGGCTGGGGGATGCCGAAGAGGGTGTCGATTTCGGGCAGCAGACGCGCGAGCGCGCCGCATGCGCGCAGCACCTCGATCATGCGATCGGGCCGCGGCTCCATGAGGCCGCGGGCGAGTTCCTGCCAGACCCGTTCGGGTACGAGGTGATCGACTTCGCCCTCTTCCACCATGCGCCGCATCAGCGCGAGCGTCTCGGGGGCCAGGGTGAAGTCGGGCAAGCGGGCGCTGAAGCGCGCCACGCGCAGGATGCGCACCGGGTCTTCGGCAAACGCTGGACTGACGTGGCGCAGCACTTTGCGGCGCAGGTCTTCGAGTCCGCCGTAGGGGTCGATGAGGCGGCCCGTTTCGTCGCGGGCCATGGCGTTGATGGTGAGGTCGCGCCGCGCGAGGTCTTCTTCGAGGGTGACTTCGGGGCTGGCGTGAAAGGCGAAGCCGTGATAGCCGCGCCCGGTCTTACGCTCGGTACGCGCAAGCGCGTATTCCTCTTTCGTCTGGGGGTGCAGGAAGACGGGGAAATCCTTGCCCACGGGCAGGAAGCCGCGCTCGAGCATCTCTTCGGGCGTGGCGCCGACCACGACCCAGTCGCGGTCGCTCACCGGCCGTCCGAGGAGTTCGTCGCGCACGGCTCCGCCGACGCAGTAGATCTTCATCCGTGCCGGGCGCGCATGCGCCAGAGGACGTAGCGGCTGCGGAAGGTATCGTTGGCGAGATAGGCCGGCGCGATCGCTTCCATCGGCGTGGGTTCGAGCCCGAAGGGCAGCGGCTCATCGTGGGCCACGCTGTCGATCGAGAGCGAATCGAGCATGTCGCGCGTGAGCGGCGGGTTGGGCAGGAGGTGTTCGAGCAGCCACGCCTGCATCCGGGCGAGCCGCGGCGGGAGCGCCACCACGCGGCGCGGATGGCCGCTCGTGCGCGCGGCGTAGGCGACGATCTCGGCGAGCGTATAGACGGTGGGGCCGGCGAGCTCGTAGGTTTGTCCCGCGGCCTTGGCGGTGGCGGCGGCGCGCAGGATGACCTCGACGACGTCGCCCACATAGACCGGCTGCAGCCTGGCCTGCGCTGCGCCGATGGGCAGGATGGGGAAGAGCCGGGCGAGGGCGGCGAAGCGGTTGAGGAAGGAGTCGCCGGGGCCGAAGATGGCCGAGGGGCGCAGGAGGGTCCAGTCGAGCCCGTCGCCGGCGGCGCGGATGCGCGCTTCGCCGTCCGCCTTGGAGCGCAGGTATTGCGAGGGGGCGTCGGGCGCGGCGCCAAGGGCGCTCAGGTGGATGAGGCGGTGCACGTCCTGTGCCTGGCAGGCTTCGGCGAGTTTTTGTGGCAGTTCGACGTGGACGCGGGCAAACTCGGGGCCGTAGGGGGTGCCGGGGCGCGAGTGCAGGGTGCCGACGAGGTTGACCACCAGGCACTTGCCGGCGCACAGGCGCTCGAGCGTCTTCGGGTCGTGCACGTCGGCTACGACGATTTCGACCGTGGGCAGCAGCTTGAGATCGCGCGCATTCTGCAGGCGGCGCGTGGGCACGACGACGCGCCAGCCTTCGGCGACGAGCCGGTCGAGCAGGTGGCTGCCGACGAATCCGGTGCCGCCGAGGACGAGGGCGGTGCGTTCGGTCGCGGTGGTCATGGTCGTTTCTCCCTCATCGAAGTTCATCCGTTGTCCAGCACCGGCGCCGGCGCGCCGGCGGCGTTGCCCAGTCCGGGCAGGGGCAGGAGGAATTCGGTGATGTCCTTGCCTCTACCCCCGTTCAGGATAGCCGAATAGACGACGGTGTTAGCGAGCACTTTCTTGATGTAGTCGCGCGTCTCGTCGATCGGCAGGTTTTCGATGTAGATCTCGGTCTCGAGCGCCTGCTGCGGCCGCAGGCGTCCCATGCGGCCGGGGCCGGCGTTGTAGGCGCCGGTGGCGAGCACGGGATGGCCGTCGAGCTGTTCGGTGACCATGCGCATGTAGGTGACGCCGAGCATCACGTTGGTGTCGGGGTCGCGCAGGCGGGCGACGTCGAAGCGCGGGATGCCGAGTTTGCCGGCGAGCCACTTGCCGGTGGCCGGCATGATCTGCATGAGGCCGAGCGCGCCGCTGCTCGAACGGGCGTCGGCGCGAAAGCGGCTTTCCTGGCGCATCAGGCCCCAGACCCAGGCGGGATCGATATTCTGCTCGGCGGCGTAGCGTTCGACGAGCTCGCGGTAGGCGAGCGGGTAGCGGGCGACGAGGAAGCCGTCGTCGTCGGCCCCTTCGGCGAGCCGGATGGCCAGATCGAGATGACCGGCATCCGAGAGGGCGAGCGCCGCGGCGCGCATCTGGGCAGCGGGGAGTTTGCGGCTCCAGGCGTCGATCTCGCGGTTGGCTTCGGTGAGCCAGTTGCGCTCGGCCAAGGCGAGGATGCGTACCAGCACGGGGTGGCGTTCGATGGCGAGCACCTCGCGCTGCGACGGCGGCGGGGATTGGGGCGGCAGGCGCCAGGGATGGCCGAGGGCGCGGGCGGCGAGCATGGCGTAGTAGTCATCGCCGCGCTCGAGCTTGCGGAAGATGGCTTCGGCGAGTTCGTCCTTGCCGAGCTGCTTGAGCGCGTAGCCTTGCCAGTAGCGCCATTCGTTGCGTTCGCGCTCGCCGGGCGGGAGCGCCTCGATGCGTTGCCAGACCTTGACCCAGTCCTGGGCGGCGAGCGCCGCGCGCACGGCCCAGCGCGCCGGTTCGATCCAGAGCGGCGAGAGGGTGATCTCGTCGGCCCAGGCGTTGGCCTGCGGCAGGCGTCGCTTGGCGGCGTAGAGCACGAGCGACCAGCGCACGATGTCGCGCGCTTCGGGTTCGAGGCGATCGCCCAGGGCGGTGAGCCGTTCGTGCGCGGCTTCGGGGTCTTCTTTTTCCAGGGCGATGAGGGCGGCGGCGAGCGCTGCGGGCGAGGCAGCGGGCTGGGCGAGGGCGGCAGCCGGGGTGCGGGTGGCGAGCTCGACGTCGCGCCATTCGTCGTCGCTCATGCCGGCGAGTTCGCGCCAGTCTTGCGCCGCACCAAGGCCGCTCTGGGCGAGCGAAGCGTAGAGACGCTGGCGTAGGGTCTGCCGGTCGAGCCGGCCCTGGAAGGCGGCCGTGGCGAAGAGCGGCAGGCATTCGGTGCCGGGGCGGGGGGTGGAGACCAGCAGGCGCAGCACGTCGTTGGTGGGCACGCCGGATTGGGGTCGATCCTGGATCCAGGCGAGCGTTCCCCAGCATTGGGCGTCGCGGTCGGGCTTGGCGAGGGCGCGATAGTGGCGCAGCGCCTCGCTCCAGCGTCCGTCGCGCACGGCGGCGCGCAGCAGCTCGCGGCGCAGGCGCTCGCCCAGGGCGTCATCGCCGTGGCGCGCGAGGAAGGCGTCGATCTCCTGCGGCAGCACCGTCTCGGTGGAGCGGCCGAGGCGCTGGGTGAGAGACCACAGCAGCACGTAGTCGCCCAGCGGCTGGTCGGCCACTTGGGGCAACAGCATCTGCAGGGTGGCGAGATCGCCGCGCGCATAGGCTTCGCGGGCGCGATCGAGCGCGTCGATGCTGCGCGCGGCCGCAGGCTTGGCAACGGGCTTGCCGGCCTTGGCTTGCACGGCCTTGGCGGCGGGTTTCGCCCGGTGGGCGTCGGCGGCGGACACGGTGGGCGTCGCCGGCAGCAGGGCGCAGGCGAGCAGGACGGTACGCAACAGGGGAAGCCGGAGGGGCATGGCGGATCGGGCAGTTGGCGGAGAAAGGCCGTTTCGTTTATTGTAACCCATTGTGTATCGGGCGTCGGAGGAGGGGGGATGGATCGGGCGCAGATGCGGCAGTGGGCCCTGGCGCGGCGGGAGGCGATCGTGCCCGAGGTGCGCCGGGCTTGGGATGCGGCGATCTGGCAAGGGGTGAAGGAGATCCTTGCGGCCTTGCCCGCGGCGCAACCGTGGATCGGGGGGTACTGGGCGGTGCGCGCGGAACCGGACGTGCTCACGCCCTTGGCGGCGTGGACGGCACGGCGTGGCATGGGGCTGGCTCTGCCGGCAGCGTTGCAAAAAGCGGTCCCGCTCGTGTTCCGGCCCTGGTCGCCCGGCGCTCCCATGACGCGAGACGTCTTCGGGTTGCCGGTACCGGCGGGCGAGGAGGCCGTGTGGCCGGCGGTGTTGCTGGTGCCGCTCGTGGCGTTCGACGCAGCGGGCTATCGCATCGGCTACGGGGGCGGGTTCTACGACCGTACGCTTGCGGCCTACCGGGCAGCGGGGCGCCCGGTGACGGCGATCGGGGTGGGCTATGAATGTACGCGTCTGCCCGACACCCACCCCGGCGTGCACGACCTGCCGATGGACTGGATCGTGACCGAGGCGGGAGCGTTTCAGCCGGCGGCGAGGAAGAGGGCATAGGCGGGGTTGTTGGTTTCCTCGACGTATTCGTAGCCGAGTTTGGCGAGGAACTGGGCGAATTCCTCGTTTTCTTCCGGCGGGACCTGCATGCCTACGAGCACGCGGCCGAAGTCGGCGCCGTGGTTGCGGTAGTGGAAGAGGCTGATGTTCCAGTCCGAGCGCAGTTGGGCGAGGAAATTGGCGAGCGCCCCGGGCCGCTCGGGGAAGATGAAGCGCAAGAGCCGCTCGTTGCGCACCTGTGGGGCGCGTCCGCCGACCATGTAGCGGATGTGGGACTTGGCGAGTTCGTCGTCGGTGAGATCGATCGCCGGCAGACCTTCGGCTTGCAGCTGGGCGATGAGCTTGTCGACTTCGCGGCGGTCATGGATGGCCACGCCCACGAAGATGTGCGCTTCCTCGGGATCGGCATAGCGGTAGTTGAATTCGGTGACGTTGCGCTTGCCCAGGAGCGTGATGAAGCGGCGAAAGGCGCCGGGGCGTTCGGGAATGGTGACGGCGAGCACGGCTTCGCGCTGCTCGCCGACTTCGGCGCGTTCGGCCACGAAGCGCAGGCGCTCGAAGTTCATGTTGGCCCCGGAGGCGATGGCCACCAGCGTCTTGTCCTTGAGCCCCGCTTTCTGGGCGTAGGCCTTGAGTCCGGCGAGCGCCTGCGCGCCGGCCGGCTCCAGAATGGCGCGGGTGTCTTCGAAGACGTCCTTGATGGCGGCGCAGATCTCGTCGTTGCTCACCACGATCATGTCGTCGACGTGGCGCTGGCACAGGCGGAAGGTCTCGTCGCCCACGCGCTTGACGGCGGTGCCGTCGGCAAAGAGCCCGACCTGTTCGAGCTCGACCGGTTCGCCCCGGGCGAGCGACTGGGTCATGGCGTCCGACCCTTCGGCTTCGACGCCGATGATGCGGATCTCGGGGCGCAGGCGCTTGAGATAGACGGCGATGCCGGCGATGAGCCCCCCGCCGCCCACGGCGCAGAAGACGGCGTCGATCGGCTTGGGATGCTGGCGCAGGAGCTCCATGGCGATGGTGCCCTGCCCGGCGATGACGTCGGGGTCGTCGAAGGGGTGGATGAAGACGAGCTCTTCTTCTTCTTCGAGGGTGCGGGCGTAGGCGTAGGCATCCGAGAAGGATTCGCCGTAGAGCACGACTTCGGCGCCGCGGCTGCGCACCGCCTCGATCTTGATGAGGGGGGTGGTGGTGGGCATGACGATGATGGCGCGCGCGCCGAGCTTCTTGGCGGCGAGCGCCACGCCCTGGGCGTGGTTGCCGGCCGAGGCGCAGATGACGCCGCGCGCGAGCGCTTCCGGCGGGAGCTTGGCGATCTTGTTGTAGGCGCCGCGCAGCTTGAAGCTGAAGACGGGCTGCAGATCCTCGCGCTTGATGAGCACGCGGTTGCCGATGCGCCGCGAGAGGATGGGCGCGGGATCGAGGGGGGTTTCGACGGCGACGTCGTAGACTTGGGCGGTGAGGATGCGTTCGAGATAGTCGCAGGGGGATTCAGGGGTTTGCATGAGGGTCGGCTTCGGTTGAGCTCTGCTGTGCCAGCAGGGCGTTGTGGCGGTCGATGAATTCGCGGGTGGAGTCGATGCCGCGCAGGCGCAGGATGGTGGCGCGCACGGCGGCTTCGAGCAGCACGGCGAGATTGCGCCCGGCGGCCACCGGCAGCGTGGCCTTGGGGATGGGCACGCCGAGGATCTCTTCGGTGACCTGCTCCATCTCCAGGCGTGGCGGCGGGGGTTCGCCCGGCAGCAGCCGGCGCAGGTGGACGATGAGGCGAAGCCGCATGCGCCGGCGCAGGGCGGTTTCGCCGAAAATGGTGCGGATGTCGAGCAAGCCCAGGCCGCGCACTTCGAGGTAATTCTGCAGCAGCGGCGGACAGCGGCCTTCGAGCACGGTGGGGCTGATGCGGGCGAATTCGACCATGTCGTCGGCCACCAGCCCGTGTCCGCGGGAGATGAGTTCGAGCGCGAGTTCCGATTTGCCGGTGCCGGGGTCCCCGGTGATGAAGACACCAAGGCCGAGCACGTCCATGAGCACGCCGTGGCGCATCTCCCGTTCGGCGAGCACGCGCGAGAGGTGGTGGCGCAAACGGTCGATGACTTCGGCCGAGGGGCGGTCGGTGGTAAAGAGCGCCACGTCGTGCGCGCGGCACAGGGCTTCGAGGATGGGCGGGGGGGTGCAGCCGTCGGCGACGATGAGCGCCGGGGGCTTGGCGGCGAAGATTTCGCTCAGGTGATGCGCGATGCGTTTCTGCCCCAGGCGGCGGGCCCAGGCCATTTCGGCGGCGCCGACGATCTGCACCCGGCCGGGGTGGATGAGGTTGAGATGACCGACGAGATCGGCCGGCCACAGACGCTCGTCGAGCACGGCGAGCTTGCGCTCGAGCGAGCCGGCAAGGTGGTGGAGATGAAGCTCGGGGGCGATCGCCTCGATGACGGCGCGAAGCGTGGTCTCTCTCATCGCGCAGGGGTCAGCCGCCGGTCAGCAGATTCAGGGCGGATTCCGGGTCGGGAGCGCTCAGGAGTGCCTGGCGCACGTCCGGGTCGCTGAAGCGTTCGGCGAGTTCGGAGAGAATCTGCAGGTGCTCTTCGGTGGCTTGCTCGGGCACGAGGAGCACGAACATGAGCCGCACGGGGCGGCCGTCGCTGGCGTCGAAGGCCACGGGTTCGGTCAGCCGCACGAAAGCGCTGCGGGGGGATGCCAGCCCCTTGAGGCGGCCGTGGGGGATGGCTACGCCCTCTCCGATGCCGGTGGAGCCGAGCCGCTCGCGCTCGGCGAGCGCTGCTTGGACTTTGGCCGGATCCAGCCCGTCGCGCGCAAAGAGCCGGGCGGCGGCTTCCAGCGCCTGGGCTTTGTTTGCGGCGGGGAGATCGAGGGCGATGTGCTCGACGTCGAGAATGGAGGCGATGCGGTTCATGGCCGGGTCGATGGCGCCGGGGCGGCGCGAAGGCCGCCCCGCGGGCGCTCACTCGCCTTGAGCGGCCGGAGCGGCCGGCTGGTGGTGGTCGGTGACGATTTCCTTGTGCTTGCGCACCTGGCGGTCGAGCTTGTCGACCATGAAGTCGATGGCGGCGTAGAGATCGGCCGGGTCGGTGGCTTCGGCGAAGAAGTCCTTGCCCTTGACGTGTACGGTGACTTCGGCCTTGTGGGTGTTGCGCTCGACGCGCAGGATGACCTGCGCCGAGGTGGCGTGGTCGAAGTGCCGCAGCACGCGCTCCACTTTTTCTTCGACATAGCTTTGCAGCGCGGGGGTGACTTCGACGTGATGGCCGGTGATGGTGAGGTTCATCGCACACTCCTGTGGTGGTGATTACAAGGCTTTGCGCCGGTTTGCCGGCGGGATTTGCAGCTGCTCGCGGTATTTTGCCACGGTTCGCCGGGCAATGGGGATGCCCTCGGCCGCAAGGAGCTCGGCGAGGCGGGCATCCGACAGGGGTTTCTTGTGGTCTTCGCGCTCGATCAGCTCGCGCAGCCTGGCCCGAATGGCGGTGGCCGAGGCGATCTCGCCGTCTTCTCCGGCGATGCCGCTGCCGAAGAAATGGCGGAATTCGAAGACGCCGCGCGGACATTGCAGGTATTTTCCCTGCGTGACGCGGGAGATGGTGGATTCGTGCAGGCCAAGCGCTTCGGCGAGCGTGCGCAGCGTGAGTGGCTTCATCGCCGCTTCGCCGTGTGCGAAGAAGTCTTGCTGGCGCTCGACGATTTCCTGGGCGACGCGCAGGATGGTGCGGCCGCGCTGTTCGAGCTGACGGATGAGGTTCTTCGCTTCGGCGAGCCGCTCGCGCAGGGCTTCGGTGCCCTCGCGCCGCTCGCCGAGGATCTGGGCGTAGCGCTGGTTGAGGGTGAGCCGGGGGGCGACGGCAGGGTTGAGTTCGGCCTGCCAGCGGCCGTCGCGCCGGCGCACGATCACGTCGGGGATGACGTAGGCGGGAGGCTCGCCGCCGATGCGGCTACCGGGGTGCGGGTCGAGGGCAGCGATGAGGGCGAGCGCTTCGCGCAGCAGCGCGTCGTCGCAGCCGTAGCGGCGCTTGATCGCGGCGTAGTCCTTGCGGGCGAGCAGCTCGAGCGCTTCGCTCGCGAGCCGTTCGGCCAGGCGCCGCGCCGGCGTGTCGGGGCGTTCGCGCAGCTGCAGCCGCAGGCATTCGCCGAGGTCGCGCGCGCCGACGCCGGGAGGATCGAAGCTTTGAATGAGCTTGAGGGCGGTCTCGAGGTCTTCGCGCCCGACTTCGAGCTCGGGGGGAATGGTGGCGAGCAGCTCGTCGAGATCCTCGTGCAGGTAGCCGTCGTCGTCGAGCGCTTCGATCATGAAGGCGACGAGCGCCCGGTCGCGTTCGGCGAGCGGCGTGAGCGCAGCCTGTTCGTGCAGATAGTGGTGCAGGTCGGTGGCGGCGGCGTGCCATTCGGTGAAGTCGGGCGCCTCGTCGTCCTCGCGCGCGGAGCGGGCCTCGGGCCACGGGAACTCGTCGCCGAAGACGTCGGCCTCGCTGGCGCCCGGTGGCTCTTCGGTGCCGTGTTCGGGGGAGGGAAGGGATTCGCCGCCCTCTTCGTCCGTCGGCGCGGCGTCGGGGCGTTCGAGGAGCTGGGCCTGCCAGTCTTCGGCTTCCTCGCCTTCGTCGGCGGCGGGAAGGGCGCCGTCTTCGGAGGGCTCTTCGTCGGTCTCGGCCACTTCGAGGAGCGGATTCGCCTGCAGCGCTTCTGCGATGGTCTGCTGCAGCTCGACGGCCGACAGCGTCAGGAGCTTGAGCGCCTGCGCCATCTGCGGCGAGAGGGCGAGCGTGGCGCTGGGGCGCAGGTTCAGGCGAGGCTCGAGGCTCATGGCTACAGCCGGAAGTGTTCGCCGAGATAGACTCGGCGCACGTGCGGGTCGTCGATGATCTCTTCGGGGCGACCGGAGGCGATCACCCGGCCGTCGGCGAGGATGGAGGCGCGGTTGCAGATGCCGAGCGTTTCGCGCACGTTGTGGTCGGTGATGAGCACGCTGATGCCGCGTTCCTGCAGGAAGCGCACGATGCGCTGGATCTCGATCACGGCGATGGGATCGACGCCGGCGAAGGGCTCGTCGAGCAGGATGATCTTGGGGTCGGTGGCGAGCGCCCGGGCGATTTCGAGCCGGCGCCGTTCGCCGCCGGAGAGCGACACCGAGGGCTGGTCGGCCAGGTGCGCGATGCCGAGTTCGGCAAGCAGCCCGTCTTCTTTCTGCCGGATGTCGTCTTTCGGCAGCCCGCGCAGTTCGAGCACGGCGCGCACGTTTTCCCGCACCGACAGGCGGCGGAAGATGCTCGCTTCCTGTGGCAGGTAGGAGAGCCCGTGCCGGGCGCGGCGGTGGATGGGTTCGTGGGTGACGTCCTGGCCGTCGAGCTCGATCTTGCCGTCGTCGGCGCGCACCAGCCCGACGATCATGTAGAAACAGGTGGTCTTGCCGGCGCCGTTGGGGCCGAGCAGTCCCACGATCTCGCCGGCTTCGACGGTGAGATCGACCGAGGCGACGACGGTGCGTTTGCCGTAGGTTTTGCGTAGGCGTTCGACGTGCAGCAGCGACATGGGGGACTCAGGGTTCGGTGTCGGGAAAGGGTTCGGCGAGTGCTTCGGGCGGGTCGCGCAGCAGACGGGTGACGATGGAGGGGGAGAATCCGCGGCCGGCGAGGAAGCGCGCCTGCCGGGCCCATTCCTTGGCGTCGGCGGGCGGTGTGCCGAAGCGCTTGCGCCACAGGGCGGCGGCGCGCTCGACTTCGCTCGATTCGGCCTCCAGCGCGTCGAGGACTTCATCGATGAGGGCATCGTCCAGCCCGCGCTCGCGCAGCCGCATCTCGAGGAGGTGCCGGCCGCTGCGTTCGGCCCGGGCGGCGACGAAGGCGCGGGCACAGCGCTCGTCCGACAGGAGCCCCGTGCGCTCGAGGCGGCTGAGCGTTTCTTCGATTTCCTCGGGCGTGCCGTGGGGAGCGAGCTTGTGCGCGAGCTCGGCGCGGCTGTGCTCGCGGCGCGCCAGCAGCCGCAGCGCCCTTTGCCACACGCTCGGCCCGCTCATCGGCATGTCGGGGCTTATTCGGCCGCCGGAGCGGCGAGGGCGGCTTCGCTGGGGGCCGGGCCGGGCGCGGCGGAGGCGATCTCGGGCAGCGGCGGCAGCCCCACCTTGGCACGGATCTGGTTCTCGATGCGCCGCGCGAGCTCGGGGCGCTGACGCAGGAATTCGCGCGCGTTGTCCTTGCCCTGACCGATCTTTTCGCCCTCGTAGGCGTACCAAGAACCGGATTTGTCGATGAGCTTGTGCTCCACGCCCAGGTCGATGATCTCGCCCTCGCGCGAGATGCCCTCGCCGTAGAGAATGTCGAAGAGAGCCTCGCGGAAGGGCGGCGCGACCTTGTTCTTGACCACCTTGACGCGGGTCTCGGAACCGACGACCTCGTCGCCTTTCTTGATCGTGCCGGTCTTGCGGATGTCCAGGCGCACCGAGGAATAGAACTTGAGCGCGTTGCCGCCGGTGGTGGTTTCGGGGTTGCCGAACATCACGCCGATCTTCATGCGGATCTGGTTGATGAAGATGACGAGCGTGTTGGTCTTGCTGATGCTGGCGGTGAGTTTTCTCAGCGCCTGGCTCATGAGCCGGGCCTGCAGGCCGGGGAGCGAGTCGCCCATCTCGCCTTCGATCTCGGCTTTCGGCGTGAGCGCGGCCACCGAGTCGATTACCACGATGTCGACCCCGCCCGAGCGCACCAGCATGTCGGCGATCTCGAGCGCCTGCTCGCCGGTATCGGGCTGCGACACGAGGAGATCGTCGATATCGACGCCCAATTTCTTCGCATACTGCACGTCGAGCGCGTGCTCGGCGTCGATGAAGGCGGCCACGCCGCCGAGTTTCTGCATCTCGGCGATGACGTGCAGCGTGAGGGTGGTCTTGCCCGAGGATTCGGGGCCGTAGATCTCCACCACCCGGCCGCGCGGCAGTCCGCCGATGCCCAGCGCGATGTCCAGCCCCAGCGAGCCGGTGGAGACGGTCTGGATGTCGCGCTCCACCTGCGCGTCGCCCATACGCATCACCGAGCCCTTGCCGAACTGCTTGTCGATCTGCGCGAGTGCGGCCTGCAGCGCCTTGAGTTTGTTGTCGTCCATCGAAAAATTCCTTGTGACTGGCGATTACAAAAGGATTTCGACCGATTATGGCACAGGATGGTTCATGGGCGGCACAGGGCGAGTACCCCGGCAAGCGCCGTGCGCACGGCCTGGGCGCGCACGGCGATGCGATCGCCGGCGAAGTGGCGCCGCTCGCTGCGCACCTGCGGCCGGTCTCGCTTCCAGGCCCAGCCGAAACAGACGGTGCCCACGGGTTTTTCCGGCGTGCCGCCGTCGGGCCCGGCGATGCCGGTAATGGACAAGGCCACCTCGGCGCGGCTGTGCGAGAGTGCGCCGAGCGCCATCTCGCGGGCCACGGCCTGCGACACGGCTCCATGGCGCTCGAGGGTGAGAGGAGCGACGCCGAGCAGCTCGATCTTGGCGGCATTGGAGTAGGTGACGAAGCCGCGTTCGAACCAGCCAGAGCTGCCGGCGATGGCCGTGATCGCCTCGGCGACGGCCCCGCCGGTGCAGGATTCGGCGGTGGCGAGCATCCAGCCGCGCGCGGCGAGCCGCGCGCCGACTTCACGGGCGAGACGCCCCAAGGGGTCTTCGGGCCGGATCATGCGCGCCCTCCCAGGAAATGCACCGCCACGGCGAGCACGAGCAGCACGTAGCCGGCGGCGGCCAGATCGTCGATCATGATGCCCAAGCCGCCGCGAAACCGCCGCTCCAGCGTGGCGATGGGTTCGGGTTTTGCGATGTCGAACAGGCGAAAGAGCGCCACGCCCGCCGCCTGCCAGGCAAGCCCCGGCGGGCAGAAGAAGAGCACCAGCCAGACGGCGAGCATCTCGTCCCAGACCACGGCGCCGGGATCGCCGCTGCCCAGCGCCTTGGCCGTGCGCTCGCAGGCGAGGATGCCGGCAAGGAAGAAAGAGACGAGCAGCAGCAGGAAGACGCCCTCGGAGACGGGGGAGCGCAGCAGCGGATAGAGCGCCCAGGCCAGGAGCGACCCGACCGTGCCCGGCGCCCAGGGGGAGAGCCCGGAGCCGAAGCCGAGCGCGATGAAGTGCGCCGGGTGTGCGAGGAGGAAGGCGGCGGTGGGTCGTGTGCGCTCGGCGGTCATGGGTATTCCTTGCATGCGCAAAAATGATCATAGCCCAAAACCTCGGGCAGGGTGCGCCGGCCGTCGGGCTCGATGAGCACCATGGGATGTGCCGTGGCGGGCACGAGCCGCCCAATGCGGGAAAGCGGCAGGCCGAGTTCCCTGCCGAGAAGGAGGATTTGGTCGCGAGATTCCGGCGCGGCCGTAAAGAGGAGTTCGTAGTCGTCGCCACCGGAGAGCAGGGCGGCCCGCGCCCGCTCGGGCGGCGCGCCGCCGGCGACGAGGGGGTCGAGGGGCAGTCTGGCCACCTCGATCTCGGCGGTGAGGAAGGGCGGTGCCGAGCGCTCGAGGAGGTGGCGCAAGTCGCCCAGCAGTCCGTCGGAGACGTCGAGCATCGCGTGCGCGAGGCCCCGCAGGCGGCAGCCCAACGCAAGGCGCGGCTCGGGGCGATCGAGCGCGTCGATCCACTCCCGTGCCCCCGGCAGCGTCGAAGGAAGCGCTCCGAGCCGCACGGCGAGCCCCAGCGCGGCGCGTCCCGGTTGCCCGCTCACCCAGAGGTCGTCGCCCGCACGCGCGCCGCTGCGCAAGATCGCCTCGCCCGCCGGCACCCGCCCCAGCGCCGTGATCGTGAGCGCACGGGGGCCGCGGGTGGTGTCCCCGCCGACGAGGCGGGCGCCATGCCGACGGGCGCAGGCAAAGAGCCCGCGGGCGAAGGCCGTGAGCCAGGGTTCATCGGCTTCGGGCAGAGTGAGCGCGAGGAGGAAGCCGGTGGGGACGGCGCCCATTGCCGCCAGATCGGAGAGGTTCACCGCCAGCGCTTTCCAGCCGAGCGCTTCCGGATCGGTTCCGGCCAGGAAGTGCCGTCCCTCGACCAGCGTGTCGCAGGTGATCGCCGTCTCCCAGCCGTTTTCCTCGGCAAGCAGCGCCGCGTCGTCGCCGATACCCAGCCGCAGCCAGGACGGCGGGGGTTCGTGCGCGGCGGGATCGGCGAAGAATCGTTCGATCAGGGCGAATTCGTTCATCGTCGTGATTCCGTCTCAGCGATCGCATCGAGGAGCGCCGCCCGCAGCTGGGCGGTTTGCGCGTCGTCGGCGGGCAGCCCGAAGCGCAGCCCCGGCGGATCGTCGAAGCGGCGCACCAGGAGGGCGCGGCGCTCGAGCGCCGCGGCGAGCGCGGACGCCCGCGGCGTCTCGACCCAGGCAAAGAGGGAGGTGCGGCCGCTCACCCTGAGACCGGCTTCTTCCAGCATCGTCGCCAAGGCAAGCGAGGCGGCGGCAAGGCGGATGCGCTGCCGTTCCTGCCAGGCGGAATCGGCGAGCGCGAGCCGGGCTGCCCAGCGTGCCGGATGGCTCACCGCCCACGGGTCGAGCAAGGCGGCGAGCCGCTCGCGCAGCGGCTTGGCGGCGAAGACGAGGCCGAAGCGCACGCCCGCGAGCCCCCAGAATTTGCCCAGCGAACGCAATACGACGAGACCGGGTTCCCCGGTTTCGGCCACGAGGCTGCCGGCTTCGCCGGGATCGAGGAAGGCTTCGTCCACGATCAGCCAGCCCCCGCGCGCGGCGAGCCGCTGATGCCATGCGTGCAGGTTTTGGGCGGGAAAGCGCGCGCCGGTGGGGTTGTTGGGATGCACGAGCACCAGCGCGTCGACTTCGTCGAGCCGCGCCGCGATCGCGTCGGCGCAAGGGGCGCAGCGCACGAGATGGTGCGCGCGCCAGGCATGGGCGTGCTCGCCGTAGCTGGGATGCGGCACGAGCACGCGGCGCACCTCGGGCAAGAGGGACGGCAGACGGGAAATGGCCGCTTGGGTGCCGGGCACCGCCAGGGCGGGGCGGCCGAAGGCGGCGCGTATCACTTCGTCGAGCCCGTCGTCTTCTTCCGGCAGACGGCGCCAGACTTCCTCGGGAAGCGCGGGCAGGGGATAGGACCAGGGACTGATGCCGGTGGAGAGATCGAGCCAGGCGTCGAGGGGGATGCCCCGGCGGCGCGCCGCCTCGCGCAGGCGACCGCCGTGCGCCGGCCGGCTCATCGTCCGCCTCCCGCCAGCGTGAGGAGCGCGAGCAGCAGCAGCCAGCCCCAGACGGCCCGTTCGACGAGCTCCATGGCGGCGGCCACGGTGGCCGCAGTCGGTGCAGGGCCTTCGCCGAGCAGGGGGCGTTCGTGCCGCGTGCCGCCATAGCAGGCTTCTCCGCCCAGGGTGACGCCGAGCGCCCCGGCACCGCTTGCCATCACCGGGCCGGCGTTGGGGCTGTCCCACTGCGGGGCCTGCCGGCGCCAGCACTGCAGAGCCGCCGCCGTGCGTCCGCCCAGGGCATAGAGGAGCGCCGTGACCCGGGCGCTCGGCCAGCCGAGCCCATCGTCGATGCGAGCGGCGCACTTGCCGAAGCGCTCGTAGCGCGGCGTGCGATAGCCCCACATCGCATCCAGCGTGTTGGTCAGGCGATGCAGCACCACGCCGGGCGCGCCCAGAAGCGCGAACCACACCAGCGGCGCGAGCACCGCGTCGTGGCCGTTCTCCAGCGCCGATTCCGTGGCCGCGCGGGCCACGTCTTCGCCCGCCATCGCCGCCGTATCCCGGCTCACGAGGAAGGCCACCCGCGCCCGGGCGGTGGCGAGATCGCCGGCGGCGAGCGTGTCCCGTACCGGTTCGAGATGCTCGCGCAGGCTGCGTGCCCCCACGGCGAGCGCAAGGCAGCCGACGGCGAGCGCGTCTTCGACGAAGGGATGCACCCGTCCCAGGACGGCGACCAGTCCCACCCAGGGCAGTACTGCCAGCGCCCAGGCGAGCATCCCTGCGCCGATGCCTTCGCCGATGCGCCGGCGCACGAGGCGCTCGAGGGCAGCGGCCCAGCGGCCGAAACCGACGAGCGGGTGCCAGCGCGGCGGCTCGCCGAAGAGGCGATCGAGTGCGAGTGCGAACACGGTGGCCAGGAGAAGGGACATGACGGCGGGAAAGGGGCGAAGTCGCCCATTATAATCGGGCGCTTTCCGGCCGCGGAGGCGAGCATGGCGCAGGCGTTGATGATCCAGGGGACCACGTCCGATGCCGGCAAGAGCACGCTGGTGGCGGGGCTGTGCCGCCTGCTCGCGCGCGCCGGGGTGCGTGTGGCGCCGTTCAAACCGCAGAACATGGCCAACAACGCCGCGGTCACCGCCGACGGTGGCGAGATCGGCCGCGCCCAGGCGCTGCAGGCCTTTGCCGCCGGGCTCGAGCCGCGGGTGGATTTCAACCCCGTGCTGCTCAAGCCCACCACGGATATCGGCGCCCAGGTCGTGATCCACGGGCGGGCGGTGCATACCCTGTCGGCGCGGGAGTATCACGCCTACAAGCCGGTGGCGTTGCAAGCGGTGCTCGAATCCTGGGCGCGTCTGCAGGAGGAATTCGAGTGGATTCTCGTCGAGGGCGCGGGCAGCCCGGCCGAAGTGAATCTGCGCGCGCGCGACATCGCCAACATGGGCTTTGCCGAGGCGGTCGACATCCCCGTGGCGCTGGTGGCCGACATCGACCGCGGCGGCGTCTTCGCCCAGATCGTCGGTACGCTCGAATGCCTCTCGCCAAGCGAACGCTCGCGCGTGCGCGGCTTCGTCATCAACCGCTTCCGCGGGGACCTCTCGCTCCTCACCCCGGGCCTGCGCTGGCTGGAGGAGCGTACCGGCAAACCGGTCTTCGGCGTGCTGCCGCATCTAGGCAACCTCGCGCTGGAGGCCGAGGACGGCCTCGCGCCGGTGGAGCGAACCGCAGGCGCGCGGCTGCGGGTGACGGCGATCGCCTGGCCGCGCGTGAGCAATCACACCGATCTCGACGCCTGGCGCCAGCACCCCGAGGTCGAATTCCATTGGTGGCACGGCGGTCACTGGCCGGGCGCGGACCTCGTCGTGTTGCCGGGTTCCAAGGCGGTACAGGCGGATCTCGCTTGGTTCGAATCCCAAGGCGGCGCGGCGCTGCTACGCCGGCATCTGCGCTACGGCGGCAAACTCGTCGGCCTGTGCGGAGGATTCCAGATGCTGGGCGAGTGGCTCGACGATCCCTTGGGGCTGGAAGGCGCGCCGGGTGGCCGGCCCGGCTTGGGGTTGCTCCCTTTGCGCACGCGGCTGGAGTCCCAGAAAGTGCTGCGTCGTTGCCGCGGGCGGCTCGCTGCCGAGCTGGGCGGGGCCGAGGCCGAAGGCTACGAGATCCACCTCGGCGTGAGCGAAGGGCCGGCACTCGCGCGCCCCGCCGTGATCGGCGAGGACGGCGTGCCCGATGGCGCGATCTCCGAAGACGGGCAGATCCTCGGCACCTACTGGCACGGACTCTTCGATTCGGCAGCGGCGTTTGCGGCGCTCTCGCGCTGGGCCGGGGCGGCGCTTGTCACCGAAGGCGCGGCGCAGCGGCGCGAAGCGGCGATCGAACGGCTCGCTGCGGCGATCGAGGCGCACTGCGATTGGCGCCGGATGCTGGGGTTGTCCTGATCGTCCTGGAGTGGACATGAAAACGCCGCCCGCAGGCGGCGCCTTCGGCTCCGTGTGCGCTTTTTCAGCGCAAGAGGCTCTTCACGTTGTTGTCCATCGGAACGATGGTGTCCTTGGCCGCGAGCACCTGGCCGGTGGCCGGGTCGATCGCCTTGGCGCTCAGATAGACGGCTTCCTTGGCCGGGGAATAGGTGCCGGCCACGACGATGCGGGCGTCGTGTTCGCGGGCGATCTGATCGACTTCGCGCGAGAGCATCAGCTCGCCCGTGTCGCGCTTGACGAAGACGGCCGTGCGCAGCTTGAGCTCGGTGACGACGAAGCCGCGCTGCACGAAGCGGTTGGCGACCTGTTCGGTGAGCGTGCGCCCCAGGGTGGTGGAGCGATCGAGCGCATCGACGTCGACGAAGGTGGCGAAGAGCACGGGACCGGCGCGCAGCTCGGGCGGCAGCTGGTCGATGAGCGCATCGGCCGTTTCATAGGCCTTGTTGACGACCATGGAAGGGTCGGCCTTGGGCGGGGGCGGGAGCGTCTCGGTGGCGCAGGCCGACAGGGCGAGGGCGCTGGCCAGCATCAGGGGGGAAAGGATGCGCCGCATGGTCAGTCTCCTTTCACCGTCAGCCGGGCGGGATCGTACAGGGGCGGGGTCGCCTTGGCGTAGAGCTCGGGGCTGGTGATGTAGTAGACGTCGGAGATGCGGGCGAGATAGCGGTCACCGCGCCGTGCCGAGGCCGTGACCATCGCCTCGACCTCGGGGGCGGTGGCGAGCTTGGCGTAGCGGCTGTCGAGGTCGATCTCGATGTCGGCCGGCCCGTCCTGCGCCACGTTCCAGCCACGGCCGACGAGGTAGCTCACGAAGGCTTCGCGGAAGGCGGCGTCGAAGGTGGAGGCATTGGCGGCCGGGTGCACGTAGAGGACGTCGCACAGGGCGGCTTGCGGCGTACAGCTGTTGTCGCGGATCATCATGACGCTCAGCCGCTCGGCAAGGCTCGCGGCCACCGTTTGCCACTGCCGTACCGCCTGGATCTTCTGCTGCGGTTCCTGGGCGAAATCGGTGGGAAGCGGTGCGCCGGGGTTGGTGCAGCCGCCGAGCAGGACGGCGCCCAGCGCAGCGGCAAGGGGCAAGGGGGCGAAGCGCATGGTTGCTATCTCCTGAGGATGCCAAGGGCGATTCCATGATCTTAGCGTGAAGCGAATGCGAACGCAATCAATGCCCCCGAGAATGCCTTCATTTTTCATCCTGGCCGTGGCGTGCGAAACACGGGGCCCGTTTTTCGAGGAAAGCGGCGAGCCCTTCGCGGTAGTCGGGGTCGTCGAGGAAGTCCAGCCCGGCGCGTTTCTCTTCTTCCGACAAGGGCGTGCGCAGGCGCAGGCGAGCGAGCCAGCGCTTGTGCATGCGCGCCACGCGCGGGGCCCCGGCGACGATGCGCCGCGCCACCGCGAGCGCCTCTTCGAGCGCATGGCCATCCTCGACGCGGTGATGCAGCACGCCTAGCCCCCACAGGCGTTCGGCATCGAGCACGGCCCCTTCGAGCAGCATCTGCGCGAGCAGCCCTTCGGGCAGACGCTCGCGCAGCAGGGCGAGCTCACCGGGATACATCCAGAAACCGAGCCGGGCGATGGGCGCACCGAAGCGGGCGCTGCGTCCGGCCACGCGCAGATCGCACATCGCCGCGATCTCCAGCCCGCCGCCGATACAGGGGCCTTCGATCGCTGCGATCACCGGCAGCGGGCAGTCGGCGATGGCGCGCAGCGCCCGTCCAACCTTGCCTTCGTGGTAATCCAGCGCGGAGGCGAGGTCGGCGCGCACGCGGGGGAATTCCTCCAGGTCGCCGCCGGCGGCGAAGGCATCGCCCGCGCCGGTGAGGATCACGCTGCGCCAGGGAAGCCCCTCGGCGGCGAGTTCCGTGAACAGGTCGCCCAGCGCCCGCCACAGGGCCGCATCGATCGCGTTGCGCTTGCCGGGATTTTCCAGGGTGACGACGAGGCAGGACGCCTCGGGATGGGGCTGGGTATGAAGCGTGCCGCTCATGGAAATTCCTCGCATTCAAGAAAAAGGATTGGCCACGGCGTCGTGCTGCACGTGCGCGATCGCCTCGCGCCCCGAGCGCAGATGCGCGCGCATGTACCGCTCGGCCGCCGCGGCCTCGCCGCCGAGCAGGGCCGCGAGCAGCTCGCGGTGCTCCTGCAGGCTGTGCTCCAGCCGCCCTTCGTCGTAGAGCGAATGGTGGCGGCTCAGCCGAATCTTCTGGCGCAGATCCTGGATCGTGGCCGAGAGGAAGGGGTTGGCGGCAAGGCGCAAAACTTCTGCATGGAAAGCTTGGTTCGCCTCGAAGAAAGCGTCGATCGCCCCGGCGCGCGCCGCTTCCTCCAGGCGTTCGTGCAGCTGCCGCAGCTGCCGGGCCGATGCCTCGTCCAGGCGCTCGGCGGCCCGGCGCGCGGCGTGCCCCTCGAGCACGGCGAGCACGTCGAAGATCGCATCCAGCTCTTCGCCGGAGATCTGGCTGACGAAGGCGCCGCGCCGCGGGATCAAGGTCACCAGCCCTTCGGCGGCGAGCACCTTCAGGGCCTCGCGCAGGGGGGTACGCGAGATGCCGTATTCGGCCGCCAGGCGCAGCTCGTCGATCGGCCGCCCCGGCGGCAGCTCGTGGGCGAAGATGCGCTGGCGCAGCCGTTCGGCCACTTCCTGATAGAGCGCCTGGGGCGCGATGCGTTGCGGAGTCATCGCTGCGGCTCCGGGTCTTCCATAATTATGGATTACATATTATATTTGCCGTTTCCGGTTTCCGCGCCGCCTGCCGATCGGTGCCGCGTTTCGACGGCGCGGATGTCACGCCTCCATCGTCGTCGAGGGATGTCTCCATGTCCGACTCCGCACCCGTCTACCCCAAACCCGATCTCGAAGCCTGGAAAAAAGCCGCGGCCAAGCAGGCGCCCGACGGCGACCTGAGCCGGCTCGACTGGCACACCCCCGAAGGCATCGTCGTGCATCCGCTCTACGTGCGCGCCGACCTCGACCGTCTGCCGCACGCCGACACGCTGCCCGGGTTCGAGCCCTTCATCCGCGGGCCGCAGCCGACGATGTACACGGTCAAACCCTGGACCATCCGCCAGTACGCGGGCTTTTCCACCGCCGAGGAATCGAATGCCTTCTACAAGAAGACGCTCGCCGGCGGCGGGCAGGGCATTTCGGTGGCCTTCGATCTGGCCACGCACCGCGGCTACGATTCCGACAATCCGCGGGTGATCGGCGACGTCGGCAAGGCGGGCGTGGCGATCGACTCGGTCGAGGACATGAAGATCCTCTTCGACGGCATCCCGCTCGACAAGGTCTCGGTGTCGATGACCATGAACGGAGCGGTGCTGCCGGTGCTCGCCGGCTACGTCGTGGCCGCCGAGGAGCAGGGGGTGCGGCAGGATCAGCTCTCGGGCACAATCCAGAACGACATCCTCAAAGAATTCATGGTGCGCAACACCTATATCTACCCGCCCGAGCCGTCGATGCGCATCGTCGCCGACATCATCGCCTACACGGCCGAGCACATGCCCAAGTTCAACTCCATCTCGATCTCGGGCTACCACATCCAGGAGGCGGGGGCCACGCAGGCGCTCGAGCTCGCCTTCACCCTGGCCGACGGCATGGAATACGTGCGCACCGCCATGAAGCGCGGCCTGGACATCGACAAGTTCGCCGGGCGGCTGTCGTTCTTCTTCGCCATTGGCATGAACTTCTACCTCGAGATCGCCAAGCTGCGCGCGGCGCGCTACCTGTGGTGGCGCATCATGAAGGAGTTCGGCGCCAAGAATCCGCGCTCGATGATGCTGCGCACCCACTGCCAGACCTCCGGCTGGTCGCTCACCGCCCAGGATCCCTACAACAACATCATCCGCACCACGATCGAGGCCATGGCTGCGGTCTTCGGCGGCACGCAGTCGCTGCATACCAACGCCCTCGATGAGGCGATCGCGCTGCCCACCGAGTTCTCGGCCCGCATTGCCCGCAACACGCAGCTCATCTTGCAGGAAGAGACGCACATCGCCAACGTCATCGACCCCTGGGCCGGCTCCTACATGATGGAGACGCTCACGCAGGAGATGATCGACAAGGCCTGGTCCCTCATCGAGGAAGTCGAGGCGATGGGCGGTATGACCAAGGCGGTCGAATCCGGCTGGGCGAAGCTGAAGATCGAGGAGTGCGCCGCCGAGAAACAGGCGCGCATCGACGCCGGGCTCGACGTGATCGTGGGCGTGAACAAGTACCGTCTGGAGAAGGAAGATCACCCCATCGAGGTGCTGGAGATCGACAACCGCGCCGTACGCGAGAAGCAGATCGAACGGCTGAAGAAGCTGCGCGCCGAGCGTGACCCCGTGCGCGTGCAGCAGGCGCTGGAGGCGCTCACCCGCTGTGCCCAGACCGGCGAGGGGAATCTGCTCGCACTCGCGATCGAGGCGGTGCGCGCCCGCGCCACCGTGGGAGAAGTGTCCGATGCCCTGGAGAAAGTCTGGGGCCGCTATCAGGCCAACCCGCAGACGGTGACCGGTGTCTACGGCGCGGTCGTGGAGGGGCGCGAGGAGTGGCGTATGCTTAAGGACGAGATCGAGCGTTTCATCGAGGAAGAAGGGCGTCGCCCGCGCATCATGATCGCCAAGCTCGGCCAGGACGGGCACGACCGCGGCGCCAAGGTGGTCGCCTCCGCCTTCGCCGACCTGGGGTTCGACATCGACATCGGTCCCATGTTCCAGACGCCCGAAGAGGCGGCGCGCCACGCGGTGGAAAACGACGTGCACGCCGTAGGGGTGTCGACGCTGGCCGCCGGCCACAAGACCCTGGTGCCGGCGCTCATCGACGAGCTCAAGCGCCTGGGGGCCGAGGACATCATCGTCTTCGTCGGCGGGGTGATCCCGGCGCAGGATTACGATTTCCTCTACGCCGCCGGCGCCAAGGGCATTTTCGGACCGGGCACGCCCATTCCCGAGGCGGCGCGCCAGGTGCTCGCGGCGATCCGCGCCGCCCGCGGCCGAGGGTGAGCCGTGTCGCAGCAGGAAGCGGTGCCGGCGGGTTTTGACGGGCAGTCCGTACTCGGCGAGGAGGATCGCGCCCTCGTCGAAGGGGTGCTCGCGCATGCGCTGCGGCCGCTCGCCAAGGCGATCACCCTCATCGAATCGAGCCGGCCCGATCATCAGCGCCGGGCCGAGGCCGTGCTGCAGGCGCTGCTGCCGCACACGGGTAGGGCGCTGCGCCTGGGCATCTCCGGCGTGCCGGGGGTGGGCAAGTCCACCTTCATCGAGGCGCTGGGCCTGTACCTCGTCGAGCGCGGGCATCGGGTCGCCGTACTCGCCGTCGACCCCTCTTCCAGCGTCTCGGGCGGCTCCATTCTCGGGGACAAGACGCGCATGGAGCGCCTGAGCCGCGATCCGCGCGCCTTCATCCGTCCCAGCCCTTCGGCGGGAAGCCTCGGGGGCGTGGCCGAGAAGACGCGCGAGACGATGCTGGTGTGCGAGGCGGCGGGGTTCGACGTCGTCATCGTCGAGACCGTGGGGGTGGGGCAGTCGGAGACGGCGGTGGCCAACATGACCGACATGTTCGTCCTGCTGCAGCTGCCCAACGCCGGTGACGACCTGCAGGGCATCAAGAAGGGGATCATGGAGCTCGCCGACCTCATCGTCATCAACAAGGCCGACGCCGACCCGGCCGCGGCCATGCGGGCCAAGGCCCAGCTCGAGACGGCGCTGCACATGCTGCGCCCGCCGCACCCCGACTGGCGCGTGCCGGTGCTGCTCGTCTCGGCGCTCAAGGGCGAGGGGCTCGATCGCTTCTGGGAGACGGTGCTCGCCTTTCGCGACACGATGCAGAAAAACGGCGCACTTGCCGAAAAACGCCGCCATCAGGCGCTCGCCTGGATGTGGGAACGGATCGACGCCGAACTCAAGCGCCGCTTCCGCCAGCACCCCGCCGTGCGCACGATGCTGCCGGCGATCGAACGGGACGTGGAGAGCGGGCGGCTCGCGCCGGTGGTCGCGGCGCGGTGCCTGCTCGATGCGAGCCAGACCATCAGTCAGTGAGGAAAAACCATGCAGGACATCATCCGTCGGTTGGAAGAGCAACGCGCCCGCGCCCGCCTGGGCGGCGGGCAGCGGCGCATCGCCGCCCAGCACGCCAAGGGCAAGCTCACCGCGCGCGAGCGCATCGAGGTGCTGCTCGACGAGGGCAGTTTCGAAGAGTGGGACATGTTCAAGGAGCACCGCTGCACCGATTTCGGGATGGAGAAGGAGCACATCCCCGGCGACGGGGTGGTGACCGGCTACGGCACCATCAACGGCCGGCTCGTCTTCGTCTTCAGCCAGGACTTCACCGTCTTCGGTGGGTCGCTGTCGGAGGCGCACGCCGAGAAGATCTGCAAGATCATGGACCAGGCGATGAAGGTCGGCGCGCCGGTGATCGGCCTGAACGACTCGGGCGGGGCGCGCATCCAGGAAGGGGTGGCGTCCCTGGGCGGCTACGCCGACGTCTTCCAGAGGAACGTGCTCGCCTCCGGCGTGATCCCGCAGATCTCCATGATCATGGGGCCGTGCGCGGGCGGCGCGGTCTATTCGCCGGCCATGACCGACTTCATCTTCATGGTGAAGGATACCTCCTACATGTTCGTCACCGGTCCGGACGTGGTGAAGACCGTCACGCACGAAGAGGTCACGGCCGAGGAGCTCGGCGGGGCCGTCACCCACACCACGCGCTCGGGCGTGGCCGATGCGGCTTTCGAGAACGACATCGAAGCATTGCTGCAGCTGCGCCGCTTCTTCGACTTCCTGCCGCTCAACAACCGCGAGAAGCCGCCGGTGCGCCCCACCAGCGACACGGCCGAGCGCATGGAGCCCTCGCTCGACACCCTCGTGCCCGACAACCCCAACCAGCCCTACGACATCAAGGAGCTCATCCTCAAGGTGGTCGACGAGGGCGACTTCTTCGAGGTCCAGCCCGACTACGCCAAGAACATCGTCGTCGGCTTCGGGCGCATGGAAGGGCGCACCGTGGGCTTCGTGGCCAACCAGCCCATGGTGCTCGCCGGCTGCCTCGACATCAAGTCCTCGATCAAGGCGGCGCGCTTCGTGCGCTTCTGCGACGCCTTCAACATCCCCATCGTCACCTTCGTCGACGTGCCCGGCTTTTTGCCCGGCACGGCCCAGGAATACGGCGGCATCATCAAGCACGGCGCCAAGCTTCTCTACGCCTATGCGGAGGCCACGGTACCCAAGATCACCGTGATCACGCGCAAGGCCTACGGCGGGGCCTACGACGTGATGGCTTCCAAGCACCTGCGCGGCGACGTCAACTTCGCCTGGCCCACCGCCGAGATCGCCGTCATGGGGCCGAAAGGGGCGGTCGAGATCATCTTCCGCGACGAGAAGAACGACCCCGAGAAGATCGCCGCGCGCGAGGCGGAGTACCGCGAGAAGTTCGCCAACCCCTTCGTGGCGGCGCGGCGCGGCTACATCGACGACGTCATCATGCCGCACGCCACGCGCAAGCGCATCTGCCGCTCGCTGGCGATGCTCGAGGACAAGAAGCTCGAAAACCCCTGGCGCAAGCACGGCAACATCCCGCTGTGAGGCGGCACGCCAACGGTTCATCGCAATGAGGGAAAACACCACCATGTTCAAAAAGATTCTGATCGCCAACCGGGGCGAGATCGCCTGCCGGGTGATCAAGACCGCGCGCAAGATGGGGATCGCCACCGTGGCGGTCTATTCCGAGGCCGACCGCCGTGCGCTGCACGTGCAGCTCGCCGACGAGGCGGTGTGCATCGGCCCCGCGCCTTCCAAGGCATCCTACCTGGCGATGGACAAAATCATCGCCGCCTGTAAGCAGACCGGCGCCGAGGCGGTGCACCCCGGCTACGGCTTTCTCTCGGAGAACGAGGAGTTCGCCCGCCGGCTCGAGGAAGAGGGCATCGTCTTCATCGGTCCCAAGGCCGACGCCATCGCCGCCATGGGCGACAAGATCGCCTCGAAGAAGCTCGCCATGCAGGCGGGCGTCAATACCATCCCCGGCTACAACGAGCCGATCGAATCGGCCGAGGAGGCGGTGCGCATCGCCCGCGACATCGGCTATCCGGTGATGATCAAGGCTTCGGCCGGCGGCGGGGGCAAGGGGCTGCGCGTGGCCTACGACGACGCCCAGTGCCGCGAAGGGTTCGAATCCTGCCGCAACGAGGCGCGCAACGCCTTCGGCGACGATCGCGTCTTCATCGAGAAGTTCGTCGAAGAGCCGCGCCACATCGAGATCCAGGTCTTCGGCGACGCCTACGGCAACTATGTCTATCTCTTCGAGCGCGAATGCTCGGTGCAGCGCCGCCACCAGAAAGTGGTGGAAGAGGCGCCCAGCCCCTTCATCGACCCGGACACCCGCCGCGCCATGGGCGAGCAGGCGGTGGCGCTGGCGCGCGCGGTGCAGTACCAGTCCGCCGGCACGGTGGAATTCGTCGTCGGCAAGGACAAGTCCTTCTACTTCCTCGAGATGAACACGCGGCTGCAGGTCGAGCACCCGGTCACCGAGATGATCACCGGGCTCGATCTGGTCGAGTGGATGATCCGCATCGCCGCCGGCGAGAAACTGCCGCTGTCGCAATCCGAGCTGCGCATCGACGGCTGGGCGATGGAATGCCGCATCAACGCCGAGGATCCTTTCCGCGGCTTCCTGCCCTCCACCGGGCGCCTGGTGAAGTTCCGTCCGCCGGCCGAAGTGCCGGGCCAGGTGCGCGTCGACACCGGCGTCTATGAGGGCGGCGAGATCTCGATGTACTACGACTCGATGATCGCCAAGCTCATCGTACACGGGCGCGACCGGCTGGAGGCGATCGGGCGGATGCAGGAGGCGCTCGATGCCTTCGTCATTCGCGGCATCCACTCCAACATCCCCTTCCAGGCGGCGCTCATGCAGCATCCGCGCTTCCGCGAGGGGCGGCTCACCACCGGCTTCATCGCCGAGGAATTCCCCCACGGCTTCACGCCGGAGATGGTGCCGCACGAAGACCCGCTGATGCTGCGCCTCATCCTGGCGGCGGTCGAGCACAAGTGGCGGCTGCGCAACGCCCGACTCTCCGGCCAGATGAACGGACATCGCTACGCGCCCTCGCCCAACTACCGGGTGATCGATGCCCAAGGCGCCACGCCGGCTACGGTCGAGTCGCTCTCGGACTCCCGCTTCGTGGTGCGCTCGGGCGAGCGGGTGCTGCAGATCGACTTCGATCCGCGCTGGCGCCTGGGCGAGATCGTGCTGCAGGTGCGCATCGGCGATGCGCCGATGACGGTGCAGCTCGAACGCGAGGGCATCCTCTACGTGCTGCGCCACCACGGCGCCGAGCTGCGTGCCCGCGTGCTGCCGGAGCATATCGCCGCCCTGTGGCCGCTGATGCCGCTCAAGTCGCCGCCCGACATGTCCAAGTTCCTCCTCTCGCCCATGCCGGGGCTGCTGCGCGAGGTCTCGGTCACCGAAGGGCAGGAGGTGAAGGCGGGCGAGAAACTCGCCGTGATCGAGGCGATGAAGATGGAGAACATCCTGCGCGCCGAGCAGGACGGCAAGGTGAAGAAGATCGTCGCCAAGCCGGGCGCGAGCCTGGCGGTGGACGAGGTGATCCTCGAATTCGAGTGAGCTTCCTCCCTCGCGAGGGTGAAGAAAAGCCGGCCTCTGGGGGTCGGCTTTTTTTCTTTCCAAAATCAGCGTGTGACAGCAGTGAGTGGGAACTGACGGAAGAAGGGGTTCCTTTGTCATGTCATAGTTGTACAATATATATGTCCAACTAACGGAGATCGTCATGACCATCGAAACCACCTACAGCCAGGCCCGCAAGCAACTCAAGACTCTGATGGATCGTGCGGTCGATGACCGTGAAGTCGTCGTGGTGCGTCGCCGCTCGGGGGGGGCCGTTGCAATGATTGCCGCCGATGAACTACAAAGCCTGATGGAGACAGCGCATCTGCTGCGCTCGCCAAAGAATGCGGAACGTCTGTTGACTGCCCTGGCCCGTGCTCGGGCCGGTGAGGTCGCACCCACTGCGGTCGATGCCCTCGAGAAACTCTATGGCATCGAAGGCTGAGCTCAAGCGCGTCGCGGTGTTTCATCCCGAGTTCTTGGAGGACTTGAGCTACTGGGTGGAAACAGAACGCCGCACTGCCAAGCGCCTCCTGGAGCTGGTCAAGGCCGTCCTGCGAGATCCATTCAAGGGCATTGGCAATCCCGAACCATTGAAGTATCTGGGCCCGGATGTCTGGTCACGCCGGATCACGCAGGAACACCGTTGCGTCTATCTGGTGAAAGCGGATCGGATCGAGTTTTTGCAAGGCCGCTACCACTACTAGCCAAGCTGTCGGAGCGGTTGTGTCGGAAAGGTTGTGTACCATCCTTTCTGTAAATTCCGTTTAGCGCCTCTGGCAGGAAGTGCGCGGCGCTCGGTCTGACGCCATGACTTCGAGAAAGGAGTATGCCCATCATGGCGATGCGTGTCGAAACCAATCCTTTGGAAATGGCTTATGCTGTGTTGCTCGAACACGGACTGGAGGGTGCCGGCGAGGCTCTGCGCATCCTCGTCAATGAAGCCGCCAAGATCGAACGATCCCAGTTCCTTGGAGCGGCGCCCTATGAACGTAGTGAGCGACGGCGTGACTACGCCAACGGTGTCAACACCGATTGAAAACTGACACAGTTTTGCCTTGATCAACGAAGTAAAACTGATACACCCCCTTTGACGCAAGCGATGCTATTCGGGCATCCCTGCGGCATTTCTAGCGGCAAGCATGACGGCTTGTCGTTGATGCCTGAGGCGGTAACTCTCCCCGGCGATGGGCACGATGTGGGCATGGTGCAGGAGCCGATCCAGCAAGGCCGCCGTCAGCGTGCTGTCCTGGGCGAAGGTTGCGTCCCACTGCCCGAAGGGCAGATTGCTCGTGACGATCACGCTGCCCTTCTCGTAGCGCTGGGCGATGACCTGGAAGAAGAGGTTGGCTTGTTCCCGATTCATGGG